>NZOY01000070.1 GCA_002695445.1 Flavobacteriaceae bacterium
TTAGACATAAGGAAGGACTCAGATGCAGATATGGAATCTATCTTCATATCTGCAAAAGGGGCGAGATGGCCTCTTTCATATTTATATTTTTTATAATTATAGTTTGTGGAAGATGATGTTATTGAGTCTTTAGTATCAACTCTGAAAGTATAATCTTTCCTCCTTTCTTTTCCTTTTAACATTATAGAATCAAGTCTATAATGAACCCACTCTGACTGTTCATGTTCTTCCACATAGGATAAATGAAAATAGGTATGTTCCACGATTCTTCCTTTCGCTACCTTAGGTTGTAAATCAATTCGTTGACCAAAGCAAATGAATGGAATAAGAAAAGAGATAAGTGTATTTTTCATTTTAAGTTTTAAACTAACCATTAATCTTGAAATTTCTCAATATCCTATGAATGTATTTATTTAAGTTTTGAAAATAAAAAAAGGGAGTGAATTATCACTCCCTAATTAATACTAATTATTTGACTCCTTATTGAATTTTAAATCCTTGTGGATTTTGAACTAATTTGCTAGTAGCAATTGCCTCAGCAGGTATAGGAGAAATATATTGAGCCTTTCCAGGTTGTCTTACCAAAGGTACTTGCTCATCGGGATCTCTTTTCAAAATTGCACTTTCAAGAGTTTCTGTTCTAACCAAATCAAACCACCTTTTGTGTTCACCTGCTAACTCCCAACCTTTCTCATCAATTATATCTTGCACAGAAGCAGAGAAAACATCAACAGTAGCATTTGGAGTATTTGGATCTAAACCGGCTGCTCGTCGTTTAACTTGATTTAAGGCGTCTAAAGCGCTAGCATCAAGTGCACCAGATGCAGCTTTTGCCTCAGCATAAATTAATAATACCTCAGCATAACGGTAAATTTCAATAGATCTGTAACCCATTGTTCGACCAACAACAGTAAGATCCTCTGATGCAGTAAACTTTCCATACATTGGGTGAAATCTTTGTGAGACACTCCATTCGATTGTTGGTGGATTTTTAGTAATTATTTTTCCCCCTGCAAAACCACGATTTGGAATTTGGGTTACAAATGTTGCCTCTTTTCTGGGCCCTTCAGGGAAATCCTTAAAAAATTGTAACTCTGGATACATATCTGACCAACCTCGAGCCATGTGAAAACTTGTTGCCGCAGGGTGACCGTTTCTTTGATCCTCCTCTTTTGAAAACTGAACGGAAAAAACACTTTCTCTACTATTGGCATTTTCCAATAACCAAAGTTTATCAATGGGTAACAATGAATGATAACCCATGTCTATAACCTCTTTTGCTTTACTTGCAGCTAGAGAGTTTTTAGAATTATCTTTTACAGGCCATCCTGCCCATGTAAGATATAGATCTGCTAGTAAAGTTTTAGCAGCTGCAGATGATGCTCTTCCTACATTTGCAGTAGATCCAGGAGCGGGTAAATTAGCCTCGGCAATCAAAAGATCTGCCTCAATATGCTGATAATTCTCCAGTACAGTAGCCCGTTCTTCGTCCCCAGTGGGTGTCATACCATCTAGTATAATGGGCATGTTTCCGTGTTCTCTTACCAATTGTAAATAAGCAAATGCTCTTAAAAATCTTGCCTCCCCATCTGCAACTGATTTTATTTCTTGGTCAGCAGTTGAGGTTTTTAATCCCTCTACTAGGGAATTAGCATGATAAATCATTTTCCAAAACCCTTTCCAATCATAATCCAACCAATTTATATCTCCATTTTCACCACCTCCATAATTAAATGAATCAAAAACCCTGAGTGGGGCTTTATTGCCACCCCACCATGTTGTTATATCATCTGAACCAAAGGTATTTGTCCTCATAAAATGGGGATTTCTATATGAGTATTGAAGTCGTTTATATACAGGCACAAGTGCAGCAACAAGATCTGCCTCTGATTGAAGATTATCTAATGAGAATATTCCACTTCGGTCTTCCTCCAGATCACTACAAGAAAAGAATAATAAAGTAGAAATAATTAGTGTAAATATTTTATATGTATTTTTCATAATTAAATATTTTAAAATGTAAGGTTAAATCCGACTGAAAATGATCTTGAAATAGGGAAGGCATTTAGGTCAATCCCAAGGTCAACATCTGAATTACCTGAGGCAGTTGAAACGGGATCAAAGCCAGAGTAATCAGTTATAATAAACAAATTTTCTGCATTTACAAATACCTTAAATTCATTTATTCCGATTTCCCTCAAAGCGTTTTTAAAATTATATGTTAGAGAAGCACTCCTAAGGGTAGTGTATGAGCCATCTTCTAGAAATTGAGAAGACAACCACTCGTTAGAATCTCTAGCTGCTTGAGTACCAGAATGAATAGTATTACTTGGGTTTGTTGTAGACCAGCTATCAAGATAATCTGCATGAACTGCATGGAACTGAGCNGCCCCAAGACCCATCATTCTCATTCTTTGAAANTTATANATGTCGTTNCCCTGCGCACCTTCGAACACCATATTTAAATTAAATCCTTTGTAATCAAAATCGATATTCCAGCCCCAGGTGAAGTCAGGATTCCCATCCCCAATATTACCAATATCTTCAGTGGAAATTTTACCGTCGCCATTCAGATCTTTATACTTAGCATGTCCAGGAGTTCCATCAGTTGCACCTGTTTGATATACCCCATCAAAATGATAGCCTCTAAAAGTACTTATAGGTTTTCCAACCTCAACTCTGGTTGGATTTACTGGAAATGAAGTTCCATAGTATCGATTACCTAAAACCATATTATCAATTCCATCAACTAAATTAACAACTCTATTTTCATTGGCTGATAGATTAAAGTTTGAATTAATTGAAAGGTCATTTTTCTCATATATAACTGTATTCAATGAAATATCAATACCATTATTTTCAACCTCACCCGAATTTATCGTGATAAGTGTTGGGCCTACAAATTCGGGTAACACCCTTGTAAGAAGAATATCCTCTGTCTTCTTGCTGTAATAATCTATAGACAGTAAAAATTTTGAATTCCAAAGGCCTAGATCAAATCCTAGGTTAAGTTGGGTCGTAGTTTCCCAGGTTAAATCTGGATTTGCCATCCTATTTGATGGNGCCACACCAATACTTGCGANACCACCAGANAATGGATAATTATTACTAGCAGAGATTCCAGGAATAGAAATTGTAGAGAACGGACTAACAGCTTGACTACCAGTTATACCAAANCTNACTCTAGCTTTTAGTGAGCTTATTGTATTGTGNTCNTTCAAAAAATCTTCTTGAGAAACNCTCCATGCTAAAGATCCCGAGGGGAAAGTTCCCCAGCGATTATCTTCATTAAATTTACTAGACCCATCAGATCTTACAGATGCTGTAAATAAATATTTATTGTAAAGAGAATAGTTTATCCTAGCTAAAAAAGACTCTAGTTTTTCATTAGAATTACCACTGTCAGTATTTTGAATACNNGCAAGTGAAAGTTCCTTAAAATTTGTGGAGTTAGAAAAAAATGAACTTGCAGTTGCCTCTCTGAAATTCATTTCAAATGATTGCAGCTCATGAACCAAATCAGCCTGAAAAGCATGATCAGGATTGTCATTCTTATATGTCAACCGATTAGTGTTNTGAAATCGAACACCTTGTTGATCGCGAACAACTGCTTCAGTAACTCCATTTACCTCTGAGGAAGTATATCTGCTATTTGTAAGATCAATTTTTTCAATCCCAGCCGATATGTTAAAAGTAATATTATCAGTTATACTATAATTAGCATAAATGTTTGAAATTAATTGATCTGATACATTTTCAACTTTATTATTCTCAGGGGCCAAAAGAGGCATTGGAGACCCATTACCAACTCCAGAAACAAGTGGAGCGGAATTATAATTACCGTTTGAATCTCTAGGAGGGGTATTCATGTCCCAAGCTATCCCACTAGCTAGGTTTGCTCTAGCACCATTATTATTAGAACGACTAATAAAATTTTTAATTCCAATTTTTAATTTTTCATTTAATTGGGCATTAATATTAGTTCTAAAATTCAATCTATTGAAATCTTGATTTATAATGGTCGCTTGAGCTTTATAACTATTTGCAGAAATGAAATAGTCGACATCCTCAGATCCACCATTTGCTGACACAACAATATTTGAAAANGGAGCACTTCTGAAAAAATAATCTTGCCAATTAGCTCCATCCCCTGCCCTCAATTCAGAAATTCTTGATTGGGAAATAGTTTCCACAGCGTCTCTAAGGTTTACCCCNTCAGCAAATTGTGCAGGAGTCATAACTGGTATTCTTTGNATAACATCAGAGGTTCCAAAAAAAGAATCAACCTGAATTTTTGCTTTTCCTTTTTTACCAGATTTAGTAGAAATTAACACTACACCATTTGCTCCTCTATTGCCATAAATAGCCGTTGCAGACGCATCCTTTAATACTTCCATTGAACTTATATCAGTTGCATTAATATTATTAATATTTCCAACTACCAGGCCATCAACAACATAAAGAGGGTTGTTGTTTCCAGTAATTGAGTTTGCACCTCGAATCCTTATTTTATAACCAGCTCCAGGAGCACCACTAGTTTGGGTAACTGCAACTCCAGCAGCTCTTGCTTGTAANGCTTGGTCAACTCTAATTAAGGGTTGACTTTCAAAATCCTCTGAACTAATGGATGAAATTGACCCTGTTAAGTCGCTCTTTTTTACTTGTGACCCATACCCTGTAATAACAACTTCATCTAAAGCCGAAATATTTTCCTCTAGCGTGACCTTTAAGTTAGTTTGTCCAGATATGGANATGTTTTGAGTTATATATCCAATAAAACTTACACTTAATGTTCCATCAGATGGAACATTAATCGTAAAGTTTCCGTCAAAATCAGTTACTGCACCATTTGAATTGTTTTCTAAATCTAAAATAGTAACCCCAGGTATTGGTTGACCATCTCTATCGACAATAGTTCCAGACACGTTAACCTGAGCTAATAATAGGTTAAAACTAAATAGGAAAGTGCCTGTGAAAAAAATGATTTTTTGTAGGTATTTCATAATTGTTTATGGTTTGACTAACTAAAATATGGAAAACTTTTCGATGGTGTTTAAAACAAACTTATCATAGGTTGAAAATAATAGACCAATTAGTATAAAATTAATCAATCATATTCCACTAAAACCTTAAGTTTATTCCAAATAAAAAATTAATTCCTGCCTGAGGATAATAACCAGAGCCTTCAATAGTTGTTACTTTACCAGGCAGCGAATAATCATCATCAAAAGTGTAAAAATATCCATTTGAAACATATTTCTTATCTAATATATTATTTACTAGCAGTGAAATATCAATTGCCTTGAGTAATTCCATTTGCGGAAAACGATAAGTAATATTTAAATCAGAAATTGTGTAAGCTTCAAGCTTTGAATTATTTGAATCTATATTACCCATAAACTGTTCTCCAACGTGTTTAGTTAAAAAAACAAACCTCAAATTTGATGAGGGTTGAAAGGATACTAAATTTCCTGCTACAATAGATGGAGAAAACGATAGGTTTGTATTTCCCAAATAAGTCATTTGTCCATCTCGCTTAAAATAATAGTTATGATTTTGATTTCTACTAAGAGTTAAATTTGGCTGCCAGGTCCATCGGCTTGATAGTATAAAATTTCCCTCTAGCTCAATTCCCAATCTACTGCTCTTTCCTACATTTTCCCTTATGGGTGTTCCTACATCATTGAGGGCGCCAGTCAATACCAACTGGTTTTTGTAATCCATTAAATAAATATTAGCCAGGAAGCTCGATCTAATGCCCGAAAAACGCCAACCCAATTCAAAGTCATTCAACTCCTCTGGTTTAGGATTTCCTTCCTCAAAATCAGCACGTGAGGGTTCCCTGTTTGCTCTTGCATAGGAGATATAAAATTTATTATTAGGGTTGAGGCTAAAAACTATACCTGCTTTTGGGTTAAAAAAACCATAATCTTCATTAACGCTGATTAGAGTGGGTCCTTTGAGATTACCATCAGCGGTATATCTGATACTTCTGTATTGTAAATCCAAATATCCAGAGAAACGATTATTAATCTGATGATTTATCTTGGCATAAACATTCCCCTCTATTTTTTTCCCTTGGTTTTCATAAAAACGATCCCTTGGCATTCCGCCTAAAGCATATTCCGCAAATATTAATTCACCAAAATGGTCTCCAATGTAGTTGCTAAACATAGCACCAAAATCTAATTCGGTATTTGATTTTTGGCTGTTAAGTGAAAAGGTGGTTACATAAAAATGATTATCAAGCCATTTTTTTATAATATTTTCTGTTTTATCAATCATAGTATCACCAATATTGTATGGAGTTAGACCTAGGTAGCTGAAGTTGTTTTCATTTGAAAAATTAATGTTTTGCTCAAACCACAAATCTTTATATTCCTCATAAAAACCTCGACCGTAAGTATAATTTAAACCAAGAGAAAAACTAGTGTAGGTATTTAACTTTTGATTCCAATGAAACTGGTAATGATCTTGGGTATAATCGTCTACTTGATTATCATAGTGGCCTTGTAAGTTGCCTGCATTATCGTAAATTTCTCCGGCTGGATTATATCTCCTATTGGAACTTAATGTGTTTGCGTCAACTCCAAACCAAGATTGGTAAGTAATCTCATGTCCACCAAAAATAATTCCCTTGATAAGGGTACTCTCGTCCTGATATGCTCCTTGTAAGAAGTAGGAATTCAGGTCTGAAGATGCCCTATCTATATAGCCATCGGAGGTAATTTTAGACAATCGTCCAGATATTTCAAAATGATTGTTTAAAAGGCCTGTAGAAAACATCAAAGTGCTTTTAATGGAATTAAAACTCCCAATGGAATTTGCAATTTCTGCAAATCCATTTTCAGATACAGCGTCTGTCAATAAATTTATACTGGCACCAAATGCGCCTGATCCATTGGTGGAAGTCCCGACTCCCCTTTGCATTTGGAGACTTGAAATAGAGGAAGTAAAATCTGGTAGATTCACCCAGTAAACACCTTGACTCTCAGAGTCGTTATAAGGTATTCCATTAATTGTAATGTTAACACGTGATGCATCGCTTCCCCTTACTCTGATTCCAGTATAACCAATACCCGATCCTGCATCACTTGTAGTAACCACACCAGGGAGATAGTTTAACATGATGGGAAGATCCTGCCCTAAATTTCTCGATTTAAGTTCTTGCTTTTTAACATTTGTATAGGCAAACGGCTGACTTTCATCCACTCTGAGTCCTGCTATTTTTACCTCCTCGAGTTGAAAAGTTGGAATAGAATCTTGAAAATTGGTTCCTTGTGCTAGCGATTGATTAAAGAGGATAATCGCTAAAAATCCTAAGTAAATCGTTTTCATCTGAATATTTATTCAAATAAAAGGGGTGATTATTCTTAGTTTTAAAAGTTAAAAAAATCCCTTGGCAGCATTACCTGCCCAGGTTCAACGGGTTTAATCTCAGCCCTATAATTGGGGCACCCCTTTGAGATTCTACAAAGATAAGCCAAGGACTAAAAATTGAAAAACTTGTCTAGGGTTTTTTTAAAAGCTCGTCTATTAATATAATGGCCTTTTTAAGTCTTTTTTCTTTATTACCTTGCAATATGGCGTAATTTTCATTTAGTTGATCCAACATGTTTTTAAAATAATCAAACATGGTTTGCCTATCATTTGGACGGTCTCTTAAGTCGTCTTTTTGCCAAGGAACATCGATGCCGGTAAGGAGATAAAAATCATATTTAAATNTCTCACTACAGTCAATAATTTTTGGATTACAATAACCTTGAAAATGAGTTTCTGACCAGACCCTAGTAACTAATACATTAGTATCACAAAAAAGTATTTTGTTCGCAGTTGAAATGGCTTGATTCTCTGAATTTATTTGTCCATCGACAATAGCAGGTAAATCATCTATGGCACAAACTTCATTTTTATTGTCCCATTTTTTTTGAAGGTAATCTCTTGCAAATTCCTTAACCCAGTTTGTATGGTAATAGCCTGCCAATTGTTTCGCTAGGGTAGTCTTACCAGTCGATTCTGGTCCGTAAATGACTACTCTTAAGAGATTTGAAGGGACCTGTTTAAAATCTTTTTCCATGTCCTATATCCAAATATTGCAATTATAGTAAAGATAAGATATTGAATACTTGTTACTGTGAGGCCCTTGTAAAAATAAAGCGGAATTGAAATNAGGTCTCCGATAATCCAAAAAATCCAGCTTTCAATTTTTCTTCTAGCCATCAACCACATACCGACAAAGAAAATTGCAGTGGTAAATGTATCAACATAAGCAGTCCAATCGTTCCATCTATCAAACACTTTATAAACAGCAAAAACAAAAACTAAACTCATAAAAAATAAAACTCCTGAAATTTTACGTTCNGTAACTTNAGTGTAATCAACCTGGTTAATATAAATACTATCTTTTTTTTGTGACCAATAGTACCAGCCATAACCACTCATAATAAAATAATAAGCATTGATAAGCATATCACCCAATAAGNACCATTTAATCAATAGATAGACAAAAATACCAGTNGATACCATCCCAGTAGGATAAAGCAATACACTATTTTTTTTTGCATAGACNACACTAACTAGACCTAANNTTACAGCGATAATTTCCATAGAAATNTCTAAGGAATTATAATCACTATATTGTCTAAATAAAAAATTAAAAACTTGGGACATATTTACTTCGATCTCCCTTAACTATTTTTAAGTTTAATATCACAAATGACTCTTCCTCAAAAGTTTCCCTAATTATTTCCTGAAGACTAGACATGAGAGAGTCATATTCCCCNTATATTTGAGTGCTTAGTGGGTTTTCAATAACCTTAAACCCTAAGGATCTTATTTTTTTAATAAAGGTTTTTATCGAATGTTCATATTCATCGCTTAGCGGAGTTAAAGTCAAATCAACAGATACTTTCATAATTNTTTATTAAGTTTTTTCCTGTAGGCTAAGGTACCGCAGTAAGTTTTTTCTACAATAAATTTTAATGAAAAATCAAATATTTTATCCGAAATTATGACTTTTGCACTGCCGTTTCTCTCTCCCCATTGAAATGGGTCTATTATAAGTTGCTTTGAAAAAATAATTCCTTTTTGCTTCATGGCTTTATATAAGGCCTCTTTAGCNGTCCAAATTAANGTAAGTTTTTCAAGTGTTCTTTTACCTTCANGTGCAAAGCTTTCGTTAGGATTTAAAAAACGATTTGCAATAAACTCAATCTTAGGTCTATATANTTCCAAGTCAAATCCCAATATTTTATTACCTAATGCAATTCCTGCAAGGTTTCTTGTGTGAGATATTGATATGTACTGACCCGACTCTAAATGAGGAATACCATCTTTATCAAAGCTTAAAGCCCCCAAAGAAACCCCTGCCTCCATCAAGAGTGCACGAGAAGCCAGAAACTGCTTTTGATGAGCAGCAGTTTTTCGTTTTTGAAGTCTAAGCTCATCTGATTTAGACAGTTTGAGATTTTTATTTAAACGCTCTATAGATTCTTTAACATCCCAGATCAAAATCAAGGTTTTCTTGTCGATATTTACCCTTTGTTCAAGTGGCATTTGATATTGAAATTAAAGTACGTATTTTTGCTAAAAATTACGATAAAAAT
>NZOY01000071.1 GCA_002695445.1 Flavobacteriaceae bacterium
GTTAAACGTTCTGTTTCAGTTATCAGAATTCTGCAAAAAGACTTTGGAGTAAATCCAGAGCGAATGACTGCTGCTGGAAAAAGTTTTTATATGCCTTTAACTGACAACAATACTGCGGCTGGAAGAGCTAAAAATAGGAGAACTAGAATTGTTGTACTACCAAAACTTGATCAATTTTATGATCTTATTCAACAAGGAATGGATCAGGCCTCCAATTAAAAACAATAAAAAAACACGCTTAATTTAGCGTGTTTTTTTTTATAAAATATTTAAAGGTCCCTTTCCTTTTCTAATCACTACAGGTTCTTTTTTGCATAGGTCAATAACCGTAGACGGNATATTTCCTCCAAAACCATCATCCATCATTAGATCAATATTTTTACCCCAACGCTCAAAAATTACTGCTGGATCTGTAGTGTAATCAANTATTTTATCAGTATCATGAAGGGATGTAGTAATAAGAGGTACTGTTAATAAACCTAATAGCTCGTTAAGAATAGGATGATCTGAAATACGAATACCGATTGATTTTCTCTTTTGAAATGGCTTAGGTAATTTTAGGGTTGGAAGNATAAATGTATAGGGGCCAGGCAAACCACGTTTAAGTAATTTAAAGGTTGGATTATCAATTGGACGAACATAATTAGAAAGTAAATCGAAATTTTTAACGAAAAATGCAAACTGCGCCTTTTCTAAATTAAGACCTTTTAAATCAGCAAGTCTTTTTAAGGTCTTTTGTTTATTTATTAAACAACCTAATGCATATACAGTATCAGTAGGATATATAATCAACCCTCCTTTTTNAAGAAGCTCAGCAGCTTCATTAATTTTTTTTTGATTAGGGTTTGAATTAAAAAACTTGAAAACTTTAGCCATTGACTTTAATCTTTAACTTTGCAAAACGAAGTAATAATTTTTTTTCCCCGCCAATATCAAAATTAATAGTTGCTCTCCTATCATTTCCTAAACCATCTATCTTTAATACCTTTCCATATCCAAATCTTTTGTGCTCAACATTCATTCCTTCTTGAAGATCANGAATCGCTTGATCAATTGAGGCTACTGGANTTTTCTGATTAGACTTTATTTCTTTAAGTTTTCCAAGTTGTTTTTGACTCGGTATGGTATTGATCTTGGTATCANCTTTTAAAGTTGAACTTTTAGATTTTAAATNATTAGTCTCGTTGAAAATTCCAGTGTCAATAAGAGGCTTGAAGACATAGCTTTCCTTAGGAATTAGAAAATCTAAATATTTATCATCTATTTCTTCAATAAAACGACTAGGTTCAGCATCAACTAATTTTCCCCAACGGTATCTACAAGANGCGTAAGTTATGATTGCTTTTTCTTCCGCACGAGTAAGGGCAACATAAAATAGGCGCCTTTCTTCCTCAAGTTCGTTTCGAGTATTCATACTTAAAGCNGAAGGGAATAGGTCTTCCTCCAATCCAACGATATANACAACAGGAAACTCCAATCCTTTAGACAAATGAACAGTCATCAAGTATACTCGATCAATGTCATCTTTTTTCTCATTATCAAAGTCAGTNGCCAAAGCAATATCCTCTAAAAACTCTGTTAAACTTCCGGTAGTATCGGCTATTTCACTTTGACCATCAACAAAATCCCGAATACCATTGAGCAACTCCTCTACATTTTCTACCTTAGATATACCCTCAGGTGTACCATCTTTTTTCAACTCCAAAACCAATCCTGTTTTTTTTGCAATTAAATCTGCTATTTCAAAAGCATTACATTTCTGACTTTCAATCTGAAGACTCAGAAGAAAATTCGAAAAATTATTTAATTTATTAATTGTACCGCCATTAAGTGATAAATTTAGTTTTTCAGCATTTTTTAGAGTTTCAAATAAAGACATATTATTATTTTTAGCACCTATGATAAGCTTGTCTAATGTGGATTGTCCTATTCCTCTAGAAGGATAATTTATTATGCGCTTAAGACTTTCCTCGTCATTAGGATTAATCATTAATCTTAAATAAGCTAATAAATCCTTGATTTCCTTTCTCTGGTAAAAAGATATACCACCATATACCCGGTAAGGTATATCTCGCTTTCTCAAAGCGTCCTCCATTGCTCTAGACTGGGCATTGGTTCTGTAAAGAATGGCAAAGTCTTTATTTTGTCTTTGTTCTTGCATTTTAATTTCAAATATACTTGCAGCTACTTCCCTACCCTCATCTGCATCAGTTGAACAGCGGTTTACCTTNATTTTACAACCTTCATTGTTTGANGTCCAAACTTCTTTATCTATCTTATTTTTATTGTGATTAATAATTGAATTGGCTGCACCAACAATGTTTTTTGTGGAACGATAGTTTTGCTCCAAGCGGTAGAGTTTTACATTTTCATAGTCTTTTTGAAAATTGAGTATATTATTGATATTTGCTCCACGAAATCCATAAATACTTTGGGCATCATCGCCAACTACACAAATATTTTGAAACTTATCAGAAAGAGCTCGAATGATTAGATATTGGGAATGGTTTGTATCTTGGTATTCATCAACTAATAAATATTTAAAACGATCTTGATATTTTGCTAAAACCTGGGGATGGGTATTTAGAAGTTCATTAGTTTTGAGTAATAAATCGTCAAAGTCCATAGCTCCTGCCTTAAAACAACGATTGACATATTCCCTATATATTTCGCCTATTTTTGGACGTCTAGACATAGAATCTGCTTCTTGAAGATCTGGATTATTAAAATAAGCTTTAACAGTTATAAGACTATTTTTAAAGCTTGATATACGATTACGAATTTGTTTATATTTATATATATCCTTATCAAAATTCATCTCCTTAATTATAGAAGCTATTAACCTCCCACTATCTTGAGTATCATAAATAGTAAAATCCTTTGGAAAACCAAGTTTATCTGCCTCTTGCCTCAATATTCGAGCAAAAACTGAGTGAAAAGTACCCATCCAAAGATTTTTTTCCTCCCCCTCACCAACTATTTCAGAAATCCTAGCCTTCATTTCTCTAGCTGCTTTATTTGTAAAGGTTAGNGCTAAAATGGAAAAACTGTCAACTCCATTAAAAAGTAAATTTGCAATCCTATAAGTTAAAACCCTTGTTTTTCCTGCCCCTGCTCCAGCAATTACCATTAAAGGTCCATCACGATGAAAAACAGGTCCTCGTTGTGCCTCGTTAAGTTCAGATAAAAATGATTGATTAGGCATAANTTATTCTTTAAAATTAAAGTAATAATTGATTAAAAAATCTTAAAACTATTTATACTTATAAACACCNTGAATTANTAAAAATTACATTATAATAGATATTAATTATTCAAAATTGGAAGAAGTTTTAAACAATCCAATTAATTGTTTTTTAAATCAATTATTTTCGTTTCAATATGGAATTTTTACAAACTCCAATCGAATATTTAAAGGGTGTAGGTCCCAACCGCGCAAATATCCTAAAACAAGAATTAAAAATTTTCTGCTTTCAGGATCTATTGCATTTTTTCCCAAATCGTTATATAGACAGATCTAAATTTTACAAAATCAATGAATTACCACAAAATAATTCTGAAGTACAACTCAAAGGTAAAATTATTAGTATCAGAACTCTAACACAAAAGAATGGTAANCGGTTGATAGCAATCTTCTCCGATGGAAAGGAACAAATGGAATTAATTTGGTTTCGTGGACATCAATGGATTAGGAAAAGTTTACAACTTAATATTTCATATGTTATTTTTGGCAGGCTTAACTGGTATAACAATAAGCCAAGTATTCCGCACCCTGAGATGGAAACAGAGGATAATTTCAAAAAAGGGTTTTCTAAATCGCTTCAAGCAGTTTATCCAAGCTCAGAGAAACTCATTGCTAAAGGAATTTCTCAAAGGATAACTTCAAAAATGATTTCCGAACTATTAAATTCCATACAAACTCCTTTTTTTGAAACTCTTCCTCACAGCATTATTAGTAAATATAAATTTTTGAACAAAAACGAATCATTAATTAATATTCATTTTCCAAAAAATCAAGAAAAACTTACAATTGCGTTAAATAGACTTAAATATGAGGAACTCTTTTTCATGCAACTACAATTATTGATCAAAAACCTACAGCATAAGAAAAAAATTAAGGGATATACTTTTGAAAAAGTAGGGAACCTATTCAACACTTTTTTTAAAGAAAAAATTCCTTTTGATTTAACAAGCGCACAAAAGAAAGTAATTAAACAAATTCGAAAGGACTTAGGAAGCGGCCGCCAAATGAATAGGCTTCTTCAAGGAGATGTTGGATCAGGAAAAACTATTGTTGCACTTATGATAGCACTTATTGCTGCAGACAATGGTTTTCAATCATGTTTGATGGCGCCAACCGAAATTCTAGCCAAACAACACTTCCAATCTATTTCTGATATTACAGAAACTCTTAAAGTATCAATTGCCCTATTAACTGGCAGTACAACTAAATTGGAGCGGAAAGAAATTGCTAAAAAATTAGAATCTGGAAAAATTGATATTTTAATTGGAACACATGCAATAATTGAAGATGCAGTTAAATTTAATAACCTCGGACTTGCAGTTGTAGATGAACAACATCGTTTTGGAGTGGCTCAAAGAGCTAAACTTTGGAAAAAAAATACTCTACCTCCACATGTATTGGTTATGACTGCTACACCTATCCCTAGAACACTCGCGATGAGTTTATACGGTGATCTTGATATTTCAATAATTGATGAGCTTCCTCCTGGTCGAAAAAAAATTAAAACCTTGCACTTTAATGACAAGAAACGACTGAGAGTATTCAANTTTATTAGTGNTGAAATAAAGAAAGGAAGACAAGTATATATAGTTTACCCTCTTATTAAGGAATCAGAAAAAATGGACTACAAAGATTTNATGGATGGTTATGAGAGTATCTCCAGAGCTTTTCCTAAACCAAAATATCAAATAAGTATTGTACATGGAAAAATGAAAACAAAGGACAAAGACTTTGAAATGGATAGATTTGTAAATAAACAAACTCAGATCATGGTTGCTACAACAGTTATTGAGGTTGGAGTTAATGTACCAAATGCATCCGCCATGATTATTGAGAGTGCTGAGCGCTTNGGCTTATCTCAGCTACATCAACTTCGTGGTCGGGTTGGAAGAGGAAATGAACAAAGTTTTTGTGTTCTGATGAGNAGTAATCNATTAAGTTCAGATGCCAAAACCCGCTTAGAAACNATGACTAAAAGCAATGATGGTTTTGAAATTGCAGAAGTTGATTTAAAACTTAGAGGACCCGGCGATTTAATGGGTACACAGCAAAGTGGAATTTTACAATTGAAAATAGCTGATATTATTAAGGATAATCAATGGCTCAAATTTGCCAGAAATGATGCATACGAGCTTTTACGTACAGATCCAAAACTAAAGGCTACTGAGAATATATCATTGCGACAAACTCTCGCAAAAATGAAAGTTTATAAAAATATTTGGAATTACATAAGTTGAAAATAATCGTTAATCATAGATTATTATCTTTACGCTCAAATTGAAAAGCTCATGCACTGCAAATGAAAGTAGCTTATAACTGGATAAAACAATTTCTAAAAATTGACCTCAACTACAAAGATGTGTCAGAAATGCTTACTGAACTTGGACTAGAAGTTGAGGGTGTGTCTCAGTTTGAATCCGTAAAAGGTAATTTAGAAGGAGTTTTCGTAGGCGAAGTTTTAAAATGTATTAAGCATCCAAATGCTGACCGTCTTAAAGTAACTGAAGTTGATTTGGGTAGTGAAAAACTACAAATTGTTTGCGGTGCTCCCAATGTTTCAAAAGGACAGAAAGTTCCTGTGGCAAAAGTTGGAACTATATTATATAATAAAGAAGGTGATCCTTTTCAAATCAAAAAAAGTAAAATTAGGGGAGAGGAAAGTTTTGGAATGATTTGCTCTAGAGAAGAATTAGGTTTTGGAGTATTAGAGGAAGGAATAATGGTTTTAGATAAAGTTTTAAAAAATGGGACCCCCTGCAATAAAGTCTTAGATGTATTCTCAGATCAAGTTTTTGAAATTGGATTAACTCCTAATCGAACAGATTCTATGAGTCATATGGGTGTAGCTCGGGACCTGAAAGCACTTTGTCAGTTCAAAGGAATTCCATTTAAATGGTCAATTCCTCGAGTTGAAAAATTAAAAATTAAAAAGTCTGCAGATTCATTTTCTGTTGTTGTAAAAGAACCAGACAAATGTCCCAGATATTTAGGATTAATTATTAACGATATTACTATTGCTCCTTCACCAGTTTGGTTACAAAGTAGGTTGAAATCAATAGGACTAAGCCCCATTAACAATGTAATAGATATAACTAATTTCGTCCTACATGATCTTGGGCAGCCACTTCATGCTTTTGATATGGATAAAATTGAAAAAGGAATAATTGTTAGGACAGCCAGCCATAATAATTCATTTGTCACCTTAGATGGTCAAAAACATAATTTAGATGCTGAAGATTTAATGATCTGTGATCACAAGAAACCCCTTTGCATAGCTGGAGTTTATGGTGGCATTGACTCTGGAATATCTGAAACCACTAAAAGTATTTTTTTAGAAAGCGCCTATTTTGATCCAGTAAGTATCAGGAAATCTGCAAAACGACATGGTTTAAATACAGATGCTTCCTTCCGCTTTGAGAGAGGTGTTGATCCAGACATCACTGAATATGCTTTAAAATATGCTGCAAAAATGATTATTGCGCTTGCTGGAGGGGAAATTAAAGGTTCTATTTATGAGGCAAGTTTTAAGCTCCCTAAGGAATCTAAATTTATTCTTAACTATAATGATATATATAATACAGTTGGGCATGAAATTTCTAAAGAAGATATTTCTAAAATACTAAATGGACTTGAAATTAAAATTAAGCATTCAAATCATGATAGTTTAGAAATTGAAATTCCTAGATATCGCAATGATGTTACTAGACCAGTAGATGTTATTGANGAAATANTAAGAGTATATGGATATAATAATATTGAAATANCATCTTTATTAAAAAGTAATATACCAAATTATAGAACCGTAAGTCATCATGAATTTAGTGAACGATTATCCAATCAACTGGTTGCTCTAGGATTTAATGAAATAATAAATAATTCAATCACTTCAAAACATTACAGTGAATTAACTCCTAGTCTCAAAGCCAAAAAGGGTGTTAACATAATCAATCCACTCGGTCAGGAATTTTCTCAAATGAGAGTCTCAATGCTACCAAGTGCACTCGAGGTTGTAAAATATAATGTTAACCGTCAATCCAAAAATTTAAAATTATTTGAGCTCGGTAAGACTTATCAAGAATTAAATGAGTCATACCAGGAAAAAAAATATCTTACAATTTTAATTACTGGCGATATTTATGATGAAAATTGGAATGTTGACAAGCAACCAAACATATTCTTTTACTTTAAAGGACTTATAAATCAACTAATCAAGAAAAACACTCAATTAAATTGGGAAGAAAAAGTTAACGACTTAGATATATTTGCTGAGGGTCTGTCCTACACAATTGATGGGAAAAAATTAATCGATTTTGGTTTTATAAAAAAACATATACTTAAAGTTTTTGATATAGAACAAGAAGTAATTTATGCTGAAATAGATTTTAATGAATTAGTTAATGTTTTTGAGTACAATGAAATCAAATTTAAAGAAATTTCTAAATTTCCCGTTTCAAGAAGAGACTTTGCATTATTAGTAGATAAATCAGTTCAGTTTGAGAGATTAAAAAAAATCGCTAACAATACAGAAAAGAAAATTCTTGCTAAAATTGAGCTTTTTGATGTCTATGAGGGAAAAAAGTTACCTGAGGGGAAGAAGTCTTATGGAGTGAGTTTTTATTTTCAAGACAACAAAAGAACATTGACAGACAAGCAAATTGACAAGATAATGGGAAAACTTCAGAAACAGTTTGAAATTGAGCTTGGAGCTCAATTACGTTAAAATATTTATCCTTTTTATCTTTTGGTATGGTTTAAAGCTATTTTATTTATAATTTTACATAAATGAAAAAGATAAATGAAAATGAAATTCTTGCCTCAAACCCAAATAGATTTAATACTTCAAAAGGCTGCTAATCAAAATAATAAAAACTTAAGTAGTTTATTTAGCAATTTAATTCAGCCTAACAAAGATAATATCAATAAATTCGATTTTGATCTTCTCATTACAAATAACATACTTCATATTGATCAAATAAAAAAAGTTTGTATTGATTATCGTCTAAGATTTCTTGATTTAAAGTATTTTAAAGGTAACATACCTGCTACTGCAATTGAAAAAATTTGTGAATTGGAGAAAATTCATGAAACTTCATTGAAAGATTTTAAAATAATGGCACCCTCTGTATTATTTCGTCTTAAAAAAGCAGATGATCCTCTTTTATTTGTTCCACTTGGTAATGATTATTATTATTTAATTCACAAATGGGGTAATGATCTTTCACCATTTAGAAAAATATGGGCTTGGCCATTTAAAAATATATGGAATCTACTAGTTCTAATACTAATTATCAGCTTTTTTGCAACGTTGATAACCCCTTATCAGATTTTTACCAAAACTCAAACCCCATCAACTTTTTGGATGCTATATTTCTTTATGTTCAAAGCTATTGCTTCTATCGTATTGTTTTATGGATTCGCATTGGGTAAAAATTTTAACCCTGCAATCTGGAATAACCGTTACAACAAATCTTAAATATTTTATTACTACCTAAATTTGTTAAATTTTTAATGGTAAAACACTTACTTATTTAAAAGCATACTATACATTAAAACATTTCCTTTCATAAAAAACGCTTATTAAGCTTTTAACTTTTTTCAAAATATTCTTTATATGATTATTTTCGTTAATTCTAAACGTAACATAAGTAAATNGAATAGGCGCATTAGATTAATAANTAATAGTATTTATTTTTATATTTAGCTTAATGAAAAAGAAATTATTTTTCGTCCTTTTTGTATTGTTCTTATTTTTCCCTTTCAAATCAAAAGCTCAACATAATCCAGATGAATTAGGGGCGTGGTACATGTATGTTTTTACTAAATCTTTTGTTGACAGTTCGTGGGGATTTCAAGGAGACATTCAACATCGTAACTTTAATATTTTAGGTGATTTACAGCAAATTCTATTACGTGGAGGTGTAAATTATAAACCTAAAAATAGTCCCTTGAAACTTGTTTT
This sequence comes from Flavobacteriaceae bacterium, assembly GCA_002695445.1. GTDB lineage: Bacteria > Bacteroidota > Bacteroidia > Flavobacteriales > Flavobacteriaceae > UBA8316. Next base: position 9,204 of record NZOY01000071.1, read on the forward strand.
AGGATACGCTTACATAAGCACTGGAACCCAGGGCGATTCTGATGTAACATTCGCTGAGAACCGGTTATATCATGAAGCCTCTTATGCTGTAAAGTTAGGTAAGAAACTTTACACCAATCATCGGTTTCGTTATGAATTGCGCTATGTGGCTGATCATGACACAAGAACACGCTACCGTTACAACTTATCTATAAACATTCCTTTAAAGGGTGGTTTTGTAAGGGCTAAAACGTCCTACATAGCCATCTATAATGAGCTTTTCATTAATGGACAACGTAATATAGGCAAGGGCAGAACGGTCGAGTTATTTGATCGCAATCGATTGTACGGTGCATTTGGATATATGATTAAAGAAGGTTTAAAAGTACAGTTTGGTTTAATGAGACAAACTGATAACATAAATGGAAAAAACCAATTACAATTTAGTATACATCATTCCTTCTAAAAATATTAAAAATAAAAAAACACTCTAATCATTTAGAGCCTTTTAAATTNATTCAGAACTATTTCAAAATTAAAAGATNTATACATTCAATCACCTNCTAANTTGANTGTCAATAATAAAGNAAGCTAGNTATACATCTTAGCACGTAAATCTTTAATTTTATTGTCGCTCATATAATCATCAAAGCTATTATAACGATCTATAATTCCTTTTGGAGTTATTTCAATAATTCTAGTCGCAATTGTTTGGGCAAATGTATGATCGTGAGTTGAAAATAACACAGTTCCATTAAAGTTTTTTAGAGCGTTATTAAAAGCTGTGATTGACTCTAAATCAAGGTGGTTAGTAGGTTCATCAAGGATTAAAACATTAGCACGTGACATCATTATCTTGGATAACATACATCTTATCCTCTCACCTCCTGATAAGACATTGCAGGCTTTTAATGCCTCGTCACCTCCAAATAGCATTTTACCTAAAAATCCACGAACGTATAATTCTTCTCTTTCTTTTTCAGTCTCTGTCCATTGACGAAGCCAGTCAACCAAAGACAAANCACTGTTAAAAAATTGACTGTTGTCAAGTGGTAAATAAGCCTGCGTGGTAGTTATACCCCATTCAAATTTGCCTGAATCAGCTTTAATTTTATGGTTGATTATTTCATAAAAAGCACTAACCGCTCTTGAGTCTCTTGAGTAAATAATTACTTTATCCCCTTTAACTAGATTAAAATGGATATTTTCAAAAAGTTTTTCACCTTGAAGNCTAAAAGATAAATTATCAATATTCAAAATTTGATCCCCTGCTTCTCGTTCCTGTTCAAAAATAATACCAGGGTATCTTCTGCTTGAAGGTTTAATTTCCTCAATGTTGAGCTTATCAATCATTTTTTTTCTCGAAGTTGCTTGTTTAGATTTNGCAACATTGGCTGAAAAACGCGCAATAAAATCTTGTAATTCCTTCTTTTTCTCTTCTGCTTTTTTATTTAGTTGTGTACGTTGACGAACTGCTAACTGACTTGACTCGTACCAAAAAGTATAATTACCTGAATAATGATTTATTTTGTTATAATCAATGTCAGAAATATGAGTACAAACCGCATCTAGAAAATGTCGATCGTGAGATACAACAATGACTGTATTTTCATAATTAGCCAAAAAATTTTCCAACCAAAGAATTGTTTCATAATCTAAATCATTGGTTGGCTCATCCATTATAAGTACGTCAGGATTTCCAAAAAGTGCCTGAGCTAGTAAAACTCTTACCTTTAATTTTCCATCAAGATCCCTCATTGAAGCGTGGTGAAAATGTTCATGAATTTCCAAGTTTGAAAGTAAAGAAGCGGCGTCACTCTCTGCGTTCCATCCATCCATTTCTTCAAAATCAACTTGTAATAATCCNACCTTTTCTCCATCNGCATCAGAAAAATTTGGCTTAGCATAAAGATTTTCTATTTCTTCTTTGATTTTAAATAATGGCTGGTTACCCATTAGCACTGTTTGCAAAACAGGGTAATTATCATATGCATTGTGATTTTGCTCTAAAACAGACATCCTTTTTCCAGGCTCTAAAAAAACTGAACCAGAATTAGCTTCTTGTTTACCTGATAGNATTTTTAAAAAAGTGGATTTACCAGCACCATTAGCACCAATTATACCATAACAATTACCTGGAGAAAAAGNAATATTCACTTCATCAAAAAGAATTCTTTTTCCAAACTGAACCGATAGATTATTTACTGTAAGCATATCTTAATGAAATGTTCTTCAAAAGTAAATATTTCTCTTTGAGCCTTCTCTTTTTTTTGAACATTAGTTACCGTAAATTGCAGGTGATATGTCAGTAAAGAAAAATAAAACAACTTNGNTATTATATTTATTTATTCTAATTGGCACTTATTGCTGTAAATCAGATAAAAAATCGGATAGAATTTTTTTTGGTGGACAGATCATCAACCCTTCTGCGTCTTTTGTTACTTTGTATAAGGACAACAATAAAATTGATTGTCTAGGTTTAAATAACAACTATCGTTTTTTTAAATATTATGATTCTTTAGAAGTAGGAATTTATAAATTAGAGCANATACCTGAATACAAATCAGTTTTTTTAGAAAAAGGTGACAGTGTCTGGGTTAGAATCAATGCNTCATCATTTGACGAATCAATTGTTTACTCTGGAAGAGGGGCTGCTAAAAACAATTTTATGATGGACTTGATNTTATCTTATGAAAGAGAAAATACATTTCTATCATCAAAATATTCCAGTGATCCAGTCAGCTTTCAAGGTTTAATTGATTCTTTGCTTTTAGAAAAAAAAAATCTTTGGATAAGAATGGATTCAATCAACCAATTGACTCCAATTGCCAGAAAAATAACCCAAGCTGCCTATATTTATCCTAATGCAACACGAAAAGAGAGATATGCATTATTAAGAGGAACTTTTTGGAGTAGAGTTCAAGATTCAAGTTACTTCGACTACAGAAAATACTTGAGTCTAAGCGAAACCGATTTGGCTTTTTTTGACCCTTACATTAATTATTTAATGAATTATTTAAGCGAAAAGGCTTTGGATAGTGCTCAAAACTATTTTAGAAACAAACAAACCACTAATTTCAATATAAAACGATTACAATTGATTAATAAGCACATATCTGGGACTGTATTAAAAAATAACCTAGCTAGAGCAATAGCTTTTGAAGAATTACTAAATCTTGAAAATCACAAAAATCATGATGAGTTTCTAAATCAATTCCTGATCGTTAACAGCTCTAAATCTCATTTCAGTGAAGTCTTGGGATTACACAATGATATTAAAAATATGTCTCGAGGTAAGAATTTACCTGAATTAGATCTACAAACACATCTAATGGATACAATAAGCAGTAATAAGATATTTGGAAAACCAACCGTACTTTACTTTTGGTCACAGACTCAAATGGGACATTATCGAAACACAATTAAAAAAGTTAAAACCCTTTCAGAACAATTTCCTGAGTACCAATTCATTGGTATTTGTTTACAACCATTTAATGAAATAGTATTTCAAGTACACAAAATCATGGGAGTCCAAGCAAAAAGCCAATTTGCATTTGTTGATTTTGAAAAAGCAAGTAAGGAGTGGGTAGTATCCTTATTAAATAGGGCTATTTTTGTTAATCAGACTGGCAGAATTATAGATGGCTTTGGAAATTTTAGTTCACCTACCTTCTCAGATATTCTCAAAAAATACTAGTTTCCCTTTTTATAGTCTTCCAAAAACTTCTTTAGACCAATATCTGTCAATGGATGTTTAAGTAAACCAACAATAGAACTAAGTGGACCAGTCATAACATCAGCACCTACTTTTGCACATTGAATTACATGCATTGTATGGCGAATAGACGCAGCCAATATTTCTGTTTCAAAAGCGTAATTGTCATAAATCTCCCTTATTTCAACAATTAGTCCAAGCCCATCTGTAGAAATATCATCAAGTCGACCGATGAACGGGGAAACATAGGTAGCTCCTGCTTTAGCAGCCAATAAAGCCTGCCCGGCAGAAAAAATCAATGTGCAGTTAGTTCTGATATTCTTATCAGAAAAATATTTCAAAGCCCTGACACCCTCTTTAATCATTGGAACTTTCACAACAATTTGAGGATGTAGAGCAGCCAACTCCTCTCCTTCTTTAATTATACCATCAAAATCAACCGATATAACTTCAGCAGAAACATCACCATCAACAGCCTTACATATATCTATATAATGTTTGAGTATATTCTTTCGTCCAGTAATGCCCTCTTTGGCCATGAGAGAAGGGTTTGTAGTTACTCCATCCAATACTCCCAATTCTTGGGCATCTTTGATTTGATTCAAGTTAGCTGTATCTATAAAAAATTTCATATTGGTTTTTATTTTTAAAGTTTGTAGTGGTTCATAATTAATTTTTCAAAAACTGTATCGGGTAGAATTTTCTTCAATATAATTGAGAACTTCTGTAAAAATGAACCCGATGTATAGTGTACTTTTCTTTTTTTTGTATTAATAATTCTATATACCATTTTAGCTAAATTAATAGGATCATCTCCAGAATCAACATGTTGATTAATTGTATTTAGCGAAAATTTATAAATATCGTGGTAGGGTGAATCTGATTTAAGTGGTGAATAATGTCTTCGAGAAGCAATATCTGTAGCATAATCTCCAGGAGCTAAAGTCACAATATCAATACCAAACCCCTTTAACTCCATCCGTAAAGCTTCNGTNGCAATACCCAAAGCCCCTTTTGATGAGGAATAGATACCTCTAAATGGTAAACCCATATATCCTCCAATAGAGGTAATATTAATAATCAATCCTGATTTTTGAGATCGCATTATTGGAAGAATTTGTTGAATTAAAGCTAAAGGGCCAAAAAAATTAGTTTTAAAATTTGATTCCATAGCAATAAGATCAGTTTCCTCAATTGCACCAGTGATTCCAAGACCTGCGTTATTAATTAAAACATCAATTNTTCCGGATTTATCAAGAACCTGATCAACCAAATCTTTTGAGGTTTGGGGTTTATTTAAATTAAAAGGAAGAAGTTCAAAAGAATTATTATTGGTATAATTTTTCGGATTCCTACTTGTACCAAANACTTTATATTTNCTTTCTGCCAAGTATTTGGCGGTAGCTTTGCCAAGGCCTGATGAAGCTCCCGTAATTAGGATTGTTTTAGTCATGAATAATTAAAAGGGCAAGCGATCTACATCACACCGCTACAACCGCCTACCCTTGCTGCGTTCCCGCCCTGGGGGGATTCGGCAGGAGCTGGTTGCGTAGGACTTGCCCATAACAAATATAATAGGTTTACATCGTTAAGCAATTATTTTAAATTCTTAATTTTAAGAGTATTTTAATTTATGCCTATGAAAATCTGGTTATTGTTTTTATTACAACTATTAATACTTAATTGCAGTTCGGATATTTCNAAGGACTTTTTTTTATTAGTCAAAAAAAAAGATAAGAAATTTGTTAAAANTGACACATTANAAGTTCAAATTTCCAATAAAAAAAATCATCCAATTGATTCAATTAATTATTTCTTAAATAAAAAACGTATTACAAAAGATTTTCCATTATTAAATGTTAAGCTTGGTATTCACATGCTCAGTGCGGTGGTGTATTCCAAGGGTCATAATTTTNAGTACAATTCAAAAATTACCCTATTATCTGATGTTAAGCCAAAGCTGTATACTTATNAAATAATCAATGTATATCCACATGATAAAAATGCCTATACCCAAGGACTTGAGTTTTATCGTGATACNCTTTTTGAAAGTACAGGTCTTAGAGGGAGCTCGAGTATTCGGAAAGTTAATTTTAAAAATGGCGAAGTAATAGAAAAAAAAATACTTGATAAAGTATATTTTGCTGAAGGAATTACTTTTTTAAATCAAAAGCTATTCCAACTAACCTGGCAAGGTAATATTGGTTTTCAATATAACCCTGACAATTTATTGGTTGAGCGATCTTTTAATTACCAGAAAAGTAAGGAAGGTTGGGGTTTATGTAATGANGGAGAAANATTTTATAAATCAGATGGATCAAATCATATTTGGATTCTCGATGCCAAGACTCAGANGGAAATTGATAAAATACAAGTTATGACAAATAAAACTGCACTAAGTAAAATTAATGAACTTGAGTGGGCAAATGGTAAAATATACGCCAATACTTATCANTTTAAAAAAGATGTAGGTGTCATAATTGATCCACTCAATGGGGGGGTCGAAGGGGTAATTGACTTTTCTGGCTTAAAGAAAAAAGTAGAGCAGGTTAGCAATTTGGATGTATTAAATGGTATTGCATTTCACCCAAAAAGAAAAACATTTTTTGTAACTGGAAAAAACTGGAGTAAACTATTTGAGGTTAAAATAATTCCAAAAGAGTGAGTCACCGTTATATTTTAAAAGTTAAAGTCATAAACGATCATCTTGACGACCTAAACCATGTCAACAACGTTCAATACCTAATTTGGTCNCAAGAAATTGCCAAAGCACATTGGCAAAAAATAAATAATAAAATAAAAATTGAAGGGGTGTGGATGGTCAGAAGCCACANTGTAGAATACAGGCTNGGTGCATTTTTGAACGATNAAATTAGAATTGAAACTTATGTAAAAAACATCAGAGGCCCCCTATCANTAAGAATAGTAGAATTTTACAATAATAAAACATCCCAATTAATAGTTAGTTGTAGAACCCAATGGTGCTATGTAAATTTAGCTTCAAGAAAACCAATAAATGTCNCTACTAAAATTCAAGAGTTNTTTTTAAGAGAAAAAGCGCCTTTCTAAGTTATTACCAGAAAATTAATTCATCAATGAAAATCCATGAATTCTTTTTTCTTTTTAATTGATAAACAGGAGCATTTGGGAATTTTTGATAATTAACNGCAATGATTCNNACTTTGTTATAATTGTTTAAACTGACTGGTAGAGTAAAGTCTTTAAAATAAGATATNCGCTCATCTGGGTTATTCTGCAAAGGAATATCTTTCTCATTTAATTTGATCCATTTATTATTTGAAAAACCATATATTTCAATTCTTTTTGGGAAAATTGCCATCATATCTAGATTTTCCAACATACTAAGTGTNATGAAGTTAATTTTATCGGAATTCCTTAAATTAATGTCAATAACAAAATCTTCTTTATAAAAACCCATCCAGGTCTTTGCATTCTCAATACTAGTNCCCTTATATACTCTGTATCCTTTTTTATTATCAAATATGACTTTCTCATTATCCACAAATTTGAAATCAACTTTATGACTAATCGAGTATGTTTTTTCAGTTTTGCTTTTTAATTTNTAGTCTAAAACANATTTTTTATTCTTGAAAAACATCACCTCCTCTACGCTACTGTCTAACCAACCCTCTTTTATAGACTTAGCTTTTACAGTTGATGAATTATATANTTTAATAGGTTTTTTATATATAGTGGAATTTTTATTGGGTTCNCTTCCATCTATAGTGTAATGAATATTGATATTTTTAATTTGAGGATCTTTAAAATANACGTACATAGAGTCATCAAATATTGTGTTTAATGTATTAATTTCAGGGGCTCTAAGGCTTAGTTTTTCGGAAAATAAATTAGATGTGCCAAAGTTAATTAAACCTGAACCCAGAGCTGCGAGTTGGGTTTTTCCTTCATCTCTAATTGCTGTATTCCAAGCATATATTTTTTTGAGTTTTGTAGATTTTAATAAAGAAGAAACACCGCTAAATGTAACAGAAGTATTGCATAAGTTTATAACTTTCAATTCACTATTATGTAAGTAAGATAATGATTTATCACTAATAGAAGTTCTATCCAACCTTAACACTCTTAAGTTTTTAAAATCTGCTAAAATTGGAGCCATTTCATCATTAAAATTAGAATTACTCAGGTCTAATTCAACAAGTTGTTCNTTAATTTTGGTCAAAAAATTAATGTGNTCACTTTTCAACTTAGCTNNNATAAATTTTNCTTTNAGAAAATTATCTCCAATTGNNTTAGGATTAATTCTAAAACCCATTGAAACTAATTTAGCTAATACATCACCTCGAACTTGTTTTACCTTTTTCTCAAGGCCCAAGAAAGTAATAAGCTGNTTTTTTAACAAACTATTATCTTCTATCTTAGTATAAGATGATTTTTTATATGCACCAGAATTAACCCAATGACTGAGTAACCACTTTTCATTATCAGATAATTGTGCTTTATTNTTCGGAGGCATATGAAGCTTATCATCTATNGGTAATGAAATATATTTCATTAGAAGCCCTTTTTCAGGTTGGTCCGTATTGAAAATATTTCCACGATTACCTCCTCTGATCAACAAATCATAGCGGTCCAATCGTAGGTTATTTCTACTTTTGGAGGAATTATGGCAGCTGANACACTTATCCTCTAAAATTACACTTACCACTTTTTCATAAAGATGAATACTATCTTTGATTTTTTCAATTTTTGGTTGTTCAATAAACGCTTCAGGAGGNGCTAAGTAATCTTCACCGTGCGTTATCATAGCACCCTTATGACCTGTAATGGACAATGAAATAAGAGTCATNACAAANAAACTAACAAAAAGATTTTGTTTCCCTTTTAGTCTNTGACTTATACAAAGGCTTAANGTTAAAAACAGGGTAATNAGGCCTGCAAATAGGTGAGGCTTTAGGTTTTCAATATNGTAGGAATCATCTAAAGATAAAAAGTAACCAAGTATTGTTGCTGTTAGAGCACTATAAAATGAAAAATCAACCCCAATACGAATAGCCCTCTCTAGAGGAGATTTTTGAAGTTTTGATATTATAATCAATAAAAAGGTCATTAATAGGGAGCCTATTGGNAGGTGTAATACCAAAGGATGGAATTTACCNATATACTTTACTATTTCAAATAATGTCTCCAAAAGCTAAACTATATATCCAATAATTCTTTTTTCACCTCNCCATGAACATCTGTTAAACGGAACCTTCTCCCTTGGAATTTGTATGTCATTCTTTCATGGTCTATTCCAAACTGATTCAATAAAGTTGCTTGTAAATCGTGAACATGAACTGGATCTTTTACAATATTGTATCCAAAATCATCAGTTTCACCATAACTAAANCCAGGTTTTATTCCACCCCCTGCCATAAAAATTGTAAATGATCGAGGATGGTGGTCTCGACCGTAGTCTATGTCAGTTAATTTTCCTTGGCAGTAATTTGTTCTTCCAAACTCTCCACCCCATATCACTAAAGTATCTTCAAGAAGACCTCTTTGTTTTAAATCCATAATCAATGCTGCGGTTCCTTGATCCACGTCATCAGCCTGACGACTAATCTGAGATGGTAGGTTATCATGTTGATCCCATCCAGTGTGATATAATTGAACAAAACGTACATCTTTTTCTATTAACCTCCTTGCTAGTAGACAATTTGCTGCATAGGTTCCAGGTTTGTAAGAGTTCTTGCCATACATTCGTAAAATATGATCTGGCTCATCGCTTATATCCATTACATCAGGAACAGATGTCTGCATACGATATGCCATTTCATAATGTGAAATCCTACTACTAATTTCAGAATCTCCGAAGGATTTCTCTTGAGCCTCATTAATCTCAGCTAGGTGGTCAAGCATTTTTCTTCGNTCTTCTTTAGAAACACCTTCAGGGTTTTGCAGATATAAAACTGGGTCTTTACCAGACCTAAATTGAACACCTTGATGGAGAGAGCTTAAAAATCCATTACCCCAGAGTCTTGAATATAAAGGCTGTGGTTGAGGCTTTCCATTTCCAGTTGAAAGAAGTACAATAAATGAAGGTAAATTATTATTAAGACTACCCAGACCGTAACTCATCCAGGAGCCGATACTTGGCCTCCCTGGTTGCTGTGAACCAGTTTGGAAAAATGTTATTGCAGGGTCGTGATTTATAGCTTCCGTGTGCATAGATTTAACAAAGCACAATTCATCGACTATCTTTGAAACATTTGGCATTAAGCTACTCACCCATGCCCTAGATTCACCATATTGTTTAAAGTCATAAAGACTACCTGTTACTGGAAATTTGCTTTGATTTGAAGTCATTCCAGTCAACCTCTGACCTTTTCTGATGGAATCTGGTAAATCCATACCACGAAATTTATTCAGATAAGGCTTGTAGTCAAATAAGTCTAATTGTGATGGTCCCCCACTTTGAAAAAGATATATAACTCGTTTAGCCTTGGGAGCAAAATGAGGTAATGGTAATGGGCCTGAGTGGAGATTTGACATTCCATCTGAATCTGCAAAATTAAATGGATCAAACATACTTCCAAGTGCAAGACCTCCAATACCAAATCCAATATTTTTTAGAAAATGGCGACGGTTGTTATTTAAAAAGTATTTATTAAGTTCTTCCATACCCTAACTTTTTTGTGAAGTTTCATCTAGGTTATAAATTAATAATGAAAGTGAGGTATAAATCTTCTTTTGCATATCAAGTCTGTCCATTNATTCTTCATTCTGAATGTATATTTTTTCAACTTCTTTAATNTAATTAATCATATAACTTAAAGTTTTTTTCTGAGGTAATCTTCCAGTAATTTTTCGATAGATGTTTGTAATATTTTCCTTGTCAGATTTCAATTCTTTAGATATTAAACTTGTAGCTAAATACTCTGCAGCTTCTTGAACTTGAGGATCGTTAAGTAGAACAAGTGATTGTAGCGGAGTACTTGTTTTTTGACGTTCAACCGTACAATAGTCCCGAGTTGAAGCGTCAAATGTAATCATTCCTGGAGGGGGAACTGTTCTTTTCCAAAAAGTATAGAGACTTCTCCTGTATTGATTTCCATTAGTCGACATTACATAACGTTTAAGGGAGTTTGATGTACTCCCCCCTGTTAGTTCATCCCAAAGACCCGGAGGTTGGTATGGTTTTACACTTGGACCACCAACTTTATCAACAAATAATCCACTACTAACCAGAATGTTATCACGAATCATTTCTGCAGTTAGTTTTTGACGTGGGAAGTGAGAAAGATAATAATTTTTGGGATCTATTTTTAATTTATATGGAGNGGGCTTACTGGATTGTTTATAAGTCTTTGACATGACAATCCTTTTAATCATCTTTTTCATATTCCAATCNTCCTCCATNTATGTCCTTGCTAGCCAATCTAAAAGTTTAGGATGAGTAGGTAATGTACCTTGATTTCCAAAGTCAGATGATGTTGATACAATCCCAATTCCAAAAAACTGTTGCCAAAGCCTATTAACTGCAACCCTTGCTGTAATNGGATTGGAGGGGTCAAATAGCCATTTTGAAAGTCCTAAACGGGTTTTTTCAAAATTTGCTTTAAACGGTAGAATAACCGATGGCATACTTCCATCTAATTCTATGTCAGTAGGTGAATCNTATGCTCCTCTATTAAGTAAAAAAGTTTTTCTAAGGTTGTTAGCCTCTTTCATGACCATAACTTCNATGTCGAGAATACTATCAGGCATTTTGATAAAAGAAAGTTCCTCGTCTACTATTTTTTGGTCAAGTTTTAAATTTGGTCTAGGAGCTTTATTTGTATACTGAATTCTACCTTCTTCATCAATTCTGTTAAAAAAATCAAATAAATTAAAAAAATCTTTTTGACTAATNTCATCATATTTGTGATCATGGCACCTAGCACACTCCATCGTCAAACCAAGAAATGTCTTGGCGGTTGTAACTGTTCGATCAGCAACATATTCAACTCTATACTCTTCCTCAATAACACCACCCTCCTGAGTTATCATGTGGTTTCTATTAAATCCAGTTGCAAGAATTTGTTCCTTATTAGCATTTGGTAATAAGTCACCTGCCAATTGATAAGTCACAAATTGATCATAAGGCATGTTTTCATTAAAAGCATGAATTACCCAATCACGCCAAGGCCACATTGTGCGTTCGGTATCATCTTGATATCCATTTGTGTCTGCATATCTGGCAACATCCATCCATATTGAGGCCATTCTCTCACCGTAGGCTTCAGAGTNAAGTAATTTNTCGACTATTTTTTCATAGGAACTATCACTTTTATCCTCAAGNAATTCATTTATTTGTTCTAGTGTGGGGGGAAGTCCAATTAAATCAAAATAAAGCCTTCTTAAAAGTAATTCCTTCGAAGCTTCATTTGACATTTTTAATCCTTTATTTTCTAGCCTAAGTAAAATAAATTTATCAATATTCCATTCAAAATCAACTTTTTCTTCAGGTTTTGATGGAAAAATATAAGCCCAATGAGGTTCCCATTTTGCACCTTGAGAAATCCATTTTTCAATAATTAGCTTTTCACGTTCTGACAAGANTAAATTAGATTCGGGGGGGGGCATTTGATGAGAAGCACGACTTGATCTAATACGATCAACTAACTCGCTTTTTGAGGGATCTCCTGGACTAATTATCTTTTTATTTTCATTTTCCATACTTTTTCGATACCAATTATCGCTTATGTCTAATCTGAAANCNGCTTGAACAGAATTTGGNTCTGGNCCATGGCAGGTATAGCATTTATCNGAAAGAATTGGTTTTACATCAAAATTATAGCTAATAGTCTCGGGTAATGAAACATTTTTATCGAGAGAATCTTCAAATTCATTCTCCAAAACTGATATATCACTTTTTGGTTGAGATGAAAAAAAAGTTTTGACACCAAAAACTAAAGTGAAACAAATTAAAAAAGAAATTAATGGAAGAAACTTTTTCAAATTTTAAGTAGGTTGATTGTTCATAAATTTACAAAAAACAAGAAACTATGGCAAAAGTTTCAAATTAACTATAGTAAAGAAGATGTAAAAGGAATATTTTAAAAGGTAAAAAGAGGTCTACCACTCATTAGTTGGTGTACTTCTTTTGCAACAGTATCAATATTTATTATATCATTAGGTTTAGTGATTACTCGATCAATCAAATCAACTATTGTGATCATATCACTTTCCTTAAGTCCACGTGTAGTTATAGCCGCTACTCCAAATCGAATTCCTGAGGTCACAAAAGGAGATTTATCATCAAATGGAACCATATTTTTATTAGCTGTAATTTCAGCTTTTACTAAAGCTTCCTCAGCCAATTTTCCAGTAATATTCTTATTTCGTAGGTCAATTAGCATCATGTGATTGTCAGTTCCTCCTGATATTAAATGGTAATTTTTTGAAACAAAGGCATTAGCCATAGAATTAGCATTTTTTTTCACCTGCTGCATGTAAATCTTGAAAGAGGGTTGAAGTGCTTCACCAAAAGCTACAGCCTTTGCAGCTACAACATGTTCTAGTGGACCCCCCTGATTTCCTGGAAATACAGCCATATCAATTAAATTTGACATTTTCTTTAATTCACCACTCCTTAGTTTCTCACCAAATGGATTTTTAAAGTCTTTACCCATTAAAATCAAACCACCACGGGGACCTCTTAAAGTTTTGTGGGTTGTTGTTGTTACTACATGACAATGTGGAATTGGATCACTCAGTAAACCTGCAGCGATCATCCCAGAGGGGTGAGAAATATCAGCTAACAAAAATGCTCCTACTTGATTCGCAATTTCACGAAACTTTGAATAATCAATTTCTCGCGAGTAAGCGGAGGCACCTGCAATAATCATTTTCGGTGAAACCTCTTTGGCAATTTTCAAAATATTTTCATAATCTAAACGTCCAGTCTCCTTTTCAACTCCGTAGAAATGAGCTTTGTATAATCTACCTGAGAAATTAACTGGAGATCCATGAGTTAAATGACCACCATGAGATAGATCAAAACCAAGTATTTTATCACCTGGTTTTAAAAAAGCATGAAAAACGGCTGTATTTGCCTGAGATCCAGAGTGAGGCTGAACATTAGCATAATCAGCACCAAAAAGCTCCTTCGCGCGATCAATAGCTATCAGTTCAATCTTGTCTACCACCTCACAACCTCCATAGTAACGTTTTCCTGGATATCCCTCTGCATATTTATTTGTAAGTATGGAACCGGTAGCCTCCATTACAGCTGGACTTGTAAAATTTTCTGAGGCAATTAGCTCAATTCCATTTAGTTGTCTACTCTCCTCTGAACTAATTAATTCAAATACAGTTGTATCACGCTCCTTCATCATTAATCAAATTTTATACTACAAAAATAATNTTTTAATAAAAGAACAAATATTTAATTNAAATTTAAAAGCAAATTTTTTTAAACAATTAGAAACAAAATTTTTTTTAGAAATTAAATAAATAAAATTTTTTGACATTATGTCAGTTAATTGTATGGGTAAAAAGACAATTAGTCTTTCGAGTGTTAATGGAATAGATATTGATAAAAAATTTTTAAAATGCTCCATGAAATTAGAAAATTTTACTTTAAAATCTCAAGAAGTTGTNCAAGCTGCTCATGAACTAACTCANAGACTAAGTCATCAGCAAATCGAAAATGNACATCTATTTAANGCTCTTATGGATGTAGACGATAACGTTTTGCCTTTTGTATTTAAGAAACTCCAGGTTAATTTTTCATTATTAAAAAAATTAACTGAGAGTTCACTAAATAGTTTACCAAAAATATCAGGTGGTGACATTTTACTATCAGCAAAAGCTTCAAAAACATTGATAAATGCAATTAATATTTCAAAATCAGCCAATGACGAGTTTGTTGCTACCCAGCACCTATTAATCTCATTATTTCANTCNGAGGGAACTGTAGGTCAAATGTTGAAAGACCAAGGGATTTCTGAAAAAAATTTAAAAGAATCACTAAATCAANTACAAAAAGGTGAGAAAATAACCTCAGCTGGAGCTGAAGAAAATTATAATTCTTTAAATAAATACGCTAAAAATCTAAATCATTTGGCGGAAGAAGGAAAATTAGATCCCGTAATCGGTAGGGATGAGGAAATCAGACGTTTACTTCAAATAATTTCNAGAAGAACAAAAAATAACCCTTTACTTGTTGGTGAGCCAGGAACAGGTAAAACTGCAATAGCTGAGGGCCTAGCGCATCGAATAATTGANGGAGATGTCCCNGATAATCTTAAAGAAAAACAAATTTTTGCATTGGATATGGGTGCNCTAATTGCTGGNGCTAAATATAAAGGAGAATTTGAAGAGCGATTAAAAAGTNTAATAAAAGAAGTGGTTAATAGTGATGGNGAGATACTACTTTTCATAGATGAAATACATACTTTGGTTGGAGCAGGTGGAGGCCAAGGTGCAATGGATGCAGCAAATATTTTGAAACCCGCGCTTGCTAGAGGAGAACTTCGAGCAATTGGTGCAACTACATTGGATGAATATCAAAAATATTTTGAGAAAGACAAAGCTTTTGAAAGAAGATTTCAAAAGGTTTTAGTAAATGAGCCCGATGTTGAAAGTGCTATCTCTATTTTAAGAGGAATAAAAGAAAAATACGAGGCTCATCANAAAGTAAGGATTAAAGANGAGGCTATTATTGGTGCTGTTTCATTATCAGATAGATATATTTCAAACAGATTTCTTCCAGACAAGGCTATTGACTTGATAGATGAAGCAGCATCAAAACTAAGAATTGAGATGAACTCAAAGCCAGAGGAGCTTGATTCTCTTGATCGTAAAATACGACAAATTGAAATTGAGATGGTTGCCATTAAGAGGGAAAAAGAAAATGATAAGGTCGAGCAGCTAAATAAGGAACTCTNTAACCTCAAAGAAGAACGTAATACCATATACGCAAGGTGGAGTCAGGAAAAAGAATTAGTTGACAAAATTCAATTCAACAAAGAGGAAATTGAGAATCATAAATTGCAAGCAGATAAGGCTGAAAGAGATGGAGATTATGCAACAGTTGCTGAATTACGATATGGTAAGATAAAGATATCCCAAGAAAACTTAAAAAAGCTAAATAAAGAACTATTACTCTTTCAAAAAACGGATTCTATGATTAAAGAGGAGGTTAATTATGAGGATATAACTGAGGTTGTTGCTCGATCGACGGGAATACCTGTTACTAAAATGCTACAGTCAGATAAGTTACGTTTTTTAAACTTAGAGAGCGAAATTCATAAGCGCATGGTGGGACAAGATAGTGCGGTCGAGGCAGTATCAGATGCAATAAGGAGAAACCGAACAGGTTTACAAGACCAAAAAAAACCTATTGGAAGTTTTTTATTTCTNGGAACTACNGGGGTTGGTAAGACTGAATTANCTAAAGCACTGGCAGAAGTTCTATTTGATGATGAAAACAATCTCTCTCGAATTGATATGAGTGAATACCAGGAAAGCCATTCGGTAAGCCGATTAATTGGGGCTCCTCCNGGATATATAGGATATGATGAAGGAGGTCAATTGACTGAGGCAGTAAGGCGAAAACCTTACTCGGTAATNCTTTTAGATGAGATTGAAAAAGCACATTCTGACACCTTCAATGTTTTGCTTCAAGTCCTTGATGAAGGGCATTTAACAGACACTAAAGGCAGGAGGGTTGATTTTAAAAACACAATCATTATAATGACTAGTAATATTGGAAGTAATCAAATTCAAGAAACTTTTAAGGGTAATAGAAATTTTGAAATTGCTGAAACTAAAGCAAAAATGGCAGCAATTGAACAACTAAAGAAAACTATTAGACCAGAATTCTTAAATAGAATTGACGATATTATAATGTTTTCTCCACTCACATCAAAGGAAATAAAACTTATTGTTGAGTTACAATTAAGTATATTAATTAATAGATTAAAAATTAATGAGCTATCAATAGATGTAACAGAAGAAGCAATAGATGCCCTTGCCAAACTAGGGTTTGACCCCGAATATGGGGGAAGACCAGTCAAACGCGTAATCCAAAAAAAAGTCTTAAATAAACTAAGCAAATCTCTCCTAGCTGGTGAAATTGACAACTCCAGTAGGGTGATTATAGATTTTTTTGATAATCAAATAGTAATACGAAACCAAAAAAAAACAAAGAAATAAGTTCTTAAATTTGTGCCGTGAAAAAGACGGTCAATATCAAAAATAAACGTGCTCGGTTTGAATTCGAAATTCTCGATCAATACACGACTGGCATAGTATTGACTGGAACTGAAATTAAATCAATTCGCAATAGNAAAGCCTCTATTAATGAAAGTTTTTGTGAATTTAATGAAAATGGTGAGTTATTCGTTGTCAACATGTATATTGAAGAATATGCCTATGGAACAAGGTTTAACCATCGTCCACGTGGGAATAGAAAACTACTGCTAAATAAAAAAGAATTAATAAAATTAAATAAAGAAGTTAGAAACTCAGGGTTGACTATTGTACCTCTAAAACTATATATTAACGAGAAAGGATTTGCAAAAATTCAGATAGCTTTGGCAAGGGGAAAGAAACTTTATGATAAAAGAGAGACTATTAAAGATCGAGATAATAAAAGAGATTTGGATAGAATTAAGAAGGAATTTAATAAAAGTTAGTTTCGATTTTTTAGCATGGGTACAAACCTAAATTCTCCGAAAGATTGGCAATCAAAACCTTTTTCACTTATACGTATGTAACGAGTCATAGTCTGTTCCTTCTCCCCTATTGGAATAACTAATCTTCCACCAATTNCCAACTGAGANAATAGTNGTTTAGGAACGGTTGGAGCACCAGCAGTAACAAGAATTGCTTGGAAAGGACNNAATTCTTTCAGNCCTTTATAACCATCNCCGAAAACTGTTTTTTTTGGNCTAAGATTTAATTTTTTAAACAATAAAGAGCTCTTTTTAAAAAGCTCATGTTGACGTTCAATAGTATAGATTTTCACATCTTCAAATGCCAATAGAACAGCTGTCTGATAACCAGAACCTGTCCCGATCTCCAATACCTTATCTCCTTTTTTAAGTTCTAATAATTGGGTTTGAAAAGCAACTGTATAGGGCTGAGAAATGGTTTGATTTGCAGCAATTGGATAGGCTTTATCAAGATATGCAAAATCTTCTAATCCCTTATCCATAAAAAAATGTCTTGGTACTTTTTCCATTGCTCTTAAAACACGATTATCACGTATACCTTTCTTTTTTAATTGAACTATCAATTGCCTTCTTCGTCCTTGGTGTTTTGTTGAATCTATATTCATTAAAAAAGTAATCATTTACAAAAATCAGAAAAAGATACTACTTTTGAGTAAATATCATTTAACATGATAAAAGCAGGAGTAATTGGAGCAGGACATCTAGGAAAAATACATTTGCATTTACTTAAGTCATCCAAATTTTATGATTTAGTTGGTTTTTATGACTCTGACCGTAAAAATGCAGAAATCCTTAATAAAGAAAAAGGTTACAGATTTTTTGAAACTATAGATGAACTAATCGAAAATTGTGAGATGGTAGATATTGTAACACCAACAGTTTTTCATCATGAAATTGCTCTGAAAGCTATTGCCAAAAAAAAACATGTATTTATTGAAAAACCTATTGCCAATAGTGTTATTGAGGCCGAAGAAATATCGATAGCCGCCAGGAAACTAGGAGTGTTGGGTCAAGTAGGTCATGTGGAACGCTTTAACCCTGCTTTAAAAGCTGCTCTTGACTCAATAACTAATCCTATGTTTATTGAATCTCATCGTTTAGCTGAGTTTAACCCTCGTGGAACAGATGTCCCTGTCGTACTTGATTTAATGATACATGATATTGATATACTATTGAGTATTATAAAGTCAAAAGTTAAATCTGTCTCTGCCTCTGGAGTGTCAATAATAAGTAGTACTCCGGATATAGCTAATGCTAGAATTGAATTTGAAAATGGCTGTGTGGCAAACCTAACTGCTAGTAGAATATCTCTAANGAAAATGAGAAAAACTAGATTTTTTCAAAAGGATGCATACATTTCAGTGGATTTTTTAGATAAAAAAGTAGAAGTTGTTAAAATGAAACAAGCCCCTAAAAAANACGACGACTTTGCTATGATTTTACAGAACGCTGAGGGAGAAAAAAAACAGATTTATTTTGAAAATCCAAAAATTGATAATTCTAATGCNATTCTAGAGGAGTTGGAANCTTTTTCGTCAGCGATTGAGAACAANACTGAACCTATCGTAAATTTTGAAAATGGAACTGAAGCATTAAAATTAGCTTTTAGAATAATTGAAGCGTATAGCTAGTCATTATTAACCTAAGTTCAAAGTAAATCATTATACTTTTAGATAAATTTGATTGATGAATATTAAAGAAAATATAAGTCATTTGTTAAAACAAATACCAGATAATGTGAAATTGGTTGCTGTTTCAAAGACGAAATCCATTGAGGAAATTTTAGAGGCCCATAAGGCTGGCCAACGAATTTTTGGGGAAAATAAAGTTCAAGAAATGAAAGGTAAATACGAGATTTTACCAAAAGACATTGAATGGCACATGATAGGACACGTTCAGTCAAATAAGGTAAAATATATGGCTCCATTTGTTTCTCTAATACATGGAGTAGACAGCTTAAAACTACTTAAAGAAATTAACAAACAAGCNCAAAAAAACAATCGTGTTTTAGATTGTTTATTTCAAATTCATATTGCAAAGGAAAGCACCAAATATGGAATGTCTAAGGAAGAATGTATTGAAAATTTAACTTCTGCACAATCTATGGAAAACGTTNGTATNCGNGGATTAATGGGTATGGCAACTTTTACAAATGACCAAAAACAAATCGAAAGTGAGTTTAATGATTTAAAAAAATTATATGATAATTTGGCAAATAAATATNCGAGTTTTGAATTNCTTTCAATGGGTATGAGTGGTGATTATAAAATTGCAATATTAAAAGGTAGTAACATGATTCGTCTAGGAAATAAAATATTCGGTTCGAGAGACAATTAAATTATGTACGCAATTTTAGATATTGAAACCACTGGTGGAAAATACAATGAAGAGGGTGTTACCGAAATAGCAATTTATCGACACAATGGGTTTAAAGTTCTAGATCAATTCATCAGTTTGGTCAATCCAGAGCAAGAAATTCAACCATATGTTCAAAAACTTACAGGCATAAACAATAAAATGCTCCGAAATGCGCCACGTTTTTTTGAAATAGCTAAAAGAATTATAGAGATTACCAAAGATTGCATTATAGTTGCACATAATGCTGACTTCGATTACCGTATTTTAAGAAAGGAATTTGAAAGTTTAGGTTACAATTTTAAGAAAGACTCCATATGCACTGTAACTCTATCTAAGCACCTTTTACCAGAAATGGAATCCTATAAATTGGGTAATCTTGTCCGCTCTTTAGGTATNCCTTTGACTAACCGCCATAGGGCTCAAGGGGATGCTTTTGCAACGGTAAAACTCTTTGAACTTCTTTTGGAAAAAGATAGCAGTAAGGCAATATTAAAATCTCAAATCAAAGCATTAAACGGCAAACAAGTCTCATCTAAATATCTAAAGATTNTTGAAGANTTNCCAAACTGCTCTGGTATATATTATTTACATAATAAAGCTGGAGAAATAATTTACATTGGCAAAAGTAATAATATACAAAAAAGAGTGAGAAACCACTTAACTGGAAAAAATAGAAAAGCATTAAAGATTCAAAAAAGCNTTCANAAGATAAATTTTGAAATTACTGGAAGTGAACTTATAGCTTTACTAAAAGAGCAAAACGAAATAAAAAAAAATCGACCAAGAATTAATAAGGAAGGTAGGTACCGCCTTTACCCTATGGGAATTCGTATAGATATTAATACCGATTATCANCAGTTAGTTTTAGAANAGGTAAGGAAAGATCGAGAATACATAACTGTATTTAAAAACGGCAGGGTAGCAAAACATATTCTTAATCAATGGATTGCAAGCAATAAACTCTGTCGCAATCACAGCTCCCTTGAAGAAACTAATGTATCATGTGTTTCCCTCAATNAAAATGAATGTAAAGANTCCTGCATAGGTAAAGAAAAAAAGATTGAATATAATAAAAGGGTAGCAAAACTTGCAGACCAAAGTAGTTACCCATATGATAATTTCTTAATGATTGGAAAAGGTCGAAAGGATGGAGAGTCTAGCTTTATTTATATTGAAAATCACGTTTATATGGGTTACGGATATTTTGAATTAAATCACCAAATTAATACCTCAGAAAAGATTCTATCTCGAATAATAGAAATGCAAGATAATTCTGATTGTCAAGCCCTGATACTGTCTTTTATCAAAAGAGAGAAATACTCAAAATTAATACCTTTGAAAAATACAAATGATATCACAATAAATTAAATGATTTGAGATTTAAGAATTACAAACACCGTTTGCACGAAATAATTTATGAGGCTGATACTCCTGCGGGAAAAGCTTTTGATGTTTTACTTTTAATTTTTATACTTTCCAGTGTAATTCTTGTAGCGCTTGAAAGTATTTACTGGATTGATGATAAACACCATGAACTATTGAATATCGCTGAGTGGGTCATTACCATTATTTTTTCTATTGAATATATACTAAGGATTATTGCAGTAAGCAAGCCATTAAAATACATTCTTAGCCCTTATGGAATTATTGATTTTATTTCTACAGTCCCAAAATATATTTCACTTTTTTTTGTAGGCACTCAATCATTACTTGCACTGAGAGCCTTAAGGTTATTAAGGGTATTTAGAATACTAAAACTTACTCGATATGTAGGTGAATCAAACTCACTTTTAAAAGCATTGTCTAGAAGCCGTACTAAAATTTTAGTCTTCATGTTTAGTGTAGTGATAATCTGTATTATTTTCGGAACTATCATGTATATGGTAGAAGATGACGCTAGCGGATTTACAAGTATTCCAAAAAGTATTTATTGGTGCATAGTTACAATGACCACGGTTGGCTATGGAGATATTGCTCCTACAAGTCCTCTTGGACAGTTTATTGCATCAGTAATAATGGTTTTAGGTTACGGAATAATAGCTGTTCCAACTGGAATTGTATCTGCTGAATTTACCTCACAGGCTTTCAAAGTAGACAACAATACCCAAGCTTGCCCACATTGTATGACCACACAGCATAAGGACAACGCAAAATATTGCCATCAGTGTGGAGAAATCCTTAACGATATTGATTAAAAAATTAATTTACATAGCGGGTCCAACAGGAATTGGAAAGACTTCATTGAGTATTTTGATTGCTAAACGCTTAAAAACAGAAATACTGTCATGTGATTCGCGCCAAATATATAAGGAGATGTCTATTGGTACGGGCGTTCCATCAATTGAAGAGCAGCAAGGTATCAAACATCATTTTATCCATAATAAAAGTATACATAAACTTTATGATGCTTACAAATTTGAAAAAGAAGGTTTGATATTACTGAAAAAATTGTTTAAAAAACATGATAAAGTTGTTATGGTTGGTGGCTCTGGCCTTTATGCTAAAGCGTTAATTGAAGGCTTGGATGAAATACCCGAAGTAGGTTTAAAGTCTATTAACAGTGTAAAGGAAATATATAAAAAAAAAGGATTAAAAGGATTACAACTTGAATTGAAGGAAAGAGACCCAATTTACTACAAAACAGTTGATCTTAAAAATCATAGAAGGCTTATTCGAGCTCTTGAAGTATGTAAAAGTACACAAAAACCATATTCTTCTTTTCTAAAAAAATCAAATGGAGTGAGGTTTTTTAAATGTAAAACCTTGTTGCTAAAAATGAATCGTGAGAAACTTTATAACCGTATAAACCATCGAGTAGATAAAATGATTTCTTTGGGGTTAATTGAGGAGGCTAAGTCATTGTATCCATATAAAGAAATGGGTGCATTACAAACTGTTGGATATAAGGAGTTATTTGACCATTTTGAAAGAAAAACGGACATTAAAGAGACAATCGAACTAATAAAAAAAAATACTCGAAACTATGCAAAACGACAATTAACTTGGTTTAATAAAATCGAATCTATTTCAGTTGAAACTAACAAACTTAACCAAACGATAGGTCAAATTATTGAAAAACTAAATTAAATATGAATTTTTATAATTAATTAATTGGATTCATCTATTTACAAACTTAACCCTTAGACAAGAAATCTATTACATTTTTCTCAATACGTTTATCAATATTTTTAGTATCTGCTTTTATAAAATTTTCACCTATAATTTTTTCATAAAGCTCAATATAACGATCTGAAACAGTTTTAATGTACTCCTTTGTCATTAAAGGTATATTTTGACCTTTTAAACCTTGAAAGTTATTGGAGATTAACCACTGTCTAACAAACTCCTTAGAAAGCTGTTTTTGAGGCTCACCTCTATTTTGTCTTTCCCTGTAACCATCTGCATAAAAAAATCTTGAAGAGTCTGGTGTGTGAATTTCATCGATTAATACAATCTTTCCCTCAGAGGTTTTTCCAAACTCATATTTGGTATCAACTAATATCAGACCTCTTGACTTTGATATCTCAGTACCCCTCTTGAAGAGTGCACGAGTATATTTTTCTAAAAGCAAATAATCCGATTCACTTACAATATTTTTTTGAATAATCTCATCTTTTGATATATCCTCATCGTGACCTTTATTAGCCTTAGTTGCTGGTGTAATTATAGGCTCATCGAAAGCATCGTTTTCAATTATTCCATCAGGCATTTCCACACCACATAAAATCCTTTTGCCTTCTTTGTATTCTCTTGCTGAATGACCAGACATATATCCACGGATTACCATTTCAACTTTAAACGGAGTACAACTTTGGCCTATTGTAACATTTGGGTCNGGAGTAGATTGTACCCAATTTGGAACAATATCTGANGTTGAGGCCATCATTTTGGATGCAATTTGATTTAATATTTGACCTTTATATGGAATACCCTCTGGCATTACCACATCAAAAGCAGATAAGCGATCGGTAGCAATCATTATTAACATACCCCCTTCAAGTTCATAAACATCTCTAACTTTTCCTTTATATTTTGAAAGTTGTCCTGGAAATTCAAAATTTGAACTAGTAATAGTGTTCATTGATTAATCAATTATCATGTTCTATTCGTTTATACGCTTTTATGACTTTTTTTACCAAACTATGTCGGATGACATCTTTTTCGTCGAGTTTAACTATTCCAATGCCCTTAATTTCTCCTAAAATTAATAATGCTTCTTTCAATCCAGAAATCACTCGACGAGGCAAATCNATCTGTCCNGGATCACCAGTGACAATAAATTTAGCATTTCGACCCATGCGTGTCAAAAACATTTTCATCTGAGCATGGGTAGTGTTTTGAGCTTCATCCAATATTACAAAGGCGTTATCTAGAGTTCTCCCCCGCATAAATGCCAACGGAGCAATTTGAATTGTTCTGTTTTCAATATGACTAATAAGTTTTTCTTTCGGTATCATATCACGTAAAGCATCGTACAGAGGTTGCATGTAGGGGTCTAACTTTTCTTTAAGATCCCCAGGGAGGAATCCCAGGTTCTCTCCAGCCTCCACTGCAGGTCTTGTAAGAATAATTCTTTTTACCTGTTTTTCCTTGAGCGCTTTCACAGCAAGGGCAACACTAGTATAGGTTTTTCCCGTTCCAGCTGGACCAATAGCAAAAATCATTTCATTTTTTTTCGCTAAGGTTACCAGCATGTTTTGATTAAAAGACTGAGCTTTGATTATTTTTCCTCCTACTCCATGAAGAATAAAATTATCTTCATCATATCTTGAATCAAATTCACCAACTCCATTTGATGAAATTACCCGCTCAATCACATCTTCATTTAAGTTGTTAAATTTCTCAAAATGAGTTATTAACATTTCAATCCGTTTTTCAAACTCGTCTAACANGNGCTGCTCACCAAATGCCTTTATATTACTGCCTCTAGCAACAATTTTTAGTTTTGGAAAATAATCCCTTAACCTTTCGATGTGAATGTTATNTTGTCCGAAAAAATCTTGAGGATCGACCTCAGAAAGTTCAATTTTAATTTCGTTCAAAGGATAGTCAATTAAAAAAATTAATTTTGTTTAAAATTGGTATCTAATTCAAAATTAAAAAATTATTAGAACTATATCCCTATGTCTATAGTAACTTTAACTACCGACTTTGGAAATAAAGANTACTCAGTGGCTGCTGTAAAAGGAGCTATTTTAAGTACATTTAAAAACCCTAAAATTATTGATATTAGTCACCAGATAGAGCCTTATAACGTTACCCAAGCAGCNTATGTCTTAAAAAATGCCTACAANAACTTNCCTCNAGGCTCAATTCATATTGTTGGTGTTGAATCTGNAAGAACACCAGAGAATGGNCATATAGCCATGTACTTTGATGGACATTATTTTATNGGAGCTGATAATGGAATTTTCACTATGATTAAGGGTGAAATCAAAGCTGATAAAATAGTTATCATTAATATTAATAATCAAAATGCTATTTCTTTTCCGGCTCTTGACACTTTTATCAAAGTAGCCGCTCACCTATCAAGAAACGGATCCCTAGAAGTAATTGGTAAGGCTACAAATGAAATTCGGGAATTGGTTGAACTNAAACCAGTAGTAAATGCTAAAGNTGATCAAATAGTTGGAAGTGTTATTTACGTAGATAACTATGGAAATGTAATAACTAATATTACCAGAAAGCTATTTAATGAGGTTGGTAAATCAAGAAAATATANAATCTTTGCTAGGAATGTTAAATTCAAAAAGGTATACGAAACTTACAGCGATGCTATAGANTTCACTATCCCAAAAGAAAAAAGGGANGAAGACGGTAAAAAAATAGCACTTTTTAATGACGCTGAACACTTGGAACTGGCAATCTATAAAAGTAATCCACTATCTGTAGGTAGTGCATATAATCTTTTTGGATTAGAGTATAGGGATTCTGTAACTGTAAAATTCAATTAATATGTTGACAATAACGAGGAGAGAGTTTTTTCTTTTTTTTAATAGCGGTATTGGCTACCTAAGCATGGGNATTTTTTTGACAATTAATACATTATTTCTGTGGTTTTTTGACACAAATTTTAACATAATTAATTCCGGTTTCGCTGACTTAAACAGTTTTTTTATACTTACTCCTTGGCTTTTTATGCCTCTGATTCCTGCAATTATCATGAGAAGTTTCTCAGAGGAAAGGCGATTGGGAACACTAGAACTTTTATTAACCAAACCTTTAGGTCTTTGGCAAATTATTTTAGGTAAATATTTAGGAGGTATCTTATTAATGAGTATTGCTTTAGTTTCCTCATTTGTTCATCTATTTGCTCTAAATAATTTAAAACTTGGGGATATACCTATTGATTGGGGAGCAACTTTTAGTGGATTTATGGGTCTTTTATTTGTAGGAAGTATTTTTGTGTCAATTGGAATACTANGTTCTTTATTGTCAAAAAATCAAGCTACCGCATTTATGCTTGCTTTTTTACTATGTTTTGTTCAGTTTTTTTTGTGGAAGGGAATTGGGGATCTAATGTATGATAGTGAGAGTTATAATTTTTTTAATCAAATTGGGATTTATGAGCATTATCTAAGCCTCCAACAAGGACTAATTTCTGTTAAAGATGTTGTTTATTTTATATGCTCAAACTATATTTTACTTTACCTGAGCAGACAGGTTTTATTGAAAATAAAAAACCAAGGGGGGTGAAGAAAGTATTAAACATTTTNAAAAATATAATTTTACCACTGACTTCCATTNTTGCAGCCCAATGGATTAATATTCAGATNGATGTTACTCAGAANCAAAGATATTCATTGAACTCGGAAACAAAAAAAGCATTAGAGTTACTTGATAAAACTTTAAAGGTAGATATTTTTTTAAGTGGAAAACTACCAACAGATTACTTACGCTTAAAAANGGAGATTCAAGCATTTATAAAGAGTATGGAAACCCATACTGATAAACTATTAATAAATTACATTGATCCATTTGAAGGATCGAGCAGCTCAATAAAGGTGATCTCTGAAATGAATCAATATGGTCTTATCCCTGAATACATTTTATCAAAAAAAAATCAGGAGGTTGAACAGACTGTTGTTTTTCCTTGGGCAATNATAAATGATGGAGGCAAAACACTTAGAATCCCACTCCTTTCAAAAAATCTAGGTGATAACCAACAAGAAAAAATTAATCGCGCAATTGCTCAAATTGAATTTAAATTCTTTGATGCAATTTTTAAAATTAATCAAGTAGAAAAGAAAAAACTTGCTGTACTTACTTCACATGATACCTCTNAAAANAANAAAATTTCCAGTTTTATAAAAAGCCTAAAACCATACTATCAATTAGCCTCATTTGATCTTAAAGCTCTTGAAAAAAATCCAATCAAAACTTTAGAAAACCTAAAAAGATTTGANTTATTGATGATATCCAACCCTAAAACTCCCTTNACCGAGCAAGAAAAATACCTTTTGGATCAACATTTAATTGATGGAGGTAAACAACTATGGATGATTAACTCCACTTCAGTCAATCGTGATAGCTTATTTAATTCAGAAGGTAGTTCAATTGCGACGGTAAATAATCTAAATATGTCTAATTTATTTTTTAAATACGGCTTTAGGTTAGAAAAAAATTTAGTGAAAGATCTTTACTGTGCCCCTATTGTTTTAGCTTCTGGAAAACAAAGCAAAGCTCAGTACATACCGATTCCTTGGCCCTATTACCCGATAGCTCAGCCAAGTGATCACATTATTGGAAATGGAATTTCAAATTTATGGTTTAGGTTNCCATCTTCAATTGATACTTTAAAAAGTAANACAAAAAAAACTGTTTTGGTAAGAAGTTCTGAATTATGCAAAAGCCTAAAAGTGCCNACAGAAATTTCCTTAAANGAGGTTTCGGAAAAGATAGTATCCTCATCTTTCAATGACTCTAATAAGATGATGGGAATTTTGGTCACTGGATACTTCTCATCTGCATATGAAAATCGACTAAAACCATTTAAACATAAAAATCATATTAGTAAAGGAAATAGTAAAATGATTATTTTTTCCGAAGGCACACTGGCAGAAAATCAATTGGATAAGGGGAATCCACTTGAATTAGGATATGATAAATGGACCAATAATTATTATGGAAACAAAGATTTTTTAAAGAATTGTATTCACTACTTAATGAATGATAATTCACTATTAAATATGAGAAATAANGATGTCAGCCTTGGAATGTTAGATATGAAGATTGTTGGCCAAAAAAGTAATGAGTGGCGAATTGCACTTTTATTATTTCCCATAATAATTCTATTTGTAATTGGTTTTATTNTTTTGCGATTAAGAATATCAAAACATAGTCGATAACTTTTAATAACTTCATTTTAGTATTTTTTTCATTAAACATATTTTTATNTNGTAAATTAAAANNTGTAACATGAAATTCATAGTTTCCAGTGATGCATTACTAAAAGAACTTCAAATATTAAGTGGAGTTGTGAATTCAAGNAATACAATGCCTATTTTAGATAATTTTCTATTTAATCTCAATTCCAAGCAATTAATTCTTACCGCATCAGATCTTGAAACAACTATGTCATGTAGCATAAACGTAGAATCGGAGGACACAGGAAACGTTGCACTTCCTGCCAGACTATTATTGGATACTCTCAAAACTTTCCCAGAACAACCACTNACATTTATTAAAAAAGAAAATAATACACTTGAAATAAGTGCTAATAATGGTAAGTATGGAGTTGCGTATCTAAATGGGGATGATTTTCCAAGAGCGGCTCAAGTTAAAGATCCTACTCAAATTAAAATAAACACTGAAATTATGGCGACAGCAATTAATTCTACTCTATTTGCTTCAGGAAACGATGATTTAAGGCCAGTAATGAGTGGTGTTTTCTTCCAATTTACTACATCAGAGCTCACATTTGTAGCTACGGATGCACATAAGTTAGTGAAATACTCCCGGAAAGACCTTTCCGCAGAAACAAATACTGAGTTTATAATGCCTAAAAAACCATTACAGATATTAAAAGGTATTTTGCAAGGTACAAATGAAGACTTATCGATTGAATATAATGAAACCAATGCAGAGTTTAGTTTTGGTAACCTTCGATTAACCTGTCGTCTGGTAGAAGGGAAATATCCAAACTACGAGGCAGTCATTCCAAAGGAAAATCCAAATGAAATGAAAATTGGACGAGTTAGTTTTCTTAACTCTGTAAGAAGGGTAAGTATTTTTTCTAATAAAACTACCCATCAAGTTAGATTGAAAATTGCCGGAGCTGATTTACAAATATCTGCTGAGGATTTTGATTATAGTAATAGGGCGGAAGAGCGTTTAGGTTGTGAATATAAAGGGGATGATCTCGAAATTGGCTTCAATTCAAGATTTTTAATTGAAATGTTAAATAATTTAACTTGTAGCGAAATAAAATTATCAATGTCTATGCCAAACCGCGCTGGAATAATTAGTCCTCAAGATGATATAGATGAAGGTGAAGATATTACAATGCTTGTAATGCCTGTAATGCTGAATGATTAATTTGTTTATTTAATCAATATATCAGAAAAACTTTTGTATTTACCTTTTTCTAGTTTTTCCCTTATACTAGCAAAGGCATCCAGTGTTTCCTTCACATCTTCAAGTGTATGAGATGC
>NZOY01000072.1 GCA_002695445.1 Flavobacteriaceae bacterium
AAGAAAACACGCTTTTAAAGATGCTTGTTTTTGTACAGAAATTTTAAGCAATGAAAATTTCATCAAACAAAAAGATAAAATGCCATCAGTTAGAAGATGCTTAAATTTTTATGAAAATTTTGAAAATGCTCACCGTGACTGTGTAAAATCGATTCAAATAAATCCTCCAATAACAAAAAAAGATTCTTTAAAGTCTATTTAGCGATATATTAAGAATTTTATACTTTAGATTATCTTAGTCCATTATGCATTTATGATAAATATTCTAAAAAAATTAAAATTTATATTCATTTTAATTCCTCTTGGAATTATAATAAGATNCGTTGACCTAAAAGTAACCAAGGANGGATTTTTATCTACCAATGAAATAGCTGACCATTATATATTTGTTATTGGTTTATTATTNATTGTTATTGGNTTGNTATTTGTNATAATNTATTTTGANAAAAAATCAAACCTTTAATAAAACAATAANTATGGAATATTTTGATCATAATGCAATTAAAAATTTTTCAAAATTATATAGGTTAAACATGATTAACAGNATTACTGGCTATAAATCTGCAAATATGATTGGTAGTAGATCAAATTCAGGTATTGAAAANCTAGCTATTTTCAGCTCTATAACGCATTTAGGAAGCAATCCTCCCTTACTTAGTTTTATTTTGAGGCCAAATACTGTTCCACGTCATACNTACAAAAATTTGAANGAAANTGAAGTATTTACAGTAAACCATGTGGCATTTAATCAATTAGAGGATGCCCATCATACCAGTGCAAAATATGATGAANGTATTTCCGAATTTGATCAAACAGGATTAACCCCCTTATATAAAAATAATTTTTATGCACCTTTTGTAAAAGATTCACCAGTTCAACTAGGTTGTAGATACCGGAATGAGTATTATATTAAAGAAAATGGATGTGTATTCATTGTTGCTTCTATAGAGCATATTTTTATAAAAAAAGAACTTCTAAAGGATGACGGTTGGGTTAATTTGGAGGATGGAAGTGTAATGACCATAAATGGGCTAGACGGATATGCTCTTCCAAAACTTCAAAAAAGACTAGAGTACGCGAGACCTAAAAATTTTTAAATTCATAATTATAAATTTTATTAATATATAATATGGATTTTATTAGTGATGATATAATGACCTACGCTATAAATCACACACAGGANGAATCTAATTTACTAAAGGCATTAAATAAAGAGACGCATCAAAAAATCCTTCAATCTAGAATGATTAGCGGACATTNTCAAGGAAGAGTTTTAAGTTTTATTTCACAGCTCATTAGACCTGAAACTATTCTTGAGATTGGAACTTATACTGGATATGCAACACTTTGTCTTGCAGAAGGCTTGACTAAAAATGGTAAAATTCATACTATTGAAATCAACGAGGAGCTAATTGATTTTCAAAAAAAATACTTTGACNAAAGTAANTTCAAAAATCAAATTTTCACTCATATAGGAGACGCTATAGATATCATTCCAAAATTAAAGTTNAAGTATGACTTAATATTTCTTGATGCNGANAAAGCCAATTACCCAAATTACATGGAAATGGTAGTACCAAAATTAAAAANGGGTGGAGTTTTGNTCGCTGATAACGTTTTATGGAGTGGTAAAGTTTTGGATTACCAGCAAAAAAGAGATGATATTGAAACAAAAGGTATAAAACTCTTTAGTGAGCTTGTAAAAAAAAATAGTAGTCTGCAAACACTTCTTTTACCTATCAGAGATGGACTGATGATGTGCAGGAAAATTTAAAGATCTCTTTTTATTGAATCTGTCAATTCATCAAAGTCNTCTTTGACTTTATCAACCTCTTCTTTAATATCCTTTCCTACTCCCCCTCCTAGTTTATTGGAATCTACTGACTTTTGAATCTCTGATTTTATTTCATTCGTGGCATTTCTAACTTGGGTAACTCCTTTGGCCAAGGATTTTGCAATTGAAGGAATCTTATCTGCACCAAAAACAAGTAATACAATAAAAAAAATAAAAACTAATTCAGTCCCACTGATAAAAAGAAACATGTTTAAAATTTTAGCAAATATATAAAAAGGTATATTAAGGAGATGACTTAAAAAGGATCAATCTAGTCAAGTTATCTATTGGTTTTGGACTTAAATTGGTCAAACTCAGATAGGTTTTCTTTTTTTGGCCAAATATTATTGCCAATTTCGATATCTGAGGTTACAAAATCAGGATCTAAAACTACAGACTTTATTTGCTTATCAGTTGNGATAATTTTTTGAACAATTTGATCATTTTTTCTCCAAATCTCAGCAGGGTACTTTACAAGATCTGAACTCCCGTCAATAAAATTATATTTGACAATTATAGGCATTACCAAACCTCCGGGTTTTTCAAAAGTAATTTCATAAAAGTTCTTAGGTAATTGTAACTTTGTATTAGTATCATTTTCATATTTATTAATATAAATATCAAGGTTATCAGATCCAATTATAGATTTATTAGTTAAATCTTCCTCCTCAAGAAAAACAAATGGATAATCCTCATTGGTAATTCCATATTTATCAATTATTGCTTTGGCTTTAGGAGGAATATTATTAGTAAACTGAAGTTTTTTTACACTTTTAACACCAATATCTACATAATCCGTTGAATAAAACCAGCCTCTCCAAAACCAATCTAAATCAACAGCTGATGCATCCTCCATGGTTCTAAAAAAATCTGCAGGGGTAGGGTGTTTAAACTTCCATCGATTTGAATAAGTTTTAAATGCNTGGTCAAACAAATCGTGACCCATTACTGTTTCTCTNAAAATATTAAGTGCTGTAGCAGGTTTTCCATAAGCATTTGGACCCAATTGAAAAATGTTTTCAGGATTAGACATTATTGGGGCCAGGAAACTTTGGTCTCCAGCCATATAATTCACAATACGCTCTGGATCACCCCTTCTCGATGGATACCTTGTAAAATTATCCATGGATAAAGGATTTCGCCTCGCAAACTCTTGTTCGGTCAAATATTGAACGAAAGTATTCAATCCCTCATCCATCCAGCCCCATTGTCTTTCATCTGAATTGACTATCATAGGGAAAAAATTGTGNCCAATTTCATGTATNATTACACTAATCATCCCNTATTTTTCATTTAATGAGTAAGTACCATCTTCATCCGGTCTACCATAATTCCAACATATCATGGGGTATTCCATTCCTTGGTTCTTCGAGTGAACAGATACAGCTTTGGGATAAGGATANTCAAAAGTGAATTTAGAGTAGGTTTTTAATGTCTGAACGACGGCNTTGGTTGAAAACTGCTCCCAAAGGGGATTACCCTCCTTTGGATATAGAGAAACTGCAATTACATTTTTTTCTCCTATTGGAACAGCCATCATTTCCCAAATAAATTTTCTTGAGCTTGCAAAGGCAAAATCCCTTACATTTTTAGCAATAAACTTCCATGTTTTTTTATTTTCTGAAAACCCTTTTTCGTTAGCTTCTGCCTCCTCTTGACTNACAATCATAATGGGTTTATCAAACGATTTTTCTGCCCTCNTATACCTNCNATATTGTTCACGAGATAGAACCTCCTTGGGATTTTGTAAAGATCCCGTAGCTTCTAATATGTGGTCAGCAGGAACAGTCAGGTTTACCTCATAATTACCAAAGTTCAATGCAAACTCACCGTTACCCCAAAACTGATGATTTTGCCATCCCTCTACATCATTATAAACAGCTAAACGTGGAAAAAACTGAGCAATTACNTATAATCTATTCCCATCNTTTGGAAAAAATTCATAACCTGATCTTGCACGTTTTTTTACATGATCATTTATATTATACCACCACTTTATAGAAAACTTGAATTGCTCACCACTATTTAAGGGTTTTGGTAAATCAATCCGCATCATAGTCATATTAATGGTGTATTTTAAAAATTGATTGAGCTCATCCTTAACCCATTGAATATTAAATCCACCGTCAAATGGATTTTCAAGGTGTCTTGATGCAAAACGATCAACCTGAGATTCATCTATAAGGTCATAAATTATATTATGAGCAGTTCCACTTTCAGAATTTTTTTGTAATACTGGTGAGTCTTTTTTTCTAATATTTTGATCTAATTGTAACCATAAATATTCAAGNATATCNGGTGAGTTGTTGGTGTAAGTAACTTCTTGTTCACCGTACAATCTTTTATTTTTATCATCCAATTCAATATTCATNACATAGTCTACTCTTTGCTGATAATAATCCTCTCCAGGAGCACCAGAGGCTGTTCTGAACTTATTNGGTGTTGGCAACTCCTCTTTTAGTTGCTTGAATTTATTAGAATTAAAATGACCAGTAGATGGTTGAGATAACCCTTGGTCTTGGGAATGAACAAAAAGCGACAGAAGTATAAGTGGAGTTAAAAAAAAATTTAATGTTTTCATGAATTCAAATGTTTCTTCGAAACTAAATTAATATAAATTTACCTATAACTTTTATGAAAACTTCTATTCAGAAAAGTTAAGTTTAATATCGAATGTATGTTTTGAGGATACACTCAAAAAACTTCNTCTTTTGCCTTTGTTACGAAAGTGTAAAATATTTTTTTGATCATCGNTAAAATCAAATAGTAAAGTGTTTTTGACATCAAAATTTTGTACAGTGCTGTCCAATATAATTTCTAGATAGGCCACCAATAAGTCGTTACGATAAATTTTACCTAAGTAATCAAATGGAAGATTTCGTCCTTCAGAACTAAAGACCAAATTTCTTTGAAAATATTTTTTTGTTAAACTATCTGNCAATTTAACTTTACTATCGGGATTAAGTCTTATACCGGGGGAAAGCTTTTGTAAGGTAAANTCAAAGTCGTCAGCAAAAACTTGAGCCGTAATTTGAAGACTACTTTCCTCCGGAACAAATCTGATTAACGTAGTAGATACATAGAACTNATGCACAGTCAATCCTGATAAAATTAACGCCAAAAAAATCACCAAAAAAAATCTCATTAAATACTAAAATTTATTGCGGTATTTTTTACTCTCTAAAATTAAATAGTCGATAAGTTGAAATTGCTTACTTTGGCTTAGCAATTTCTGCGAGGGTAAATTATCATCTATATATTCTAAAAAACCGATAATTTNGTCATCTGTAAGCTCAAGATCCCGTTTAAAAAAATCTATTTCAAATACATATTTAAGGACTTCACTTGGTTTTAAANTCCTTTTTTCCTCCTCGGTTTTACTATTTATTACTTTGNTGATTAATTTTAAAATATTGATAACGTTTATGCCATTATTAAGCTGACCTTGTCTTACTATTGTGTTTTCTAAACGAGTTGATTTATCTCTAAGATAATCATATCCTTTAAACTCTTCTTCCTTTAGGTCNAGAAACTTTTCTGTATCATCGGGTGTAATAATCACTTCTTCTAAAGCATTGATTTTTTCATTGACAGTAATAATTAATCTATTTTTTTGTATTATGTCAGGATTAATTTTTACGGTTCGAATCATGTATTGAACAGAAGAAAAAATAATTTCATCTCCAACTTTAACTGGGATTTCAAATTCTCCTTCACCATCAGTTATTGTATTTATTTGAGCATNAATATTTACAACATTAGCAGCAACAACATTGACATTGCGATATATCAATTTTCCTTTAATTGGTATCCTATCTTGAGCATAGAGTACAGTCATTGAAATTAAACAGGTAAACAAAAGTTTTAAATTCATTATTTAAAGATAAAAGCTAATTTGAAGATAAGTGCTTAAAGCTAATTAATTTTTTTAATTTCCCTAAATCGTTCACTGAGATTAATNATNATGAAGATAAAATGTATAACATCAAGAGAAACATTTGTCGTTAGACATCCTGTTCTAAGAATTGGAAGACCTTTAAAAGATTGCGCATTTAAATTTGATAATCATCCTGAAAGTCTTCATCTAGGAATAGAATTGAATGGCCATATTATATCTGTAATTTCAGCACTTCCATTTGAATGTGATAATTTCCCTGGAATCAAAGCCATGAGGCTTAGGGGCGTTGCAACNCTTACCAAATATCAAAAAAAAGGTTTGGCCTCTCAATTAATTATTGAAGTTGAAGAAAGATTACTTAAATTGAAAAATATTAAANTAATATGGCTAAATGCTAGGATCAGTGCAAAAAAATTTTATAAAACTTTAGGTTATAAAAACATTGGAGAAACATTTAATATTAAGGGTATTGGAATCCATCAACGCTTATATAAAATTTTGGAATGAACCGATTTGAATTTTTAACCACTACTCTTGGGCTAATAACTTTCGCCAAAAACCCCATCATGACTTTGAGAGATTATGACCCCTTAATACTTATAGGCAAAGGAAACCCGAAATTTGTGGGTTCAGACTTTCTAATGTTACCCGAAGTTGAATCTGCTTTAAAAAAAATGACTA
Source organism: Flavobacteriaceae bacterium (assembly GCA_002695445.1). Lineage (GTDB taxonomy): Bacteria > Bacteroidota > Bacteroidia > Flavobacteriales > Flavobacteriaceae > UBA8316. Next base: position 6,414 of record NZOY01000072.1, read on the forward strand.
AGGCAGCAAAAAANGAGGGAATANAAATTAANGTTGTTTCNGCATATCGTTCCTATGATCGACAAAAAGNTATTTGGAATAGTAAATTTGTTAAGTTTAAAAAGGAAGGCTTNAAAANCTCNGCNATTATAGANCAAATAATTAAGTACTCNACAATACCNGGAACCTCCAGACATCATTGGGGTACTGACATTGATATCATAGATGAATCCCAACCAGCAGAAGGTGACTTGTTGGTTACCAAAAAGTTTCACGGAAGTGGTCCTTATAATAAGCTTAGAGAGTGGATGGAATCGAATGCGAAAAAATTTGGTTTCATAAAGCCTTACAATCAGGATCCTACCAGAAAAGGTTTTCTTTATGAACCATGGCATTACAGTTATGCGGAAAAAGCAATAGAGATGCTAAATGCTTACATTAAACTGGATGCAATTTCATTAATTCGAGATAATGANTTGTTAGGAGNAAATCTAATGGATTTGGAATTTNTCAACAATTACCTTANCAGTCATGTACTTGGTATAGATTCTTCTTTATTGTAAATCAACGAATAAAAACTGGGTCAAGAGGAGACTTAGTGTGTTCATCGCTATAAGAATAACCTCCATAATTAAAACCNAATAAACTTTTAGCGTTAACCTCATCTGATTCAATTAAATAACGCGCCATCATCCCTCTAGCTTTTTTAGCATAAAATGAAATCATTTTTAAAGTACCATTTTTAAAGTCTTTAAATTGAGGTGTAATCACTTGTGAATTTAAAACTCTAGGATTAATCACTGAGAAATACTCATTACTNGCCAAATTAACAAATAGTTCTCCCTCCTCTAATTCCTCATTTAAAAAACTTGTCACTTTATCTTTCCAGAACTCATAGAGATTTTTATTATTTTTAATGGGAAAATTGGTTGCCATTTCTAATCTATATGGTTGAATTAAATCTAGTGGTTTAAGNATACCATAAAGTCCTGACAGAATTCTCAAGCTATTTTGCATNAAACTAATCCTATTTTTTGGTAAGTTAAAAACATCTAATCCTGAATATACATCTCCATCAAATGAATAGATAGCTGGACGAGCGTTATTAGAATCAAAAGGAGTTGAAAAGTTTTTATTTCTTTCCCAATTTAAAGTAGCCAACTTTTCAGAAATTTTCATCAAACTAGATAATTCATTTGGAGATTTTTCCTTTAGCAATTCATTAATTTGTTTAGCCTCTGTTAAAAAAATAGGTTTAGAATTTTCATTGGTTGGCAAATCAGAATCAAAATTGAGAGATTTGGCCGGCGAGAGAACCATTTTCATAATTAACTTTTTTTCAAATTTATAATGATTTTCGGTGAAAAAAAATTCCATCGAATTATCAGTACTTATGGAAACATCAGAAATACTTATAACTAGAATAATTTCGCCATCTATCAAGNGTAGTTTTTATATCCTCAGGTATATTGGAGTCAAAATCCATCCATAAATTCGTTTTTGGGTGGTTGAATCCAAGTGTTTTGGCATGTAAAGCNTGTCTAGGTAAACTAGCGAAACAATTTTGAACAAATTGTTTATACTTGGTAAAAGTGGTTCCTTTAAGAATTACATTCCCACCATATCGTGCATCATTAAATAAAGTATGACCAATGTGTTTCATATGGGCTCTTATCTGATGTGTTCTCCCAGTTTCAAGTTGACATTCTACAAACGTTACATAATCAAACCTTTCAATTACCTTGAAATGAGTGATAGCTTTTTTTCCTAGGCTTTTATCAGTAAAAACAGTCATTTGAAGACGATTCTTTGGATGCCTTCCAATATTACCCTCAATTGTACCCTCATCATCTTTTATAGATCCCCAGACTAAAGCAACATATTTTCTAGAAGCTGTTTTATTATGAAATTGCTTAGATAAATTAACCATGGAGTTAGCTGTCTTAGCTACAACGAGTAAACCACTAGTATCCTTATCAATACGATGTACTAATCCAGGTCGATTATCAGAATTNAAGGGAAGTTTTTCAAAATGATGAAGCAAACCGTTTACTAATGTACCTGAGTAATTTCCATGTCCTGGATGGACAACCATACCTGGAGCTTTGTTTACGACAAGAATTTCTTCATCCTCATAAATAATTTGAATCGGTAAATCCTCAGCCAACAAAAGATTTTCATGAGGTGGATATGAAAATATGACTTTTACCGAATCACCACTCTTTACTTTGTAATTTGATTTAACGGTTTTTCCTCCTACCTGAATAGCTCCTATTTTTGCTGCTTGCTGAATTTTATTTCTTGTTGCATTTTCAATTCGATTAAGTAAAAACTTGTCGACTCGAAGGGGCTCCTGACCTGGATCAGCCTTAAACGAAAAGTGCTCAAAGAGCTCATTTTCATTAATATCTGAATCTTCAGAAATATTAATTTCTTTTTCCATTACCTAGTACTAAATCTATTTTAGCTGTTTTTTGCAAAAGTATTCCTGGTTCAATAGGCTGACCATTAAATCTTATTTCTAATACCATATCTTTTCCAATATTATCTTTGTAAGATATTTTTCCAATAGAAAAGCCGACTGATTTTAGGGTTACCTCAGCATTTCTTCTGGTAATCTGTACAACATTTGGAACACTAATTCTCCTATATCCCGAGGGATTTAAAGTAACGTATATTCTACGATTTTTTTTAACCATCTGACCAGCATGAGGATGGTGATCAATAACACTTAATGGAGGAAGATTAGGGGTAAACTTTGAGGAATCAATAATTTCAAATCTCAAATTTT
>NZOY01000073.1 GCA_002695445.1 Flavobacteriaceae bacterium
AATTTAGGAAAGCGCATATATGGTAACTGTGGTTTTTTTAGATAGGATCTACTTTTTATTATTGGTAAAGTGTCATGAACCATAGGAAAAGCTAATGTTGTTGATGGAACTCTGGCTCCGTAGTGGAATTTACTTACAAATAGAAAATCACCAATCAATAATGATTTCTCGAGTGATCCAGTTGGAATTATATATGGCTGAAAAAAATAATTATGAACAAAGGTTGCAGCAATAACTGCAAAAATAATCGAACCAATCCACTCATTAAAAGCTGATCTCTTAATCATTGATTTATCAACAAGATATTTTGGGCTCTTTTGGTAGTTAATGGTGTAAATAAAAAAACCTAAAGTAAGAATAGCTATAACACCGTCTATTGGACTAGTTTTACCAAAGTGTTTGACAGTATCAACCCATAGAACCATAAATATCATTAAATTAATAACAGGAAGAAACAAAAGAAGCACCCACCATTTAGGCCGATGTAATATTTTTAAGAATATAATTGCATTGTAAATTGGAATGATTGCTTTCCACGGTCTTTCTCCAGCTGATATATAGAGTTTCCATGTCCCTAAGAAATGAATTAACTGAATAAAAAGAAAAAAAACAACCCACTCAAATTCATTCATACTACTTAATGTTTAAAACATCTTCCATTTTGAATATTCCTTTCTTTCCTAATATCCATTCAGCAGCAAGCACAGCCCCTAACGCAAATCCTTTTCGATTAAATGCCTCATGTTTAATGGTAATTGCATCAATGCTAGATCTATAATGGATTGCATGAGTTCCCGGTATCTCAGCCTCTCTAGTTGATTTAATCTCTAATTCCCCTTCATCAGGTTCATCTTCACACCATTTTTTTAAGTTTGAGTTATCGAGTATCCCTTCTGCAAGAGTAATTGCAGTTCCACTTGGCTTATCTATTTTATGGATGTGATGAGTTTCTTCAATCAATGGTCTGTAATCTGAATGGTTTTGAAATAATTTTGCTAAGTACTCATTAAGCTTAAAAAATAAATTTACCCCAATACTAAAGTTAGATGCATATAAAAATCCAGTATTATTTTTTAAGGCGATTTGAGTGATATTATCATAATCATCTAACCATCCTGTTGTACCACATATCACTGGTATTGAATTTTTTAACGCCAAACTAATATTATTTACTGCTGCATTTGGTACACTAAAGTTAATAGCAACATTTGCTTGATTTAGGCTACCTTCACNATAACCTTTATCTATTTTACAGACAATATCGTGNCCTCTAGTATTAGCAATTTTTTCAATTGCCTTTCCCATTCTTCCATACCCTAATAGTGCTATTTTCATTTAAAAATTTTAAAGTTTTACTAAAACTTTCAACCCAACGTTTGTATCGGTGCCAAAAAAATCCGAGTTAAATTCTGGTTTTATACTTAGATTGTCTTTAACATTAAACTGCATTAAGTGTGCACTTACATTTGCATCTAAAATATTTAACATATAAGTCCCTAATATAAAGAGAAATGACATATCTCTATAATTTTTGTGAAACTTCATCCCTTCAATTAGTTTATTTTTATCTGGGATAAGTTCGATGAATTCGTCGTCTTTATAGCCTGCGTTTCTTCTTTTATAGGCAGTTCTGTATCGACTTAATTCNTCTTGATTATAAACATAGCCATAAACTGACCCTCCAATAGCAGCAAATACNAGNGGCACCTTCCATACTTTTCCAAGNTAGATTTGGCCTAAACCTGGAAGGATAGCTGAGTAAAATGCAGCTCTGGATGGAGTAAGCGGATTTTCAATCAACCTTTGTTTTCGACTATTTGGAATCTCTTCTGGAAGTTTTTGGGCTAAAAGCTGCAGGTTAACTAAGAATAAAAATAATATAAAGACCCTAGTCTTCACCTTTGATTTTTTTAATTAACTCTTTCAAATGCTCATTAGAGCTAAAAGGAATAAGAATAGAACCTTTACCTTTTTCGTTTACTTTAATTGAAACATTTGAATTTAAATATTTCTCAAGCGAATTTTTAGTATCGTTATATATAGTGGTAGTCTTATATTTTGTTTTACCATTCTTTACACCTGACTTTAATTTTTGAACAAGCTTCTCCGTGTTTCGTACTGAAAGCCCTTTAGAAATTATTTTTTCATAAATTTCCAATTGTTTATTTGGCTCTTCAACATTTATTATTGATCTTCCGTGTCCCATAGATAAAAAACCATCTCTAATTCCAGATTGAATAATTGGATCTAATTTAAGTAGTCGAATGTAGTTGGCAACGGTAGATCTTTTTTTCCCAACTCTTTTACTTAACTCCTTTTGAGTAAGCTTTATTTCATCGACCAATCTCTGATAAGAAAGAGCTATTTCGATAGGATCAAGATCTTTTCTCTGTATATTTTCTACAAGAGCCATTTCAAGAATTTCTTGGTCATTTGCAATCCTTACATAAGCTGGAATGGTGCTTAATTTAATATGCTTAGCAGCTCTTAACCTTCGTTCACCAGATACTAACTGATATCTGTTTAAACCAGATTTTCTAACAGTTATTGGCTGAATTATACCTAGTGACTGAATGGATTCAGCCAATTGATAAACTGCTTTTTTACTAAAATTTGTTCTGGGTTGAAAAGGGTTGACTTCGATTTTTTTTAAATCTAAATCGATAATATTTCCTACAACTTTATCTGCATTAATATCATTTATTGATTTGATCTCATTTTGNGGGTCATCCAGAAGTGCAGACAAACCNCTACCTAAGGCTTGTTTTTTATTTTTTTTAGCCATTAACAGTTTGTTTTTTTTTCTTTTTCAAAATTTCATTTGCAAGTGAAAGGTANTTTTTTGCACCTCTACTAGTTGCATCGTAATCAATAATATTTTCTCCAAAGCTTGGAGCTTCACTTAGTCGAATGTTACGTTGGATTACTGTCTTGAATACCATTTTTCCAAAATGTTTTCTGACTTCTTCCACTACCTGGTTTGACAACCTTAGACGAGAGTCATACATTGTAAGCAATAGTCCCTCGATATCAAGATTTTTATTGTGAATCTTTTGAACACTTTTTATCGTATTTAANAGCTTACCTAATCCTTCCAATGCAAAGTATTCGCATTGTATTGGAATTACTAAAGAATCCGCGGCTGCAAGTGCATTAAGGGTAATCAATCCAAGGGAGGGAGCACAATCAATTATAATATAATCGTATAAGTCATGGATAGGAGCCANGGCTTTTTTTAACATATATTCCCTATTTTTTTTATCTATTAATTCAATCTCGGTTGCTACTAAATCAATATGAGACGGAACTATATCAAGATTTGGGGTGCTAGTGGACAATATAGTATCTTCAGACTTAGCAGTGTGTTCCAACAGTTGGTATGTCCCTAATTTTTGATTTTTCACTTCAATTCCAACACCAGAGGTAGCATTTGCTTGGGGATCGGCATCTACTAAAAGAATTTTTTTTTCAAGTATAGCTAAAGATGCAGAAAGGTTGACAGCAGTAGTTGTTTTACCAACCCCTCCTTTTTGGTTTGCAATTGCTATGATTTTGGCCATTTACAACTAAATCAAATTTGTNTAAAAATACAATTAAAATTATGGCCAGAAAAATAATTAGGAAATTTGATTTATTTAAATTAATGAAGCTTATTTAAATTTAAACTATCTTTAAATTCAACAAAAAATATTGTTTCATCTTCTTTTTTGTGACCATAATTTTCTCGTGCAAAATGTTCCAGGCTGTCTTTATTATTTAATTGTTTTAAACTTCTTTTATCTTNATTAATAATATTTATTAAGGCNTTTTTCTGCTCCTCAAGCTTTTCAATCTCATTATTAAGTTCATTATGAATTTTAAAAGAATGTGTGTCTAAGAACCCCATCCATATTAAAAAAACTAAAAAAATTGAAATATATAGATAGCGATATATATTCTTAATGGACATATTNTATTTATTATTTATTCAGAAATCCCAGCAACTCGCTCTTTAGTTACAATATCATCTGTCTTGTTACCCCAGCTATTTAAAATATAATTCATAACATCAGCAATTTCTTCATCATCTAATCCATTATTTAGCATAACNGCATTATATTCCTCATCATTAACGATTATAGGGCCAGATAAACCATATTTTACATTTCTAATACTACGGTCAATATCCTCAAACAAATAATCAGAATTTGCTAATGGCGGGTTAATTCCGGAAACTCCCTCACCTTTTCCCAAATGACATTGAACGCAAAATTCATTGTATATTAAGGCACCGTCAGCAATACTCTCTTTTAGTGGTTTATTTTNGCTAAGCCAAGAAAATTGAAATATAATATAACAGCAAAAAAGGGCAATGCCTAATTTCATTCCTCTAAGATTACTTTCAAAATTCCTTTCCCGTCAACCCCAATATACAAATATCCGTCAGGCCCTTCTTTGACATTTCTTACCCGACCAATTTCATCAAGAATTTTTTCACGTTTTATTACCTTTTTATCTCTAATAACGAGTCTCTCCAAGTATTTAAATTTTAAAGAACCAACAAATAAGTCNCCCTTCCAGTCCTTATATATATCAGAGGTTGAAAAAGCCATACCACTTGGAGCTATTGATGGAACCCAATAATAAAGAGGTTGCTCCATACCTGGCATTTCTCTTTTATCAGTTATTGAAGTACCACTATAATTAATACCATAGGTAATTACTGGCCAACCATAATTTTTCCCTTTTTCGATAATGTTTATNTCATCACCGCCTTTAGGACCATGTTCGTGCTCCCAAAGTTCCCCAGTTATTGGATGGAAAATTAGTCCTTGAGGATTTCTGTTTCCATAAGAATAAACAGCTTTTTTAGCACCTTGTTTATTAAAAAAAGGATTATCATCGGGAATGCTTCCATCTAAGTTTAATCTGTAGATCTTACCTCCATCATTTTTAATATCTTGAGGGTTAACATCTCTGTTACCCCTATCTCCTACTCCAAAAAATAAATGCCCTTTGTCATCAAATACAATTCTTGAACCAAAGTGTTGACCTTTTTTTGTATTTGGTACAGCCTTATATAACAACTTCATGTTNTTAATTTTAAATTTCTCAAAAGTACCACTGTAAATAGCTGTATTTCCACCCTCATCTCCCTCAAGATTTACAGAAATAGCCAAATAGACTATTTTATTAGATTTNAAATTTGGATGAAGCGCTACATCAAGNAGACCNCCTTGACCTCTTACATAAACTTTTGGTAAACCGCTTACTTCAGTTTTAACTCCGTTTTTTACATGATATAAAATACCTTTTTTATCAGTTACTAGGAATTCTGTTTCATTGATAAAATCCATACCCCAGGGTATATCAATACCGTCTACTATTAATTCAGTAGCGTATNTAGTTTGATCAGGGGTCTCAATTAGTGGAGGATTTTCCTGTGATATACATGAATTATTAAATAAAACTGAAATTGATATTATTATTAAAAAATAGTTTTTCATATTTAAGATAGCTGTTAGTTTTGAGTTGCTAATTTATAGGCTTCAATGGTTGTGTAATATTTTGTTTTCATATTAGGAATTTCCCAATCAGGCAAACTCCCTTCCTCAAAATATTTTAAAAAATTATTTGTCACTTGTCCAAAGTGGGCTTCATGCCCAATTTTTAATATCTCTGGAATTAAAATTTCCCAAAGTGAATTATTTATTTTTTTTGAGCTAATTCCAGGAAATTCATTCTGCAATTTAGAAATTGTTANACTTAAATCAGATTCAAAGTTTTCATTACTTTTTGATTTGACATATAGGGTGGGTTTAAAGTTTTCCTCAACACCTTGTTTTATAATCAAATCACTTTTTGTTCCTCTCATCGTACTTTGATGAGTGTCTCCAGTTCCTTCTGGTGCTTCGTAATTCCAAATAACTGAGACTTTAGCATGTTTACCCTTAATTGTGTAATTCATCTCACCATTACAATAAGCATGTAAGTCNTTTTCTATTAAATCTTTCTGCAAGTAATCAGGGTACGAATCTAGTCCAGTAATTTTTTTAAACTGATCTTTAGACAGAATAGTTGCCCACCTTCTGGCACTTAACATATTAACATCAGAGCTTTGAATGATTTGATTAGGAAAAGCCTCCCATTGAACTAAATCTACAAGGTGAGTAGTAACGTCAATAATCCCCTCCCCTTGTTGTTTTGTATCAAGAAACCAAGCTGGTCTTACCAAAGGTTTTCCTGAAACATACTTAAATAGGTGATGTACACTTTCCTTACTTATCGCAGGATTTTCAAGAGTACCNTCTAATAGTTCGCCAAAAATAGATTGAGACATAGAAAGAGCCTTTTGTATAGCAGTTGTAACCTCAAAACGCTCAGTCATAATGTCATAAACTAGAACATTATTTTTTTCAGCTATGTCAAATACCTTCATAAGCTTTTCGAGCCCTTCTGGGTCAGTTACAAGTGGTTTATCTGCATAAACATTTATTCCAGCCTTTACAGCCGATANAATATAATCTATTTTTTTTGAATTTTTACCTGAAACAACCATCACATTTCCTGGCTTTTCAGCAATCATTTTCTCAAGATAATTATTTCCTAAATGACTATTTATCTTCCAATTTGTGGGGTTTTCTTCTCTATTATTGTATGCATCAATACTATTTAAAAATGAATTTACTTCAGACCCTTCAGGTGCATAGACATCAACAGTTAAATCAATATTTTCATAGGATGTTTTTTGGATTAGTGATGCATGAAAATGACCTGGGTCAAGTGTCATGAGTTTTATCTTATCAGTTTGGTTACTGGATNTACAACTTACAATTGCACTAATCATCAATATANAGTATATTTTTTTCATTAGTNAGTTTTTTCAAAATTAAGTATTTAAATAATTAGTTCCATAAGGTTTTCGTTGTGTTCTGCTCAATAGGCTGTTTGCCTCATCATCATTGATGAACATTTCTCTTTTGTAGTCCCATTTTAATTTTCGAGGTATCTTCATCGCGATGTGACTAATTAAACATATCACACATGCCATATGACCAATATCTACNGGTGATATGGGCTGTTTTCTGCTTTGGATGCAGTCTAACCAATTTCCATGTTGTTCGTCTATTTTGTATAAATGTGTTTCATTAGCTCCAATTTCAGATGACAATAACTTTGGGTCAGATGCATCTAACGCTTTTCTGCTTTCTTCAACTGCCACGGGGTCTGAGCTTGAAGCAACATAGTTGCCACGAGAAACGAAAATCCAACCTTCAGAACCTTCATATTTAACTCCATTTGGGTAGCCTCCACTAGTTAAAACAGTTATACCNTTTTTATATTCATGTTTAACCATAAAGTCACCATGTACATTCCATAGACCGGATTTAGGAAAATCTGCAATTGATTGCACGTATGTGGGCCCCTCAAGTTCTGTATCCATTCCCCAGGCCGCAGAATCATAGTGATGCTGTCCCCAACCTGTAATCATTCCGGCGCCATAATTTTCATGTCTCAACCAACCAGGTCTAGTATATCCCTGNTGNGGGTGAACTCCGATCTCAGTGTAAGGGATTTNAGGAGTAGACCCTAACCACATGTCAAAATTCAGATTTTTTGGAATTGGCATTGGATCAGCTTCAGGACCTGATGGATCNCCTGGTAGACCTATTTTTACGGTTTGTAATTTTCCTATTCTACCATTTCTTACAAGCTCTGCAGCGATCCTAAATTGAGGCATTGCTCTTTGCTGAGTCCCTACCTGAAGAATAACATTTCTGCTTTTCACCACTTCAACTAACTGCCTTCCCTCTTTAACAGTTAGAGAGGTTGGTTTTTGAAGATAAATATCCTTACCTGCAAGCGCCGCCTCAATTGCAGGCTGAGCATGCCAGTGATCAGGAGTTGAAATCATTACAGCATCAATATCCTTATTGAGTAGCATTTCTCTATAATCACTATAAGTTTTTGTAGCGTTATATCGTTTTTTACCTTTTTTCTCTTTATAAAAATCATCCACGAGAACCTTCCCTTCATTCAAACGGTTAGAATCTANATCACAAACTGCCATTACATTAGAAACATCATGGTTCATAGTTTCNNTTAAATCATGACTTCGCGCAATACGACCACAGCCTATTTGACCAATATTTATTTTATTACTNGGAGCATTTTTNCCAANCACACTTGAAGGAACTATACTTGGCACACCAATAATTGCAGCCGCACCAATTGAAGTTTTTTCTATAAAATTTCTTCTTTTCATCACTTAAATTTTTATTTCATATTAATTAACGGTTCATATGCAAAAGCTCTCCAATGTGCCTCTGCTTGTTCAGGACTTATTGATCCTTCAAAAACTAGCATTCTATAATTTAGTTCATACACAATATTATTTTTTATTTTCCATTCCTTATGACGAATAGGGCAGAATTCAAAGAACATGTCTCCACGGTTCTTGTTTGCTGATATTGGCCAAACTCTCATCGGTTCTGGGTGAGCACGGTTTTGGGGATGACTCATAAAAAGAACCCCATTAGTTGATTTTCCATCATCAGATACTCCAGAAATTATGCACCATTTAGCCTTGGTGCCGTCTGCAGTTAGTCTGTTTTCCCCCTCTGATGTCAAAACNTCGCAATTATTTTTATCCCATTGTTCCTTAAACCTAAAACCTAAACCACCACCATATCTNTATGCTTCTAATAGAATGCCGTTTTCAAGGGGAGTCTTAAATACAGATTTATAATCAATGAAATACTGATTTGGATTATCGTTTTTCCATACTTTTACTTCCAAATTTTCACTGATTGCAATTTCGGGATTTATTTTATTGCTTAGATTAAAATGCTCTTGTATTGCGGTGAAACCAGTAAAAAGTTTCCCCGATTTTATACTTTTGAATTCCTTGAAAAGAACGGTTCCTTGTCCTTCTTTTAAATTCCAAAAATCCACTTGAGTATTATTTATTTTAGTTTTTGTCCATGGACCCCAAACACCATAGTGATGGAAATGGTCTGGAGGTTGAATTCTGGTTAGTGTATCGCCCCATGGAGAAAGCACTGGGTGAATGTAACCTGATTTTTGATATAATTTATTTACTCCAATTGGTGGAAGTTTCATTTTATATCTATAACCGATTAGGGATTGATCACCATGATTGAGATTTATAGTTCCATTTCTTTTTATGAAATTGAATCTTGATTTTCCAACTGGGGAGTTATCAGATTTCTTAAAACAATAAGTAATATTTTTTTCTTTCCCCTCATGTTTAAACCATATTTTAGACTCCTTACTGTCAAGTTGGAACGGCATAACTACTTCCATCTTTTTGGAAATTTTAACAAGTTTCATTTCATCATTAATTGACTGAAAGATTTCCCTGTCAAATTTCACTGAAATTAAGCTTTCAGGAAATTTTGAATGAGCTTTTTNTACCTCAAAACAAATCGATATATTTTTTTGAGCAANCAAAGCTCCAGCAAAAAAAACACTNCAAATGAGCACTATTATTTTAAATTTTATTGCCATTTTTTAAATTAAACTGATTTTATTCATTGAGCTTTACTAATTAATAAAATTCATAAAATTTTGGAATTGATTTCATCAAAGTAGGCATTAATGAGTCCACAAGCTCGTTATTCAAATGGGCNATATTCTCGTTCTCATTTGANTCAAGTAAATGGTCATAAAGTTCTATTTTTGGTTCTTCCTCTCTAAAAAATTTGGTTAATCTATATTTATTAGTTCTTAAGCTTATNCCATCTTTCCAATAACTATAAGCAATATTTTTTTTTCTTTTTTCACCGTTTTTTATCTTCATCAAAAGACTTTCTCCATCTAATTTGTAAGGCGGAGTGATTGAACAAAACTCCATTATGGTGGGATAGATATCAACTGTTTCGACTATCGAATTTACCTTTTTTATTTTGTTCACTTTACCTGGAAGTTTAATAATAAGTGCACTTTTTAAGGATCGCTCAAAAAGNGTATGCTTTCCCCACTTTCTATCATTNCCNAGGTGCCAACCGTGATCACCCCAAATGATTACCATAGTATTTTTATCGAGATCAAGTGAATTTAGCTCAGCTATCAACTTTCCAATTAAACTATCAATATAGCTTATTGATGCGTAATACCCATGGATTAATTTTCTTGCATATTCATCAGAAACNGGTTGGCTTAGGGTTGGTTTTTCGTCGGATAGTTTGTAGTTNTAAAACTCACCCATTTTACCAANACTTANAGGNTGAATTCCCTCAGGAATATCAGGGTCAGGNGCNATAGGAATTGAATTTCTATCATACAAATCCCAATATTTTTTTGGAGCATTAAAAGGCAAATGTGGTTTAAAGAAACCTACCCCNAGNAAAAAAGGTNTATTAGTTTNTTTTAANTTTCTTAATTCATTGATAGCGCTATTTAAAATTAATCCATCTGGGTAACCTTCATCAGATACATTTGCATTTTCGTATGGTTTGACTTGACCATTTAAACTTTGGCGATTTTCGCCGTTTGAATATGCAAAAAATGCATTCCAACCTGTATTCCATTTACCAGGATTAAAAATAAACCTATCCCAACTGTGAGGCATCTCTTTTACATTAGACGGCTGATCATCATATTTATACACTAACCCATCGACTGAGTGGCTAATTTTTCCAATTCCAACGGTATTATATCCATTTCTTTTGAGGTGATGAACAAAAGATTCAGGTATATCTTTTTCAGGTTTTAGAGATGTTTCATTATAAAATACTTTATTGTCAATNTGTATTCTTTTTTTTGGACGCAGACCTGTCATTAAACTATATCTGGATGCACCACAAGTAGGAACTTGTACATAATGTCTTTTAAAAAAGCTTCCATCATTTGCAATTTTATCNATGTTTGGGCTTTTGANAATTTTATTTCCGTAAACTCCTAATTCAGGCCTAAGGTCATCTACTGCAATAAAAAGTATATTTGGTGAAGAAACATGTTGTTTCTCTATTTTAGACTGGCAGGCAGTTAAAATAATAGTTATTAAAAGTAAAATAATATGATTTTTTCTTATCAAACTAAAATAAATCTTTAAAATCGTGTGCGTACACAACATAAACTTACATAAATTTACCTGAAATTCAAATCGTCAAAATTTAATCCAAGATTGTTTTATTCCTTGAAACCTTTAATTGATAAAAAGATGAGAATTCTATTCTTTTTTTTGTTGCTGATTAGTTCCTTTAGTTTAAAACCCCAGAGCTTACCTGCTATCGAAATTACCCAAAAATGGTTGGATGGTATCGAAAATATGGTTGATGGAAGAAAACGCCTTTCACCAAATATGAAAAAGGATATTTTAATTTTCTCACTTCATACTGGTTATAACCATTGGACAATTCCTCACACTGAAGCAGCAATAAAAAGAATTGCTGAGAAAACAGGTGACTTTAACGTCAATGTTTCTTACGATGTGAAAGTTTTTGAGAAAAAAAATATATCTAAATATGATGTTATTGTTTTAAATAATAATTGCTCTGATAGGGAGAAAAGAGATATTTTTTGGGATGTACTAAAGAAAAATAAATTAATGGATGAGAAAACTATTTTATCAGAAGCAAATAAACTCGAAAAAAATCTTTTAAACCATATTAGCGCAGGTAATGGATTAGTAGTTCTACACGGTGGAATTGTAATGCAGAACAATTCGTCAGAGTTTAGTGAAATGTTGGGGGGGAGTTTTGATTTTCATCCTCTGCAACAAGATATTGAGGTCAAATTGTTTGATCCAGGACATCCATTGTTAAAGAGTTTTGGGGGTCAGGGTTTTACTCATTATGATGAGCCATATTTTTTTAAAAATGCATATTTTGATTATAATTTTAGGCCTTTGCTTTACATGAATCTTGATAAAATTAAAATGACTCGCGAACGACCCAAGGATAAGATTAAGTATATATCTTGGATAAAAAAATACGGCAAAGGAAGAGTTTTTTATTCATCTCCCTCGCACAATGCCCAAAGCATGGATAATCCAGGACTAGTTAATTTTCTCTTGAATGGACTTTATTATGCCGCCGGCGAGTTAGATTGCGACGATTCCCCTATTTCAACTAGCAAACTAATTGAATAAGATTAATAAATGAAATGAAAAAAGTTCTTCTGCTCTTATTAATAATAACCAATTCATTATGTGGTCAACAATTTAATAAAGAAATTTTTATACATAAAAAAGACTCCTTACCATACAGAATTTTATTGCCTAAAAATTATAATTCCCAAAAATTTTATCCAATGTTAATTTTCTTACATGGAGCAGGGGAGCGAGGGGATGACAATAAATTACAATTGATTCATGGAGGTTCACTTTTTAAGTCTAATGATTTTAGAAATAACTATCCTGCAATAGTTGTTTTTCCTCAATGTCCAGAAAAATCCTTTTGGGCTAACGTTAGAAGAAACTCTGACAAGGACATTGGTAAAAAGTTTGATTTTATTGATGGTATATTTGAAAACAAACAATTAGAGATGGTAGAAAGATTACTAACATTTATTGAAAAAAAATATAAAATTGATACAACTAAAAGATATGTTGGAGGTCTTTCAATGGGGGGAATGGGAACTTTTGAATTGGTAGCAAGAAATCCTGATTATTTTGCTGCAGCTTTCCCAATTTGTGGAGGAGGTAATCCTAAGTGGGCCAATCTTCTAAAAAGTACCCCTTTTTGGATTTTCCATGGGGAAGATGATGGAGTGGTTTCAGTTGACTTTTCACGTAAAATGTATGAAGCCCTTAGTGTAGAAAAAGCAAGTGTCAGGCTGACTATCTACCCAGATGTCAATCATAATAGCTGGGATAATGCTTTTGCTGAGCCAGATTTGATGCATTGGTTGTTTTCAAATAAACGTTGAGAATTGGCTTCAATTCCTGTGAATGAATTTTAATTAAGAATTTTGTAAAGTAGTTTAATATTTATAGAAAAAAATGACTTTAAAAAAAGAAATAATAAAAGAAATGACGGTTGATAAACTAAATGTAACCATATTCGATAGTGCTGATATAATGGCAAATGCTGCATCAAGTTTTGTTGAAAAAAAAATTAATAGTGCTATTAATAAACGTGGTTTTGCGAATATTATACTGGCGACGGGCTCTTCTCAATTTCTTTTCATAGAGGCATTGAAAAAAAAAGAGATTGATTGGCAAAAAATCAATGTTTTTCATCTGGATGAGTACAAAGATATTTCAGCTAATCACCCAGCTAGCTTTAGAAAGTATTTGAAAGACAGAATTTTGGATTTTGTAAATCCAAAAAGAGTGTTTTTTTTGAATGGCGATGCAGAAGACTGTGAAAATGAGATGAAAAAATACGAGCATAATTTAATTAATCATCCTATTGATATTGCTTGTATTGGAATTGGCGAAAATGGGCATATTGCTTTTAATGATCCAGGGGTAGCTGATTTTAATGATAGCGACTTGGTGAAACTTGTTCTACTTGACGAGGCTTGTAAAAAACAACAATTTAATGAGGGTTGGTTCCCCTCTCTAGATGCAGTGCCAAAATTAGCACTTACACTGACAATAACTGCCATATTAAAAAGTAAATTTATAAGTTGTGTAGTTCCAGAAAAAAGAAAGTCAAAAGCAGTATATGACTCACTAAATGGACAAATAAGCACTAATTGCCCTGCATCGATCCTCAGGACTCACTCAGGATCAACTCTCTTTTTGGATAAAGATTCAGCATCAAGGCTTTAAAAATTAATTTCTCAATATCTTTGATATTAGTTAATTAGCAAAATCTATCCTAATTAAAGGTATTTATTTTTTAAATAATGTTTAAAAAACAACTTTTTAGTCTCCTGATAATAGTTTTTTTTTCAGTATTTAATGAGATTAAATCCCAAGAGGCAAGTTTTATTTTTAATAGAACCAGCTTCAGTGTTTTTAATCCAGCTTTCACAGGAAGCGAGGGATCGATAATTTCTTTTAATAGAAGAACCCAATGGGGAAATGTTGAAGGTGCTCCTAAAACCAATTTTCTAATTTATCACATGCCAAAAAAAAATAATGTTCAATTGGGTTTTACTGCTCAAAACGATAGAGTATTCATAGAGAATAAAACTTTTTT
>NZOY01000074.1 GCA_002695445.1 Flavobacteriaceae bacterium
ATAGCAGTTAAACCTTCTCTAAAGTCGTCTCCAGATATTTCAAACTTTAATTTATCCAATAGTCCAGAAGAGTCTGCATATTTCTTTAAAGTACCAGTTAAACCTCTCCTAAAACCCGATAAGTGTGTTCCGCCCTCATGAGTGTTGATATTGTTTACATATGAGTGCAAATTTTCGTTGAAAGATGTATTGTAAATCATAGCAACTTCAACAGGTATTCCGTTTTTCTCTCCTTCCATAGATATCACGTTTTGAATAATTGGCTCTCTATTACTATCCAAAAACCTGATAAACTCTTTCAAACCATCATTTGAAAAGAATTTTTCATTAATAAAATCTCCTTTATCATCTTTTGTTCTTCTATCAGTCAAATTAATAGAGATTCCTTTGTTTAAAAAAGACAATTCTCTCATCCTCTGGGCAAGAGTATCATAATTGTAACTTGTAATTTGCTGAAAAATTTCCGGGTCAGGTTTGAAAGTAACAGTAGTTCCCTTTTTATCTGAAGTTCCTTTTTGTTCAACTGCTGTTAATGGCTTTCCTCTTTCATAGACTTGCTCCCAAACTTTTCCGTCACGATAAACAGTTGCAGTAAGCTGCTCTGATAAAGCATTGACACAAGAAACACCAACACCATGTAATCCACCAGAAACTTTGTAAGAATCTTTATCAAACTTACCTCCAGCTCCAATTTTAGTCATTACTACTTCAAGCGCAGAAATACCTTCTTTTTTGTGCATCCCTACTGGTATTCCCCTCCCGTTGTCTTCAGTTGTTATTGAATTATCCTCGTTAATTATGACAGAAATGGTATCACAATGTCCCGCAAGCGCCTCATCAATGGAGTTATCAACTACTTCATAAACTAAATGATGAAGACCCCTGGCTCCAACATCTCCGATATACATCGAAGGTCTCATTCTGACATGCTCCATACCTTCAAGAGCCTGAATGCTGTCTGCAGAATATTGTGGGTTTAAGATATCCTCGCTCATAAATTTAAAGGTGATTTTTTTTAACTTTCGTATACAGACAAATATAAGGAATCAAGCAGTGAAAATGGTCGATATGAAGCTTTATAGGATTGAAGTTATTAACACAATTTGTGAAAAAAATCAAAAAATAAATTATAAAAACTATTCTTTATAACTATCCTCGTGAACCTTGGCAACCGCTCTTCCACTAGGGTCATTTTGATTTTTAAATGCCTCGTCCCACTCTAAAGCAATAGGTGTACTGCAGGCAACTGAAGGGACTGAAGGAACACTCATTGAGGCAGTGTCACTAGGGAAGTGTTCTTCAAAAATACTCCGGTAATAAAATTCCTCCTTATTTTGAGGGGTTTGAAGTGGAAAACGGAATTTAGCATTTATCATTTGATCGTCAGTTATAGCATTCTCGACAACCTCTTTAAGTGTGTCTATCCAGCTGTAACCTACACCATCAGAAAATTGCTCTTTTTGTCGCCAAGCAACACTCTTAGGAAGATAATCCTCGAATGCTTTTCTTACAACCCACTTTTCCATGCGTTCCGAGTTAATCATTTTATCCTCAGGGTTTATTCGCATTGCTACATCAATAAATTCTTTATCCAAAAAAGGAACACGCCCCTCAATACCCCATGCAGCAAGAGATTTATTAGCTCTCAAACAATCATATTGATGCAGCTTATCTAGCTTCCTGACAGTCTCTTTATGAAATTCCTCAGCTGAGGGCGCTTTATGAAAATAAAGATATCCTCCAAACAATTCGTCTGCTCCCTCGCCAGATAATACCATTTTAATTCCATGAGATTTGATGCTTCTTGCCATAAGGAACATTGGAGTAGAAGCCCTAACAGTGGTAATATCATAAGTTTCTAGGTGGTAGATAACATCTCGAATGGCATCTAAACCTTCTTGAATTGTAAAAATAACTTCATGATGAATTGAACCAATGTGTTCAGAAACCTTTCTAGCAGCCTCTAGGTCGGGTGAGCCTTCAAGTCCAACTGAAAAAGAGTGTAATTGAGGCCACCAAGCAGATTGGGTGTCATTAGATTCTACTCTTTTTGAAGAAAATTTCTTAGCTAGTGCCGAAGTAATTGAAGAATCTAATCCTCCTGATAACAAAACTCCGTATGGAACATCACTCATNAATTGGCGATGNACNGCATCGGAGAGAGCATCATGCAAATCACTTATGTTTGTTNTATTGTTTTTTACTTTTTGATAATCTACCCAATCTCTANTATACCATCTTGTAGGTGCANTATTTTTACNAAACCAGTAGTGTCCGGGAGGAAATAATTCNATNTTGGANCAAANCCCTTCAAGNGCTTTTAACTCNGATGCTACATAAAAAGTTCCATNTTTATCCCATCCCATGTAAAGAGGAATAATACCCATATGATCTCTNGCGATAAAAAACTCATTATTAATACTATCATAGATCGCAAAAGCAAAAATTCCGTTAAGATCATCAACAAAATTAATACCCTTGTCTTGATATAAAGCTAAAATTATTTCGCAATCAGACTGAGTGGTAAAAGTATATTTGCCAGATAATTTTTCTCGTAGCTCAAGATGGTTGTATATCTCCCCATTGGCCGCTAAAATAATTTTTTTATCNGGACTATATAAAGGCTGCTTTCCAGATGCTGGATCTACAATTGCAAGTCNCTCGTGACTTAATATCGCNTTATNACAACTGTAAATTCCNCTCCAATCAGGACCACGNTGCCTAAGAAGTTTNGACATCTTNAAAATCTGAGGTCTTAAAACATCTTGCTTTTGTTTTAAATTAAAAGCACATACAATACCGCACATTTTTAAAATATTTAAATCAAAATTAATTTTTTTATTTATAAAATNAAANNANAATTNNNTANTGATTAAATATTTAAATTANNTTNATNNNNTTTATTAATAATTTAAANAAATTATATGTAAAAATACCTAAATCAGTTAAAATTTTAAACGTAGATTTTAATTAGAGACGATTACTATAAACAATTTTTCCATTAAGAATAGTTGCAACTACCCTGGCCCGAAGGACTTCATTCATTTCAATAGTCATTATATCACGATCTAAAAAAACAAAATCGGCTAATTTTCCTGACTCGATACTCCCTTTTTCATTCTCCTCAAAATTTGCATATGCTGCCCAACGAGTCATCCCAACTAGTGCTTCATATCGAGATAAAGAATTTTTCATCTGAAATCCTTCTTGTGATTTTTCATCATTAAGTCTACGATTAACTGCTGCGAAAAACGTATTTAATGGGTTGATCACCTCATGAGTAAAGTTTGAACCTAAAGCTAAAACTCCAGACCAATCTAAAAGATCTTTATATGCAAAGGCATTTTTTAATCGCTCAGCATCTAATTTAGATTTAGCTGATTTAATTTGACCAATATCATTAATTGGTTGGATTGAAGGGATAATTTTAGAGTTAATTTTTGAAATATCTTCTTCAGATATTAGTTGGGCAGATTCGATTCTCCACCTAGGGTCTAACAAATCTGATAAGATTAAATTGTAAGTTTCCAAGACCATTTGGTTTGCCGAATCTCCAGAGGCACGAACATTCATTTGGAATGAATTTTTAATCAAAATATCAGCTAAAGCGAATAGTGAGTCTTTATTTATGAATGTTTTAGAATTTTTATAATTTAGATTATTGTAATCTTCTTTTAAGGAAACTGTTTGTTCACTCAAAAAGCCATCTAATTTGACTTCGACTGAATTAACATTTAATAGGTTGTTTTTTATTCCCCCAATTTTAAAAAAATATTCCATCGATGAAGAATCATTTAGAATCATCGAGTAAATCCTTAATTTAATTAAATCTCTTTTTTGTAGACTATCGATTAATAAGATTTTATCTTTTGTAATACCAACCTGATCAATTGTAGTCAANCCATTTTCAAAACAAATCTCTTGAGCTTTTATAAGAGCTTCAACCTCTTCTTTTCTTGAAAGCTTAGGTCTTAGTTTATCTAATAATTGCGTTGCACTAACAATTAATACATCAGTTAGCTCTTCATTTTTTAAAATTATTTGGTCCCCATCAATTCTAGTGATCTCGTCAATATTTGCTATTTCTAAAGCTTTATTATTCGCAATTAATACTTTTTTATCAATTCGTTCTAATATAACTGGAATATCTGGAAAAGATTCACTCAATTTTTTTAAACTAGATAGGTTTGGTTCCCAATTATCTTTATCCCAACCAATCCCATGTANAAATTTTTGTCCATATNCAACTTGATGTTCTTTCAAAAGTCTTATTGCCTGATCAACACTATTAGTTCGATTGATATTTACTTTAAATTTGTTTGAACCCAATCCAAATAAATCGCAGTGTGAATCTATAAATCCCGGATANATCGGTAAACCTCTCGCATCAACTATGTTAGCGGGCTTATATTTATTAATCAAATCTTCTCCTCCAACCTCAACAAATTTTCCATTNTTAACCACAAACGCNGAGGCGATATCAAAATTTTCGTTTACNGTGTATATTTTAGCATTATGGACCAATAAATCAACACGATTACTACAACTAGAGAACATAAACTTTACTAAAACCAATAGAAGAATGGCTTTTTTCATCTTTATTATAAGTATAGTGCGCAAAATTAAACTAAAATTTAAATTAGTAAAGAGTTTGACTTAATGATTAAATTAAATTTAAAAATTAATGTCAAATTTATAACGTATTCCAATAAGATTAAGCTGAGGCTGATTTTGATAGTATGCCCACCTTGATGTGACATCACCNAAATAANTATTATTTCTATAGAATAAATCCCATTCAGAATTTATTTTCCATGTTAAAGATGAATTAGCATAAATAACTGAGCCTATTGATTCTCTNNGTGAAGGGCCTCCNTCNCTTAATTNACCTGAAGATATCAAGTAATTTTTAATCTCACGAGAGCTAAAATAATTTGTAGAAAAATTAAAAAAGATTTTACGACCCAACTTAAAATTACCCTCTAAGTCAATAGTTAATGAAGGTGTATTCCATACTGGCTCGTTATTTTTTCTACTGTAATCATAATAATTAATATCTAAAGAAATTTTGTTGAATTCCTTTAATTGAAGGATAAATCCCGATGATAATCCTTTTTTTTCAACTTGATCATAAATAACCCTGTAAGAATTACCTAGCCGAAATGCTATATCATTATTAAAATTATCGTATGGAAGACGAACGAACATTCCGAAGTTATTGTACTCAATATATGAAGCAGACATTTTTAATGTTAAGCCTGAACTAGGGAATAAATTAAATCCAATATTTAAATTATGATTAACTTCTGTTGGTTGAATATTAANTACAGGAGCAACATATGGGTTCTCAAGGGAAAAAGAGGTATAGCTATTCAGTTTATATCCCCCTTNATAATCAATGAAAGGAACTATTTTACTGTNAATGCTTTTGTAGGAAACCTCAAGTTTGGGATATACGAAAAACTGATTCTGTTCATCTATTAAATAAAAACCATTAACCCCTAGTACGAAATTAAATTTTTTTCCAAAATTCAAGAATTTTATCTGTAGTTGAGTCAATGCATTTTTAAAATCTATTNGTAAATCAGTAAAATAATCACTTTTGAAATTTGAATTAATCAATTCAAAATTTGGAGTTAAATCTAAATAATTACCTAAAAAAGGTATACGAAATAGGGCATTTATATTAAATATATATTCAGTTGAATCAAATGAATCAGATGTGATATAGGTATTAAAATTCATTTTACTTAATAGACTTTCATACCATTGCCATTTAGATTTAACAGAAAGGTAATTAAGGCGCTGAAGTGGATTTACTAAGGATGATCTAAAGCTAGGAATATTATTCCAATTTATATCTCTTAAACCATATAGGTTGTGACTTTGACTATCATATCTTATGTCAGAGTCAATTCTCATATTTCTTTCTTTGTATTGGTGGAGTAAATTTATCGTTAGTCTTTTTTCAGTACTTTCCAGAATAGTACCAGGTATTTCACCCAATGAATTGAATCTCAGTGCTAAACCAACAGATTGAAAACGATCCATTGTAACCATAGAAGTAAAATTTATTGACTTCTGAGATTTATTTCCGATTCCACTAGAAACAAAACTATTGTGAAATCCAATTAACTCTTGTCGCTTAAATTTTAGGGGAGTTGCCTTATTAGGAATAAAAGTGGAGACAGCTGCAAAAGGTTTAAAAGTNTATATTACTTTTTGTTTTTTATTAATTAATGAATCATCTAGTTCAGGAGTTTGGACAATTTTAAAAACATTTTTAAGATTCGGTATAAAAGTTTTAATAACAGTTATCTCTTGGGTTCCTAAATCGTCATCATTTTGATTTTTTTGGGCTGATAGTATTAATGGAAGAGTAAATAGAAAAACTATATTTTTNAATACCTTATAAATCTGCATCATCTTTAGTTTTTGATAAACTNGCGTTTTGTTGAGACTCTTTTTGTCTGATTTCAGACAATAANNATTTTGCTTTTATCGANAGTTCCTCGAATTGACTATAATTTTCCATCAAAGANTCAAGTATATACGAGGCTTGAAAAGGGTCCTCTAATGAATAAAAGTTTTTAGCCATAAGCAGTAAACTTTTAGCAGCCCATATTGGTTGATTACTGAATTTTTGTGATAAATCGGCAATAATTTCATTTGATTTTTTATAATCCTTAATTAAAAAGAAATGATAGGCATCAAAATAATATGCCTCAGCTGCTAATTCATCTATTGGCGATTTTTCTAATACCTTAAATGCCTTTTTAGCTGAAAGACTGTCATTAATTTTTAGTGAAGCATGAGCAAGAATATCNTATGCATCCCACTTAATCTTTGAGTTTAACTGCTTAATTTCCAATACTTTTTGAACCACATCTAAGGCCTTNTTAAAATNATTTGANTTATAATAAGCATTCATTAAGTTAAATTGTGCGTAGCGTTGATTTTCAGGNAAAATAGCAATTTGAAATAATTCCTCCAGTAAAATAATANCATCTTGATNTAATNCTCNATTAATTAATATCTGAGATGCCTTTACAAGTGCNTCTTCTCTATATTCATTAGAGCCCTCTTTAATCACCTCTTTGTAAAAATTTAATGCTTCATCATAATTATATTCTTCATTATAGATCTCAGCAAGAGTAAATTTAGATGCTATAGCATTAAAACCGTTTGGGTATGCATCTAAATAGGATAGAAAGGATTTTTTTGCCTGTTTTTTTCTATTNGATAAAAACTGCTTCTCTGCAGCTGCAAAAGCTGTTTTTTCCAATTCATTATCCGTGTAGGCATCTATTTCATATTTTTTCAACCANCTTGTGAATTCTGAAACACTATCAAGATCAATTGAAATCTCTTTTAAAGTCCCAAGTGCTTGTTTAGCTATTCCATCTTTAGGGTTATTAATTATAAGATTTCTTAATAGTTCTTGAGCATCAACGAGCTTTTCTTGATTGTAGAGAATCAATCCATTATTTAGTATCGCTTTTGGCAAGAAAGGACTTTGAGGGAAGCGATTGACTAATTCTTCATAGGTCTTAATTGCTTTTTCAGGTAATCCAATAACAGTATAGGTATTCGCCAATTCAAAATAAGCATCGTCAATAAAAGATGATGAAGGGTGCTTATCAATCAATTCTTCAAGAGAAGTTATTTTTTTGGAATTACGATCAACAAAGCCATAACAAATAGACTTTTGATAAAGAGCATAATCAGATTGTGCAGGGNAAATTGCAATACTTTTGTCATAATATTCCATTGCCAGCCAAAATTTACTTAATCCATAATGAGCGTCTCCCAACCTTAAAAAAGCGTCTCTAATTTTACTATTGGAATATAAATTTTGTTTTTGTACTACTTTTTCAAAAGCTTTTAAAGAAAGGCTGTAATTCCTAATTTTAAAAAGTGTGTAACCTAAATTATAATGGTATTGAAGCTTTTCATATAATTGCTTTGAAGGTGATTTTTTTTCAAACTCCCTGAAGGAGTTCAATGATTCATTAAAGTCATTCAATTCATAATCTGATTGACCTTTCCAAAAATAGGATTGAGCAGTAATCTTATTGTTTTGGTTATTATTAATTGATTTTTGGAAATAAGTTTTAGCTTTTTGATATTCTCCCGAACTAAATAATTGAATTCCTTTGAGGAAAGTAACTTTTTGAAGTAGGCGATCATCCTTGTAATCATTTTGTGAGGACAAGAGATCAATAACTTCGTCATAGTTACCACTACTTGTGTATGAACTGAGTAAAAATGAAATAAGTTCTTGTTTGTGCTGTGATTTTGGATAAGTTTCCAAAAATTTTGTCAATACTTTAGTTACTGCTTCATACGGATTTCCAATTTCATAACTTAATCTTGCATAGTTTAGCAACGAATTTTTTGTAATATCAGGATCAAATTGCATTGATGAAGCACTCCTGAATGCATTTAATGCAGAGGATTTCCGGTTTTTTTTAAGGTAGCATTCAGCTAAATAATAGTAGGCATTTTGAGAAAGCTTGTCTTTTTTACTAATGATTTTACTAAACTGATCTATTGCGCTGGTATAATCACCAATTTTATAATATGCGTAACCTAACTGATAAAAATCTTCATGTTTCCATTTCCCGTTTTTTCCCTTATAATCTTTTAAAAAAATAATTGCTCTATTATAATTCTTAATATTGAAGTAACTCTCTCCAATAATTTTTGAAAGCTCTGATAAATCTTGACCATTTACTTTTTTTAACTCCTTCTCCCCTAACTCGATAGATTTTTTAAATCTTCCCAATTTAAAATTCATCTCAACCTGAAAGTAACTTAGGTCTTCTTGCTGCTCAGATTTAGAAACCCGACTAAAAGAGTTTGAAGCACCCTCATAATCTTCTAATTGATATGCAATATGACCCAAGTAGTAATGTGCATCAGACTCATACTTTGGATTAAACTTAACTTTTTCCAAAAGTAGCTTAGCTTGTTCAAACCTTCCTTTATTAAATAATGTATAGCCCTTGTTGAAATAATAAATTGGCAAGGAAGAATTTGGGATATCCGATGCTTTGACTTTATTAAACCACTTTTCAGCGTAGGAATATTTTTCGTGTTTGAAATAATAATTTGCAAGATCGAAATAAACATTCTTTATTACCTGATTATCTGGGTAATTAAGATTAAAATTTTCAATTAGATTAAGAGCTCCAGGTTCGTTAAGGCGAAGAGCTGTAACCATTTGAAAATAAGATATATCCATTAAATCTTTCTCACTTGAGCTGTAATCTTCAAAAAGACTAAAAGCCTGATTTACATTTGGGTAATTTCCCTGATAATAGAGCGAGGAAGCACTTTGTTTGAGCAAATCTGATTGAAAAAGTTGACCAAAAACACTCTGGAAAATTAAACAGAACAAAAATGAATTGGTCTTATTTTTTTTCAACTTAATCATATTTAACATTAAAGATAAAGTGTATAATTATATAAACGCTTTTATTTCAATTAACTTATAAAATATCAACAAATTTTATTAGCAAGTTAAAACAGGTTACATTTGATAAAGTTTAAAAAATAATGCCTAATAATATTGTCTCTTTCAGTGATGCCAAAATAAAGCAAAGAGGGAAAACAATTCTTACAAATGTTTCAAT
>NZOY01000075.1 GCA_002695445.1 Flavobacteriaceae bacterium
TATGAAGGGTTTAAACCCACTTATTTTTATTATGTTTTTTATTACTCTTCAAAAGGTGGCAGGTATTGTGGAAAAACCAACTGAAGGTAATAACAACACTAATGAATCGGAGATAGCTGTTCAAAACAATATAATATTTCATTACGATTTTTCTGACCTCAGTTCCTATAATCGACAAACTACTACAGAAAATAATAAAACTATAAATGATTTGTCTGGGAATAATAATTATGGAACAGTAAGGAATATTTCAAAGGTATATTTTGATTCTGAACAAAATGCAATGTTTTTTAATGGAAAAAATGATGAGGATGCAACTGGAATTTCAATCAATAATCTAAATTATGTTAGTGGGCCATCTGATCAGTTAGAGAGTTTCACAATACAAGCAAGAATTAAAGCCAAATCAGAAAGCACCAATCATCCAAGTGATGAGAGAATAATATTATCCTTTGATAGAAGCGCTGTTTTTAGACTTGCGATAGGGTCGGATGCAGAAAATGGGGCTCAGGGAAAAATAGTTTTTGGATTTACTAATGAGGATGGATCACAAACCTCATATAATCCTAACCAATCAATAGATTTAAGGGATGACCAGTGGCACGATATAGCTGTTCAGTTTAAATCAAATACCGAAAATGGAATAAAGTTTTTTATTGACGGAGATTTGATATACTCAGACCCAAATTCATATAAGCCAATCGGTGGGCATAATGAAAATGAAACTCCTAGATACGGTAATATTGGAAATGGGAGTGAGATGGAAAGTGCAACTGGAACAACTAATCCAGATAATATGTTTTTCGGATGGATTCAGAGTGTCAAATTTTCTAGTATTCTGGAGATTGATACCGATAATGACGGTATTGTAAATTCAAATGATATATGCCCAAATACTTTACAAAATGAAAATGCAGATGCTCAAGGTTGTGGAGAATCTCAAATTGATACAGATCGAGATGGAGTTCCGGATATAAATGATGACTGCCCAAATACTTCACAAAGTGAAAATGCTGATAATAAAGGATGTGGAGAATCCCAAATTGATTCTGATTCAGACGGAACACCTGATGTAATTGATAATTGTCCTGATACTCCTAATCCTAATCAAGAAGATCATGATAACGATGGTATTGGTGATGTGTGTGATCCTGATCCAAAAATAGTTTTTTCGACATCTATTATTAGCGAAGACGCTGAAATTGGAACCCTTGCAGGATCAGTTGAGGTAACAAGTCCAAATGGCTCTGAAATTACCTCTATAGATTTTGAAGGTTACGGATTTTTAGCATTAGAAAATATTTATGAAATTAGACTTATAGATAGTTTGGACTTTGAAGAAAAGGAAATTTATCCTTTTACCATCACTGCTAAAACAGAGTTAGGTGAAACCGTTGTTGAAGGAGGATTAGAAGTACAAGATATTCCTAATAAGTCATTCACTGCAAATTATTCTGTGGCAATTTTTGATACACCTGATATTTCAAATTCTGATGCTGCTAGATCTGATGAAAGGTATCATAATCCATTTAATCGGGGTGTTGGAAAGTGGAAAATAAGAAAAAAGGTAAGTGGTGGTGCGGATGCTCATTTGTTTGCCATTAAAAGTGAACCTCCAACTACTAGAAAATCAGATGAGGAAAGCGAGGGCTATCTTGCTTTTATTAATCCTCCAGATTTTAATAATCCTCAAGACCATAATCAAGACAATATTTATGAGGTTGAAGTAACCTTTATAAACCTTGAGGATGGTGCTATTGAAGTCCCTGTTCCAGTCACACAATTCCAACTACAAGTACCAGAAGGAGCCACTAGTGCTCTTGAGCTTCAATCCAGACTTGCACTACCTGATGATGACTCTGATGGCGATGGCGTTCCTGATATTGTTGATAACAGCCCTGTAGTGTTTAATCCAGACCAGGCAGATGAAGACGGTGACGGTGTTGGTGATGTTTCTGATGACTCTGACCATGATGGGGTTTGGAATCCTCAGGATGAATGTCCCAATACTCCTCTTGGTGTGAAAGTTGACGCATTTGGTTGTGAGATTTTCTATCTACCATCTGATAATTTTAACGTTTATAAAACCGAAAGGTGTGTCGATAATCATTCCATCGGAATTGAATTTGAAAACATCTCACATTCCTATACTATAAATGTCTCTGGTGCTATCGAGCACTCTGAGGTCTTCAATGAGGGACTTTGGATTATTACCAATCTCTCCAGTGGACAATATAATATCTGTCTAGGGGTTGAGGGAATAAACAGCAGTGAGTTTGAAAGGTGTTTCGAAATTCAGCTTAACGACCCTACCCCACTGTCGGTTTATTCCAACGATACAGATTTAACTGCTTCAGCTGACGATAACCTCGATTCAGTTAAGTTTGAAATGGCTGGTGGATCGGTCTACAATATCGAACATAATGGCATAACAACACAGACCTCTAGATCTAGTCACTCATTGGCGCTTAGAAAAGGACTAAATACTGTTAGAATAACTGCTGATCAAGAATGTCAAGGTGTTTTCGAAAAACAGTATTTCAATTCTGAATCAATTGCTTACACTCCAAATCCTTTTGAAGATGAATTGCTAATATATGTTGGTGGACAAGACCAAAATATTTTAGTTGAAATATTCTCTACAGCTGGAAAACTTATTAGTTCTGATTATTATAAACTTAATGAGTCTAATAGAAATATCTCAGTCAATACATCTAATTATAAAATGGGAAGCTATTTATTCAAGGTTAATTCAGATACGGTGAAAAAATCTTTCATGGCCATAAAAAAATAATACTATGAAATATCTTCTTTACTTAATGGTTTTTTGTTTGTTGGCATGTTCATCAAATGATGAAACAGTAACTGTCTCAAACCTCTACCCTGGATCGTTCAACTTACAATACCCAGAAAACAACCAAGCTTGCCTTGATGGAAGTATTTTGAACAATTTACAAAGCAAAGTAAATCTTACATGGACCTCTAGTAAAAACTCATCAAAATACCAGATAAGCATTAAAAACCTTAATGATAATAGTGATTTGATATTTGAGAGTGACTCAAATAGTAAAGAAGTAATCCTAAAGCACGGTGAACCTTATTCTTGGAAAGTAACTGCTGAAGTACCTGAAAGCGGTTCATCGTTAACCAGTAAGGAATGGAAATTTTATTTGGCTGGTTTAGGAGAGGTAAATTATGCACCTTTTCCACCAGAGTTAATTTCACCAAGACCTTCAGCTAAGGTAAATTTAAACTCAAATGATCAAGTATTACTTAATTGGTCTTGTAGCGATCCTGATAATGATATTAAAGGCTATAAAGTATATCTGGACAAAACAGATGGATCTAGCCTTATTGCCAGTTTTGATGAAACTGACAACCAGGTANTAATAGCCTTTGTGGCAANCGCAGAAACAACNTATTTCTGGAAAGTGGTAGCATATGATGATAAAGGAAATACAGCTTCTTCAGGAGTTTATTCTTTTAGTACTAATTAATTATGATGATGGAACAAATTATATCTTATTTTGATAATATTCCGAGTCTTCATCGAAGTTTAATTCTTATAGGTGGTATAAGTTTGTTTTGGTTCCTAGAGGGTTTTATACCATTGTTTAAGTTTAATTACAAAAAATGGCTTCATGCAATTCCAAATATTTTTTTCACATTAACTACAGTTTTAATAAACTTTTTTCTGGCATTTATTTTGCTTAAAACCTCAGACTGGACNATACATAATAATTTTGGATTTTTAAATTGGATTCCAGAAANACCACTTTGGGCTCAAGTNTTNNTAGGAGTTGTTTTTTTAGATTTTATTGGTGCATACCTACCTCATTATGTTGAACACCAAATTAAACCACTTTGGATGGTTCATCTTGTCCATCATAGTGATCACAAAGTAGACACAACTACTGCAAATAGGCATCATCCTNTGGAGAGCATTGTTCGTTTTAGTTTTACTCTTNTTGGAGTNTTTNTATTAGGTACTTCAGTTGGTGTTATAATGTTATATCAAGCTTTGTCTGTTATTGCATCACAGTTCAATCACGCCAACATAAGACTTCCAAAGAAACTTGATTTGATAATGAGCTATNTATTCGTTTCTCCAGATATGCATAAAACTCACCACCACTATAGATTACCTTACACTGATAAAAATTATGGAAATATTTTTTCAATATGGGATAGGTTATTAGGGACTTTCGCTTCATTTGATAGAGATCAACTCGTATATGGAGTAGATGTTTTTCCCAATGAAAAGAAAAATAGCAGAATCAGTTATTTATTGAANCAGCCATTTGAAAAGTATCAAAAACCAACATTAAGTCAAAGTGACTGAAATAGTTCTTCTAAGGTANATACAAGCGAGGAAATAGAGTGTTCTGATTGGTTTCCAGAATTCATATCCTTTACTACAAAAACATCTTTTTTTATTTCCTCAGGTCCAATTAATATTACAAAAGGAATCGAGCGCTCGTTCGCATAATTCATCTGCTTTTTTATTTTTGTTGGGTTTGGATAAAACTCGCATGGAATTTCACGATTCCTAATTTCCATAAGCTTGTCAAAACAAAGCTTAGCCGAATCTTCACCAAAATTTAAAAACAAAAAATGCGATTGATTTTTAAGTTTATCTGGAAATAAATTCAGCTCCTCCAANACTATAAAAATTCTATCGAACCCAAATGATATTCCAAATCCACTCGTATTTTTAAGTCCAAATAGATCAGTAAGGTCATCATATCTCCCTCCTCCTCCNAGGGAACCAATTTCAATATTGCTAGGTGGCATAACCTCCAAAATAAGACCCGTATAATAATTTAATCCTCTAGCTAAAGTAAAATCAAGGTCCAGAGTTACTGCCTTAAGAGATTTCTCAGCTAATTGATGGTNGATAAATTTTAATTCTTCAATGCCTTCATTAGAAACCTCTATACCTGATAATGAAACTTCAATTTTTGAAAGTTTAGATTTAAAATCACCTTTAGAGGATAAAAATGGTTTGAGTTTGTCAATTACTTTTTGTTCAAAACCCTTTTGTAATAATTCATTTATAACTGCTCTATCCCCTATTTTTCCCAATTTATCCAATGCAACTGTAAAATCTGAAAGTTGAGATTNTACACCAATTAATTGTGCAATTCCAGCTAAAATTTTTCTGTGATTAATTTTTATACTAATCCCTTTTAAATTCAATATTGAAAANAAACGGTCATACAATAATATTCCCTCCACTTCTTGCCATAGAGAGCGTTCACCGACTACATCAGCATCACACTGTAAAAACTCTTGAAATCTACCATGCTGCGGTCGATCCGCTCTCCAAACATTTTGTATTTGATATCTTTTAAAAGGAAATTGAATATTATTTTGATTTTGAGCAACATAACGAGCAAAAGGAATGGTCAAATCATATCTTAATGCTTTTTGTGATATGGAATTAGAAAACCTTTGAAGATTTTCATCTTNTAGAGCCNTTATATNGGCCTTTTTAATTTTCTCNCCTGAATTTAATATTTTAAAAATAAGACGATCTCCTTCATCCCCATATTTTCCTAAAAGTGTCTCAGAACGTTCAAATGAGGGAGTTTCAATGGGTTGAAAACCAAAGGTTTTAAAAGTTCTAATCAATTTTTCTTTCAAATAGTTGCGCTTAGACAAAATTTCCGGAGAAAAATCTCTAGTCCCTTTCGGTATGCTTGGTTTAATTACTGACATTTAATAAGGTGAACAACAAAGATGGCATAAATCTATTTATTTTGAAAGAAAACTTTTCAAGTCTTCATAGTAAAGTCCGTCAGAAATTACAGCCCCCTTTTTTATTAATTTAAATATTTCTTTTTTAAAATTAATACCAAAATCCCTCGATGATTCAAATATGCTTACTCGGTCATCTTTTATATTTTTAATCAACCAATTTAAATTCCCTTCATCAAAAAATGAAGGGCAGTTACTAGTTAATTTTATTAAAATTAAATCAATTTTTTGATCCCAACATTTAAAAAGAAAAAGCAATTGATTATTCCTGTGCTCTAAATATTTTATCTTGTCAAGTACATCCATCCATACTATATCACTAAATTCGTCAAGCTTTTGATTTGTTAAATCAGGATTTTCAGCCTTGATAAGGTTCCACTTTTCTTTATCAATGGATTGGGTTGCCAGAAATATCGAAAACTCTTTATGAAGAGCTTTAAACTGTTCTTTTGTTAAACGGGTATATTCCATCAATGATTGTACAAAAAAACCCCACACATGGCGGGGTTACTTAATTTGTGAAATAAAATTATTTTTTCTCAGGGATTACATCAAAATTATACTCAATTGAAACTTCTCTATGTAATCTAATTTTTGCCGTGTAACTACCCAGCCTCTTAATTGTTCTACCAGGAATTGTTATAGCATTACTTTCAATATTATGACCTTGGGCCTGAAATTCTTTAGCCAGATCAGATGCAGATACTGAACCAAATAATTTATCACCTCCAGATACCTTAGAAGATATTTTTATAACTATTTCAGCAAGTTTTTTTCCAAGTTTATTGGCATCACCAATAATTTTCTTCTCTTTAAATGCTTTTTGTTTCAAGTTTTCTGCTAAAACCTTTTTCGCGGACACAGTAGCTAATATTGCTTTGCCTTGTGGAATGAGGAAGTTTCTACCATAACCATCCTTAACTTTAACTAAATCATCCTTAAAACCAAGATTTTCAACATTTTGTTTTAAAATTAATTCCATTAGGTTTTAATATTTATTTTAATAAATCGCTTACATATGGCATTAATGCAAGATGACGTGCCCTTTTTACTGCAACAGAAACCTTTCTTTGGTACTTAAGGGAGGTTCCTGTCAAACGCCTTGGTAAAATTTTTCCTTGTTCATTTACAAACTTAATTAGAAAATCAGGATCCTTATAATCAATGTACTTTATACCGGAGCGCTTAAATCTACAATACTTTTTCTTCGTATTAGTATCAATATTAAGTGGGGTCAAATACCTAATTTCTCCTTCTTTTTTTCCGCTAGATTGCTCTTCTATTTTTGACATAATTTATTTTTTAACTTTAGATAAATTTCTTTTCTTTCTTTTTTCAGCCCATTCTTGGGCATGAATGTCCAGTTTAACAGTTAAAAAACGCATTATTCTCTCATCTCTTCTGAATTCAACTTCAAGCGAGTTAATTACCTCTGTATTTGATTCAAACTGAATTAAATGATAAAAGCCACTGTTCTTATTTTGAATAGGATAAGCTAATT
>NZOY01000076.1 GCA_002695445.1 Flavobacteriaceae bacterium
CATTGCAGCCAATAGCTTGTAATTGAGCTACCATATTTTTATTGATCTTTCCCCCATAAATCATAGTAGTGATTTCCAAGTTATCTTCATCGGTTATTCTCCTTCCGTCAACAATTTTTGTTGGAACACCTAACTTTTTAGCGAGAATAGTGGCTTTCTTTCCACCACCATGCACCAATACCTTTCCACCTTCAATTTTGGTAAAAGCAGTTAAAAATTTACCTAATTGCTCATTATCTTCAATAATATTCCCACCGATTTTAACTATAGAAAGTTTATCCATTTTACAAAAGTTGTTTGAGCACTGCTTGTGCACTATAAATTCTGTTTTCTGATTGATTTATAACTAGCGAGTTGGTACTATTTAAAACACTATCAGTAGCAACTATATTTCTCCTTATAGGTAAACAGTGCATAAATTTTCCATTATTAGTGAGTTCCATTTTTTCAGAGGTAATCATCCATTTGTCGTCTGTTCTTAAAATTTGTCCATAATGTTCATAAGAACACCAATTTTTTGTATAAACAAAATCTGCACCGTCTAAAGCCTCATCTTGATTGGTCAAACATTTTACCCCTTTGGTAATCTCTGGATTTAGTGCATATCCTTTTGGATGAGCAATTATAAAATCCACATCAAGGTTTCCTACCATTCTTGTAAAAGAATTCCCAACTGCATGAGGAAGTGCTTTAGGGTGAGGAGCCCATGTCAATACTATNTTAGGTTTGTGAGATGTTTTAAATTCATTTAAAGTTATAGCATCAGCTAGAGCTTGCAAAGGATGAGCAGTAGAACTTTCCATGTTGATAATAGGTACGCTTGCGTATTTCGCAAAACTTCTCAAAACAACCTCTGCCTCATCTTTTACTTTATCTGATAGTGAAGCAAAAGCCCTTATAGCAATCATATCACAATATTGAGAAACCACTGCTGCAGCTTCTCTCACGTGTTCTGACCTAAGTCCACTCATCTTGGTTCCATCCTCAAATTCTAACGCCCATGATTCTTGGCTAAAATTCATAACCANGGTACTAAGACCTAAATTTTGCGCAGCTTTCTGAGTACTTAGCCTTGTTCTTAAGCTGGGATTAAAAAACAGCAGCCCTAAAGTCTTTCCCTTTCCTAGACTACTAAGTTTGTATGGATTCTTTTTGAAATCCATTGCCAAGTCNAGGGTTTGCTTAAAATCTGGTAAATCCGATAATGTTATAAAATCGTTCATAATAAATCTTCTAATGCATCAAAAAATCGATCAAAATGTTTTTTTTGAACTGTCAATGGTGGAAGAATTCTNAACACATTTTTTTTACTACTACCACCAGTAAAAATATTTTTTTCATAAATCAGTCTTTTTCTCAATGGACCAACTTCAAAATTAAATTCTAAGCCCAACATAAGTCCACGGCCTTTAATTTTTGCTCCTGAAATCTTTTCGGCTTTAGCTCTAAAATAAGCATCCATAGTCTCAGCATGTTGTTGTAATTTATTTTTTTTNATAATTTCCAGAACAGCCAATGAGGCAGTGCACGCCAAATGGTTTCCTCCGAAAGTAGTNCCTAACATTCCGTGTTTGGGTTTTAAATCTGGGTGAACAAGAATACCTCCAATGGGAAAACCNTTTCCCATACCTTTTGCCATGGTGATCACATGAGGTTGAATATTGTTATGCTGAAAAGCGAAAAATTTTCCGGATCTTGAGAAACCAGACTGTACCTCGTCAGCGATCAAACAAGTATTATATTTATGACACAAAGTGTTCATTCCAATAACAAATTCATCATCAGGTATATCCAATCCACCGACCCCTTGAATAGACTCAAAAATCACTGCACAAACATCTTCTTCTTTGAGTTCATTTTCCAATCCCTCCAAATCGTTAAAGTGAATAAAGGTAACTTCTTGTTGTTGATTTAATGGGGCGTTGATTTTTTGATTATCAGTTACTGCAACTGCAGCTGATGTTCTTCCATGGAAAGAGTTTTTAAAAGCGATAATCCTTTTTTTACCAGTATGAAAAGACGCTAATTTTAGGGCATTTTCATTAGCCTCTGCACCCGAACTACATAAGAACAATTGGTAATTATGAAGACAAGATTGTTCTCCAATTTCTTCTGCTAACTTTTGTTGTAATGGATTCAATACAGCATTTGAGTAAAATGCNATTTTATTAAGTTGCTTTTCCAATTGTTTAACATAATGAGGGTGACTATGACCTACTGAGATAACAGCATGCCCTCCATATAAATCTAAATATTCCGTTCCNGCCTCGTCATATACATAGACGTCCTTTGCCCTAACAGGGCATACTTCATAGAGTGGGTAAACGTCAAATAGTTTCATTTTAATTTCTTATTGAATTTTAATTTCATTTATTTTTTCAAAAGAAGCCATCAATCCTTTAATAAGTGANGAGCTTAGCCCTTGATGTTCCATTTCATTTAAGCCCGTGATAGTACATCCTTGAGGTGTAGTNACCTTATCGATCTCAGTCTCGGGATGAGAATCTGTTTCAATTAGCAAACTTGCAGCTCCAAGGGCAGTATTCATTGACATTCTCATTGATTCTTCTGCATCAAAACCCATTTGAACTCCACCCTGAGTCGTAGCTCTTATAAGCCTCATCCAAAAGGCTATTCCACTCGCACATACTACTGTTGCGGCTTGCATTTGTTTTTCAGCTATATTTATAGTCGTACCCAAACCATTAAAAATGGCCTCTGCAATAGCAATTCTTTTTTCACCCGCAATATTTGAACAAAGACATGTCATGGACTTACCAACAGAGATAGCGGTATTGGGCATNCTTCTTATTATAGGATAGTTACTTCCCAACATTTCCTCCATTCTACTGATACTGTATCCGGTAATAGCTGAAATCAATACGTGTTTATTNGTCAAAGCACCTTTGATTNCATTTAAAATCCCGTCAAACTGTCTTGGTTGAACTGTAAAAATTACTATATCTGNGTTTTTAACAGCTTCTTGGTTGTCAGAGGTTATTTTTACATTGTTATATTCCTTCCATTTTTNTATGGAACTTAGGTTTCTTTTCGTNAGGTAAAGAGAGGTGTATGTATTGTTATAAACTAAGCCTTTTGCAATACTCAGACCTAAATTACCTGATCCTATAATAGCTATTTTCATTTTTATTAACTTTTATTTTTTAATATACACTGGCTTTAAGTTGAAGCCCCAAATCTTCCTCCCATCCCATTATGAGGTTCAAATTCTGAATCGCTTGTCCAGATGCCCCTTTTAATAGATTATCAATCGCTGAGGTAANCAATAATTGATCTTCATACTTATGCAAATGTACTACACAATTGTTCGTATTTACTACTTGTTTTAAAGAGATCTCATTATCAGAAACATTTGTAAAAAGATGAGTATTATAGTAATTCTTGTACAAATTTTCTGCATATTCAAAACTTTTCTCAAACCTAGTATAGCAACTAGAAAAAATTCCCCTAGTAAAATTACCCCGCTGCGGTAAAAAGTAGATTTTAGGATGTTCAAGCGTCTCTCCAATTTCCCCTAAGTGCTGGTGTGTAAATGGTTTATACCAAGAAATATTATTATTTCTCCAACTGAAATGCAGGGTGGGACTNGNACCTACTCCAGCCCCTGTACTTCCTGTAGTAGCATTTATATGAACAGCCTCTTTNATTAATCCTTCTTCTACCAGAGGAAGAAGTGCTAACTGAATTGCAGTAGCAAAACACCCAGGGTTAGCAATCGCCCTTGCACCCTCAATTTTATTTTTTTGATATTCAGGTAATCCATATACAAAATTATAGTCTTGAAACTGGGCATCTTTCTCCAGCCTGAAGTCATTGCTTAAATCAATTATGATAGTTTCCCTTGAAAATTGGTTTTTCTCCAAAAACTTAATAGATTTTCCATGTCCAATACAAAGAAATACTATGTCAACCTCCAAATTAATCTTATCAGTAAAGTTTATTTGTGATCTGCCAAGTAAATCTAAATGAGTATCGTAAAGAGGAGTCCCCGGTCTTGAGGTACTGTAGACAAAATCAAGAACTAGGGCTGGGTGATTAAAAACTAATCGGATCAACTCTCCTCCTGTATATCCTGAACCACCAATAATTCCTACTTTTTTCATTTTTCTTTATTTATGTGTTGGTAAATCTTGTTTTGATTAGACATTATTTTGATAAACCCTTTAGCATCCTCTGCAGTCCAACCCTTGTTTATTTCTCCGTAACTGCCAAAGGAAGCACTCATTAAATCATTTGGGGAGTCGATTCCTTTTAATTCAAACCTGTAAGGTTGAAGTGTAACATACACCCTACCATTAACTGTGTTTTGGCTGTTGGCTAAAAAAACTTCTAAATCTCTCATGACAGGATCGAGGTATTGCCCCTCATGAAGTAACATTCCATAGAAGTTTCCAAGTTGCTCCTTTTGAAACTGCTGCCATTTACTTAACGTGTGTTTTTCTAAAAGGTGATGTGCCTTAATAATAATCAATGGTGCCGCAGCTTCAAATCCAACCCTGCCCTTTATTCCAATAATGGTATCTCCTACATGGGTGTCTCTTCCAATACCAAACTTTTTTGCCTGTTGGTTAAGTTTTAAAATATTTTTTACAGGCGTATCTATTTCTCCATTTATCCCTACTAATTCCCCTTTCTGAAAATCTAAAACCACCTCTTCAGTAGTTTTTTTGGAAATTTGGCTGGGGTAAGCGGATTCAGGTAAACTCTCATCAGAGGTTAAGGTTTCTTTTCCTCCAACACTAGTCCCCCATAAGCCCTCATTTATAGAGTACTGTGCTTTTTCCCATTTTAATTCAACACCATTTTCCTTTAGATAACTAATTTCATCTTCCCTAGATAACTGAAAATCTCTAATTGGTGTTATAATTTCAATTTCAGGGGCCATTACCTGAAAAATTAAATCAAACCTAACCTGATCATTCCCTGCACCTGTACTTCCATGAGCAATAGCATTTGCGCCAATACTTTTAGCGTATTCGATAATTTCAATNGCATGGANAATTCTTTCTGCACTTACAGACAGTGGATAGGTATTGTTTTTTAGTACGTTACCATAAATAAGATATTTAACAATCTTTTGGTAAAAGGAGGACAAAGCATNTATTGATTTAAAGNTGTGGGCACCCATTTGGAGTGCCTTGGTTTCCATATCCTTAATTTNTAGCTTATCAAAACCACCAGTATTAATAGTTACTGCATGTACTTCATAATCTTCTTTTGAAAGCTTCATTAAGCAATAAGAAGTATCTAAACCACCACTGTAAGCCAATACTAATTTTTTATTTTCCATTTAACTCAATTTATTGTTTTGCCCATTATTGGGATTGTATAACATGCCTGTACACAAGCACATACTTCTCTCAGTTCTAGTCAATATGTCATAATTTTTGCAGGTTTGACAACCTTTCCANAACTCAGGATCATCTGTTAACTCAGAGAATGAAACAGGCTGATAACCTAGTTCAAAATTAATACGCATAACAGCTTTTCCCGTTGTTATTCCGAAAATTTTAGCTTTGGGGAACTTTTCCTTAGAAAGATCAAATACGTTTTTCTTAATTATTTTTGCCAAACCCTTTCCTCTGTGTTTNGGTGAAACAATCAAGCCTGAGTGGGCTACATATTTCCCATGTCCCCAAACTTCTATGTAACAAAAACCTGCAAACTCATTATTTTCTATAGCTATTACNGCGTTACCAGATTCCATTTTCCTAATGATGTACTCAGGAGTCCTTCTAGCAATACCAGTACCCCTCATCTTGGCTGATTCATCAATACAGCTGCAGATGGCTTTAGCATAAACGATATGTTTTGAATTGGCAATAACTATTTTCATTATTGACAAATAANAATAAAATTAAAAAATAGGTTAAATGTTTTGNAAAATGATACTGGACGCACCAATATCTCATGTAGAGAAAAATACCCGCTAGGGGCGGATAGGACGANAAAAAGNCTTACTTTTCGCCAAAAAGCTTCCGATATAATATGTCGTTGCATCTTTCATTTGAAATGCAAATATCTGAATTTTATTTTTTTTAACAAAAAAAGTCTGCAACGAAGTAGTTATTAAGTTATTGAGTCCTGTTTCAAAATCCTTAATTTTGAATATGTTTAAAAAGTTTCAAATACACTTATTAGACAACTTTCCGCATCTAAAAAACCAAAAAATTCTTTTGGCCTTAAGTGGTGGATTAGACAGCTGTGTTCTTCTATCCCTATGTTTAAAACAAGGTTTAAATATTTCAATTGCTCATTGTAATTTTCAATTAAGGGGAAAAGATAGTGAGGAAGATGCACTATGGATTAAAAAATTAGCTGATAAAAATAAGCTGGAATGTAAATTGAAAAGATTTAATACTGAGGTTTATGCTAAAAATAAAAAAATTTCTATTCAAATGGCAGCTAGAAAACTAAGGTATGATTGGTTTGATGAACTATCAGTTAAACATAATTATGAAGCTATTCTGGTGGGACATCACGCAGATGATGTAATAGAGACATTTATGATAAATGTAATTAGGGGTTCGGGATTGAATGGATTAGTGGGAATTCCTAAAACAAGGGACAAAATTATTCGACCACTTTTACCCTTTACAAAAATTGAAATTTCAAATTATGCAAAAAAATATAATATCAAATGGAGAGAAGATTCCTCTAATGGAAAAACAGACTATTTAAGAAATGCTCTAAGGCATAAAGTAATTCCAAATTGGAAGGCAATATATTCTAACTTCCATAATCAATTTAGCACCACATTAGTTCATCTAGAACAAGCGAAAGTTGCCTTAGATTTTGTTATTGAGGATTTTAAAACCAATTACTTCATTAAATCGGAAAAACAAATTAAAATTTCAGTTGATAAGCTAAAACTACTTAAGCCTATTGACTTTTACCTTCACGCCTTATTCATTAAATATGGTTTTGAAAATGTTAAAGATTTAAATCAACTATTGAAGTCACAAAGTGGAAAACAATTATTTTCCAAAACACACCGATTGGTCAAAGATCGCTCAAACTTGCTGCTGATTGAGCTTATCGGAAATAATCATAAAATTTATACAATCGATCGGAATATTAAAAATATCCAAACCCCAATATCATTGAAATTTGGTATAAAAACTAAACTGAAAATTGATTGTAGAAAGGTCGCTTGTTTCAATAAAAAGTTATTAAAATTCCCCTTAACTCTAAGAAAGTGGAATAAAAGTGACTACTTTTATCCCAATGGACTTAATGGTAAAAAGAAGTTAAGTAAATACTTTAAGGACGAAAAGTTTTCACTAATTGATAAGGAAAACCAATGGATACTTTGTTCAGGTGATGACATCATTTGGATAATAGGAAAAAGAGTTGATAGCAGGTATTTATTAGATCAAAATGCATTAGATAAGTGGCTAATTAAATATGATGTTTAAAAAAATTTATTTACTAGTCTTTTTATCGGTTTTTATCATAAAAGCCCAAGAACCGATTGTATGGTCAACTGGTTTTGAAAAATTATCCGATACTACCTACTTGTTGAAATTTAAAGCCAAGATTGAATCTAACTGGCATTTGTATTCAAGTAATCCAGTAAAAGGAGGACCATTACCTACAGAATTTATCTATAAAGGTAAACAGGGTCACTTTAATCTGGATGGAAAAATTAATGAGGGAATTTCTAAAAAATCCTTTGATCCAATCTTTGAGATGGAGTTATCTTGGTTTGATAACGAAGCTTTATTTGAACAAAATATAATTTTAAAGGATACAAATTTTTCACTTATTGAAGGGGAAATCAATTATCAGGCTTGTGATGATAAAGTTTGCATTTTTAGAAATGAACCATTTCGTTTTGTGTTGGATAAATCAAAATTAGTTACTGAGAAAAGAAAGTTAATTGATTCTTCTAGTTTAAAAAAAATTGCTGCTTTAAAAATTGATTTGAAAAGTAATGAATTACTATTTCATAAAGACCAAAAAACCATTGATAGTCCTCTTTTAAATATATTTCTGTTAGGGTTTATAGGAGGTATAATTGCTTTATTGACTCCTTGTGTTTTTCCAATGATTCCATTAACTGTGTCATTTTTTTTAAAACAAAGTAAAATCAAAAGAAAAGGGGTTTTCCAGGCTTTACTTTACTGTTTTTTTATTCTCTTAATATACATCTTGTTCAGTCTACCGTTTCATTTTTTGGATTCGCTAGATCCGCAAATTCTCAATACAATTTCCACCAATATTTTTATGAATTTGTTCTTTTTTGTGGTATTTATATTTTTTGCATTTTCTTTTTTTGGTTATTATGAACTTACTTTACCTGTAACTTGGGTTAGTCGCTCAGATAGTTTGGCTTCAATTGGTGGAATTATTGGTACGTTTTTTATGGCATTGACATTAGCAATTGTGTCCTTTTCATGTACTGGGCCAATTTTAGGATCACTATTAGTAGGTTCCATGACAGTTGATGGAGGTGCTATGGAATTAACCTCCGGAATGGCGGGATTTGGTATTGCTTTAGCATTACCCTTTGGTTTACTTGCCCTTTTTCCAAGAGCCCTAAAATCTATTCCCAAATCTGGAGGTTGGATGACTAAATTAAAAGTTACATTAGGTTTTCTAGAATTAGCACTGGCGTTAAAGTTTCTCTCAAATGCTGATTTGGTTGCGCATTGGGGAATTTTAAAGCGTGAAGTTTTTATTTCAATTTGGCTGATAATTTTTATTATTCTATTTGTGTACTTGATGGGTTGGTTTCGCTTTCCTCATGAAGAAAATGATTTAAAAATTTCAAAAATCCAGCGTTTATCTGCTTTTTTAGTTTTTTTATTTTTTATTTATCTTCTTCCAGGATTAGGGAAGAACCAAAGAGGAAAATTAACTTTACTAAGTGGATTTCCTCCACCTACGTTTTACAGCGTTTATTCACAGGATACGGAATGCCCATTAAACCTAAAATGTTTTAAAGATTTTGATGTAGGTAGAAATTATGCTGAAGCTAATGCCAAACCTATTTTACTCGATTTTACAGGATGGGCTTGTGTAAACTGCCGAAAGATGGAAGAAAATGTTTGGTCAAAACCTGAAATATTTAAATTGTTAAATGATGAATATGTTATTATCTCTCTTTATGTTGATGATAGGAAAATGTTATCTGATAACGAGAAATTTGATTTGAAATTCCCAAATGGATTAGTAAAGACTATCAAAACTACAGGAGAGAAATGGGCGGCTTTCCAAAATATTAATTTTTCCTCAGCGTCTCAGCCTTTTTATGTTTTGATGACAGCAGACGGAACTATTTTAAATAAATCGATTCAATATTGTGATTCACGTGAATATTATGAATGGTTGAGAAGGGGGATAAATAATTTCGGGAAAGTTAATTAGTTGTAATTTTTAAGCTATATAATAAAATATTAAATACAATATAACCAACATATAACATACCAAGATCTATATTTTACATATAATTCTATTT
>NZOY01000077.1 GCA_002695445.1 Flavobacteriaceae bacterium
CCCTGGGAGTCCTTTTTTTCAGCTGTAACCATATTTAATCGCTTAGCAATTTTACGTACCTCTGCTTTTTCCAAATGACCTATAGGAAATAAGGTTTTTGATAGTTGATATTGAGTTAGTTGGCAAAGAAAATAAGACTGGTCTTTTATTTTATCAGCACCACAAATCAGCCGGTATATAGTTTTACCATTATCAGTATTAACAAAATCTTTTTGGCAATAATGTCCAGTTGCAACATAATCTGCTCCTAAAGAGAGGGCTAGTCTGAGAAAAACATCAAACTTGATTTCACGGTTACACAAAACATCAGGATTGGGGGTTCTACCTGACTCGTATTCATTAAACATGTAGTCAATTATACGATCTTTGTATTCAATGCTCAAATCAACAGTTTGAAAAGGAATTCCAATTTTTTCNGCNACNANCATTGCATCATTNCTATCNTCCAGCCATGGACATTCATTCGACACCGTTGTAGACTCATCATGCCAATTTTTCATAAACAAACCAATCACCTCGTAGTTTTGCTTTGTTAGTAAATAGGCAGCAACACTAGAATCTACACCACCTGATAGGGCNATAACAACCCTTTTCTTTTTCATAGTATAAAGTTAATACAAGAAATTAAATTTTAATGAATTGGGTAGATAGATGCTACTTTTTAACTCTTCTATTTTTTTGTTTTTCAGCTTCCTCCATCGCTTTTTGTAATCTAGCTGCAAAACCACCTGTCTTTTTAGGTTTCTTTTTATTCTCCTCAATTTCGGCATGAATTTTTTGATCGTCAATTATGTAATTCTTAATAACCAACATCAAAGATATGGTTAGTAAATTAGAAACGAAATAATATAAACTTAGACCACTTGCATAATTATTAAAGAAAAACAACATCATTACTGGCATGAGGTACATGATAACTTTCATATTGGGCATGCCAGGCTGTTGAGGCATTGTTTGTTGACCGGTAGTCATTTGGGTATAAAAGAAGATTGCTATAGATGCGAGAATAGGAAATAAACTAACGTGGTCTCCATAAAAGGGAATGCTAAACCCTAGGTCTAGAATGGAATCATAAGAAGATAAGTCATCTGCCCAAAGGAAACTCTTTTTACGCAACTCAAAGGCAATTGGAAAAAAAGTAAATAATGCATAGAAAACGGGAAGTTGAAGTAATGCTGGAATACATCCTGCCATTGGGTTTGCTCCTGCTCGATTATAAAGACTCATTGTTTCCTGTTGACGCTTAACTGCATTGTCTTTATATTTTTTATTTAATTCCTCAATCTCGGGACGAAGTACCTTCATTTTAATTTGTGAAACATATGATTTATAAGTTACTGGAGACATAGCCAAACGAACTAAAATTGTCATCAAGATAATGGCAAAACCGTGAGGCAAAAAAGAAGATAAAAATCCGAATAGAGGCATAAACACGAACCGATTTAACCATCCGAATATTCCCCAACCCACTGGGATAGACGACTCTAAATCTCGTTCATAAGAACTCAATGTTTTATAATCAGTAATTCCAAAATAGTAATCAAAGTTACTTCCAAATTCATTTGAATTATAAACAAGTGGTAATTTAAGACCAAACTTTTTTGTGAACTCATCTCCAAAAGCCTCTTCATTAGACAAATTTTCGGAAGACACAATTAACTGGTTAACAGGTTTTTCTGG
The DNA here is from genome assembly GCA_002695445.1 of Flavobacteriaceae bacterium. Lineage (GTDB taxonomy): Bacteria > Bacteroidota > Bacteroidia > Flavobacteriales > Flavobacteriaceae > UBA8316. The sequence goes on from NZOY01000077.1 coordinate 1,681, forward strand.
AATAATTATAGCACTGAAAAAATGTTGTCTAAATGAGACCCATCGAACATCTTCTACCGTTTCCTCATCACTACTGGTAAGAGATAAGTAATCAATTTTATCATCTTCATAACCATAAGTTAATTCAGTATATCTGTTTTCATAATCGATACTTTTAGAATTTCTGTAAGCAGTATTTTCCCACTCTAAAATTGCAGGTTGACTGGTATCTAAAACTGATGCTAGTCCATATGATTTTAAACTAAAATGAACCAAAAACTTATCAGGATCTATGCTATATATAAATTCCAAATATTGATTCTTGCTAATATTTGCTTTCAAAGACAGTATTTGTTTACCATTTTCAGCATTCATACTAGGATAAAAGTAAAAATCCCTCGAATTAAGCCTTCTACCATCTTTTGTAGAAAATTGAATATTAAATTTATTATTCCCTTCTTTAATTAAATCTAATGGTTGATCTAAATAATCTGTATAATTTTTCAATCTAACAAGTGAAAGAACACCTCCCTTAGGATTTACGTGTATTATTAGTTCCTTATTTTCTAACTCTTGTTTTTTTGCTCCATTTTTGGTCATCCAATTACTAAAAATACCATAAGTAGTTTCAATACTAATCCTGTTTAGAGAATCATTGAGTTTAGTTAATGCTGGCTGAACTTGTTCATTTACGGATTCTGTACTAGATTGTTTTACCTCGGGAGAAACTACCTCATCTGGTCGATTTACATATAACATCCATGTTAGGATTAGCGCTATTAGAACAAATCCAATAAATTGATAAGGGTCAAATCTTTTTTCTTCCATTGATCAAATTTGATTACTTGAGGCTAATATAATCAATACTTGCTTTAATAAATGAGACAAATAATGGATGAGGTTCAGAAACAGTACTTTTGTACTCAGGGTGAAACTGAACTCCAACAAACCAGGGATGATCTATGTTTTCAACAATTTCTACCAAGTTGGTGTCAGGATTTATTCCAACTACTTTGAAAGATCCACTTTCAAACACCTCTGAGCGGTATAGATTATTAAACTCATATCGGTGACGATGACGCTCCTTAATAGATCTCTTTCCATATGCTTTTGCGACTCTACTATCTTTAGTCAACTCACAATCCCAGCTTCCCAATCTCATAGTTCCTCCTTTATTTAGAACTCCCTTTTGATTTTCCATTAAATCAATTACTGGATAATCTGTATTCTCATTGATTTCTGTTGAATTGGCANTCTTGTATTTTAGAATATTTCTGGAGTATTCAATCACTGCCATTTGCATACCAAGACATATTCCAAAAAATGGTATTTTGTTTTCTCTTACATAATTTATGGCACTAATTTTTCCCTCTATTCCTCTTTCCCCAAATCCTGGTGCTACAATTAAACCATCTAAAGATTTCAACTGCTCTTCAGTGTTTGTTTGATTTAAAAACTCTGAGTGAATGCTTACAATTTCGACTTCCACTTCATTTACAGCACCTGCATGAATTGAAGCCTCTAAAATAGATTTATAGGAGTCCTGCAGTTCTACATATTTACCGACTAATCCTATTCTGACTTTTCCTTTTGGGTTTTTATATTTTTTTAAAAAAGAATTCCATTCATCAAGTTTGTGGGGCTTGGATTTTAATTTCAGTTTATTCAATACAACTTTATCTAATCCCTCCTCCAACATTTTTATAGGAACATCATAGATTGTTCCAACATCTATGGACTGAATAACAGCATCTTCTCTGACATTACAAAAAAGTGCTAATTTTTTNCTAAGTTCATTTGATAAGTCATACTCAGTTCTACAAACTAAAAGGTCTGCTTTTATTCCACTCTCCATTAAAGTTTTCACCGAATGTTGTGTTGGTTTTGTCTTTAGCTCTTTGGCAGCAGAAAGAAATGGAATTAAGGTCAAATGAATTACCATTGTATTTTCCTCACCTAATTCATAAATTAGTTGTCTGACAGACTCTATATAAGGTAATGATTCAATATCTCCTACNGTCCCACCTATTTCGGTAATAATAATATCAAACTCATTTGACTTACCTAGAAGCTTTATCCTTTCTTTAATTTCGTTTGTAATGTGAGGCACAACTTGAACAGTTTTGCCTAAAAATGCGCCTTTTCGCTCCTTTTCTATAACACTTTGGTAGACCCTGCCAGTAGTAACATTATTAGCTTGGGAAGTTGTAATGTTAAGAAATCGCTCATAATGCCCCAAATCTAAATCAGTCTCNGCACCATCATCAGTCACATAGCACTCTCCATGCTCATAGGGATTAAGTGTNCCNGGGTCTACATTTATATAAGGGTCAAATTTTTGAATAGTCACCTTGTAGTCTTGGGACTGAAGNAATTTAGCTAAAGAAGCCGCGATAATACCTTTACCAAGGGAGGAGGTTACTCCTCCTGTAACAAAAATGTACTTTATCTCCGGCATATAATACTTAATGTATGATGATTAACCGGGCTCAAATTTACAAAATATANTATTACAAGGGAATTTTTTAATTTATTTCTTAAGCTCTATAACATCAATATTGCGGTGTTGTAAGAGAAAAAAACCTGTGTTTAAAAAACTATTATTTTGTTTTTGATACAAAAATCGATTTTCCTCGTAGTCAATCTCACCAACTTTGTCAATTTTTCTCAGGTTACCTNTATAAGCAAGTCTTGATATCAAATCCATAATTAAATCATAAGCACGAATTGCAATTCGACTTGGAGGTTTTCCAAAAATCTTTATATAACGTTTTTGAAAATTATTGTATAAGCCCAGTTTTAGAGGCAAGCTGGAAGCTGTGTATGTGAAATTTATATTCCCCAACTGTTTTCTTGACAAACTTTTATTTTCATATNCATTACTTCGATAAGTGGTAAACAACTGCACATCTTTCAAATCAGATTTTTGCGCACTAATTTGTGAGATTACACTTGATATCAAAGAAAAATTTTGACTTTCTAAAATCACTCGATTAGGAAGGGAATCTACCAACAAGGAATCTACTAGCTCTGGCATCAAATAATTTTCTTTTTCAGGTCTTAGAATAGTAGATTTAGGAAATAACTTTAATAGCTCACTTTCTATTGGACGATTAATTGAATCAACTACNAAAACAATGTTTTCATTACGATTCAACGAAAGGTCTAAATATTCAAACATACGTTTTCTTAAAGTATCTTTTGAAGTTACTGATTGATAAACGTAGGGNCNCATCGAGACAGGATTTGTTGATAGAGGAGCGAACTTTGGGATTTTCATTAATTTTGTTTTGGTAGATAAAAAATCGAAATTGGAAGGAATTAAGGGTCCGATAATTGCATCTACTTTTGATAAGTCAAACGAATTAATTATTTCGTTAATTTTTAAAATACTGTTTTCAGTATCAAATGTATTTAGCTTTAATGAAATATCGTTTTTACTCAAAGTATCAGCAGCGAGCAATACCCCAGAGTAAAATTCCGTTGAGATTGTATGTAAGTTTCTNTTTTGTAAAATTCTTTTAGTTTTTTCAATCGAATCAAATTCAATTTCATTCGCCTTAAAAGGAAGTAAAATTGCTAACTCAAATGATTTAGATTCTTTAATTGAATCTAATAAAGANATTTTTTCAACCAATAAATCATCCTCAATTTTAAACTCACCCTTTGATTCNGCNGGAACTCTTAAAACCATTCCCTCCTGTAAACCAAGCTCTAAAANCTCCGGGTTTAATGAGTCTAGAATCGCTTTGGTAACTCCAATTTTTTTCTCAATCCGATAATAACCTTCTTTTGGTTTAACTGTATAATAATTGAAATTACTATCCCAAGTTTTACTAACATTTATAGTGGGTAAAATTGGGACTCTAATTTCTTGACCTAATTTTAANCCCTTCTTTATTTGTGGATTTAGTGCCTCTAATTCTGGTATTGTGATTTTATAATTGTACGCTATGCGCCATTTTGAATCTTTTGGTTTAACAATATATAGGTGAGATCCGTCATGCTCATCAACTAACTTAGGGATAATTGATTCTTTGATAGGTTTTTTGTAAACAGGAATTCGAAGCAACATACGCCTCCTTAATCCAACTTTTTGAAGGAGAGGGTTATACTCCTTTAGTTGCTTCTCTGTTATGTTGTAACTACGAGTAATTCCATAGATAGTTTCTCTCTTCTTAACTTTATGAGATAAAAAACTCTCAGGGTTTTGTTGGGCCTCTANNGTCAAAAACCCAATAACCGTAAAAAAAATAAAATATGAATAGTATTTTTTTACCATTAAAATTATTCCCATTCAATTGTAGCAGGNGGCTTGGAACTAATATCATAGACCACGCGGTTGACACCCTTAACCTTGTTAATTATTTCATTTGATATTTTCTGTAGAAAAGTNTGAGGTAAATCAACCCAATCGGCTGTCATNCCATCTGTTGATTGGACAGCTCGTAGGGCAACACATTTTTCATAAGTTCGTTCATCTCCCATTACGCCAACACTGTTAACAGGTAACAACATTGCTCCTGCTTGCCATACACTATCATATAAGCCCCAAGATTTTAAACCATCAATAAAGATGGCATCTACTTCCTGCAACATTTTCACTTTTTCGGCAGTAATATTTCCTAGGATTCGAATNCCTAGTCCTGGACCGGGAAAAGGATGCCTCCCTAATAGCTCCGAATCAATTTCTAAACTGGCTCCAACCCTCCTTACTTCATCTTTAAACAACATTTTTAAGGGCTCTACTAGTTTTAATTTCATGTAGTCTGGTAATCCGCCTACGTTGTGATGAGATTTGATAGTNGCTGATGGCCCATTTACAGAAATTGATTCAATAACATCTGGATAAATAGTACCTTGTCCAAGCCACTTAGCCCCTTCTATTTTTTTTGATTCTTCATCAAATACATCAATAAATGTATTTCCAATAATTTTTCTTTTCCTCTCAGGATCTGCCTCTCCCTTTAAAGCCNCTAAAAACTGCGCAGATGCATCTAAACCTATAACATTCAGTCCCATTCCCTTATATTGGTTTAACACACTATTAAATTCATTTTTTCTCAATAAACCATTATTTACAAATACACATTGCAACTGATCTCCAATAGCTTTATTTAGTAATACTCCTGCTACTGTGGAATCTACGCCACCAGATAAACCCATTATTACTTTTTCTGAACCTATGTTTTCCCTAACTTGATTAATAGTTCTTTCAACAAAGGAATCAGGTGTCCAATCTTGAGATAATCCAGCAATTTTTATCAAAAAATTTTCTAATAGCTTTTTTCCGTCTAAAGTATGATAAACCTCAGGATGGAACTGTATACCATAGGTGGATTCACCCTCTAATCTAAATGCAGCATTAGTGATATCTTGAGTACTCGCTAATAAAATACCCTCCTTAGGNAATTTATCAATAGTATCACTATGACTCATCCAAACTTGACTTCCTACTTCAATACCTTCAAGAAAAGTTTCATTTGACTTAACATGAGAAAGGTTAGCTCTACCATACTCCCTTAAATCGGATGGTTTAACACTACCACCGTAAAAATGGGATAAATATTGGGCGCCATAACAGACGGCTAATAAAGGTAATTTACCTTTAATACCTATTAAATCTGGATGAGGGGCATCATCAGAACGGACAGAGTAAGGGGAGCCCGATAAAATTACAGCATTAAATTCTGTCAAATCTGTGGGAGGATTATTGAAAGGATATATTTCAGAATAGATTAGTAGCTCTCTAACTCTTCTAGCAATCAATTGAGTGTATTGTGACCCAAAATCAAGAATCAATACTTTATTTTGCATGATTCAAAAATACAATTAATTAATATGGAAAGAATTGATTATAAGAGTATTTATTAAAAAAAATATACTAGTNAACTTAAATTTCAATCAATGTAAATTCTTTTGATAATGGATCCATAGTTTCCATCAAAAAGGAGATAAAATCTTGACCTTTATCTACATAAACAAAACTAAAATTTTCAATACGTTCTTGAGGCATCCCACCAGGGAATAGCTCCTCATGTAATAAAACCAGGCGCTGAACATGATCTTTTAATTTTTTTCTCTGCGCCTTTAAAAGTCTTTTCTCTAAGTGGTCTATTCCCTTAAATTGTTTAGATTTTTGAGCTTTTACCGTTCCCTCAAATGAAACATCTGTTTCTTTGATTAAAGCCTCTAGCTTTTCAAATTGATTTTCCAGGGTTTTTTTCAAATNNGATAAATCCAAATCAATATTGCTAATCTGCCTAACTTTTTTGTTAATTAAATCATTCCTTTTAAGGAACATATCACTTATTTCCAGTTTTAAATTACGAATTTTTTTGGCAGTTTTTTTTGGAATTATTATCGCCATATTACGTAAACAAAGAATGGGAAATAATAATTTTTGAGAGTCAAAAAATGATTTTANTTCTAACCAATAAGCTAACTCTCCAGGTCCACCAAAATAGGCTACATTTGGAAGTATTAGTTCTTGAAAGAGNGGGCGNAGGAGNACGTTTGGTGAAAATTTTTCAGGAAATTTATCTACTTTATCAANTATTTGCTCAATNGAAAAAATTTCATTTGACCCCTCAATATGATAACCGTCAACGGTTTTTAAAATCCTACTCCGCTTTCCTTCTTCTAGGAAAAAAAGATTTACCTCCCTTGGATTAACTTGAGGTTTAAAGTTAGTAGAATAATTCTTTTTAATTAAATCAATTTGACTTAAAACCTCATTTTTACAATCATGCTCAATAAGATCTTTTTTTATAAATCTGGAAAAATACTTTTTAAGCTCGCGATTGTTAGCATCTAAAATTATTAATCCATAATGACCAAACAAATGATTTATAAAAGTCCGGGTTGCATCTGAAAGATTGGTTTCCGATAGATAACTTTGCTCAATTATTTTTCTNAGGANATCAGCATCCATGCCAACTCCTAATTCCTTATCAAATAAATCTAATAAAGGAGCTAAACTTCTTGTCTGAATTTTTCCAATTGCACCACCTGATTTTGTATTCCATTGAAACTTTTTACCTCTAAANACGAATGAGCTAATCTCCTCAAAATCATGATCTTCAGATGCCATCCAAAAGACAGGAACAAAATCGAAATCTGAAAATTTTCTGTTTAATTGTTGAGAAAGTTTAATAGTACTTATAATTTTATATATAAAATAAAGTGGGCCTGTCATTAAACACAATTGATGACCCGTGGTTACTGTTAAGGTAGTTTGCTTTTTAAGTAATTTGATATGTTCAGCTACCTTGGAAGTGCAATCAATCTCCTTATATTGCTCTGCCAATACATTGCAAAGTGTTTTTCTAATATTAGAATTGTAAGTAGCTTTTTTTTGAAGTGCCTGGCTTTTAAGATTTTCAAATGATGGAATGCCGTTATGAAAAGCTTCAAGTTTTTTGTTCCCTTCAATATAATCTAATACCATCCTAGAAACAAATCCAGTATCACTAAGGGGAAGATATTCCGCTTTCATTAACTTTTTTAGTTAAATATAGCGGTGTTTTTTTAATCTACAAGGNCTTATGAGCTTACTGGTATTCCATAAAGATCAAAATCAGNAGCTTTAAAAATTGAGATATTAGCAAAATCTCCTATTTTCAAATAATATTTTTTTGCATCAATATAAACTTCATTATCGATATCGGGGGAATCAATCTCAGTCCGTCCTATAAAAAAACCGCCTCTTTTTCTNTCTATGATNCAGCGATAAACTTTCCCAATTTTTTTTTGATTAAGTTCCCAAGAGATTCCAGATTGNATTTTCATAATTTCATTTGCTCTTTCTTGTTTGATCTCATGAGCAACATCGTCCTCTAAACAATATGCATGAGTATTTTCTTCATGACTGTAAGTGAAGCATCCCAGACGCTCAAAACGCATTTCTTTGACCCATCTTTTTAGGATTTGGAAATCCTTCTCTTTTTCACCAGGGTAGCCAACAATTAGGGTTGTTCTAATCGCAATTTTTGGTAATATTTTTTTTATATNCTTAATGAGANGGGTTATTTTTTTTTCAGTCATTCCTCGGCGCATGGATTTTAAAATAGGATCTGAAATATGTTGAAGAGGAATGTCAAGGTAATTACAAATCTTTGGTTCATTTCTCATAACCTCAATCACCTCCATGGGAAAGGCAGAAGGAAATGCATAATGCAATCTAATCCATTCAATTCCTTCAACTTTTACCAATGCTAATAGCAAATCAGCTAAGCGCCTCTTTTTATATAAATCCAAACCATAGTAAGTTAAATCTTGAGCTATCAAAATTAATTCTTTGACCCCCGTTTGAGCTAATTTTTCCGCTCTTAAGATCAATTCTTCAATTGGAGTGGATCGNTGTTTTCCACGCATCANGGGAATTGCACAAAATGAACAAGGACGGTCACAACCTTCAGAAACTTTAAAGTAAGCATAGTTTTTAGGAGTNGTAGTTACTCGCTCACCTAAAAGTTCATGCTTATAATCTGCACCCAATGCCTTTAATAGTTGAGGTAAATCAGTAGTTCCAAAATAAGCATCTACCTCAGGCATCTCCTTTTCTAAATCAGACTTATAACGCTCACTTAGACAACCTGTTACATATAATTGATCAATTTCTCCTCTTTGCTTTTTTTGTATTTGATTTAGAATCATATTAACCGATTCTTCTTTTGCATTTTCAATAAAGCCACAAGTATTTACTACTACAATATTTCCTTTCTCTTCATGAACAACTTCCTTATCATTAGCTTTGAGCTGACCCATTAAAACCTCTGAATCGAATGTATTTTTTGAACATCCCATTGTTATGATATTTATTTTATTGTGCTTTATACTTCTAGTTCTCAATTGATTCTATTTTGGTTGTTACTAATCCCAATTGATTATTCAAAAATTTAAGAGCAGCAGATTCAGCCTCCTTAAAATAATCACTTGTCAAACTAGAAATAATTACATGGTCTTTTGCATTTGAAAATGTCATTTTTTCTTTTTTCGAATCAGATGTTCCCAATTTCTGAAACATTTTCAACATTGCAGGTATAGAAACNACATCGTCTTTTTCCTTATCACTTTTATAATAATATCCCATAAAAACTGGAGCTGTAACTTTTTTAAAAGTATCAGTTCGCATGCTAGCATCAATCAGTTTCTGGAGATGAATAATTGACTCTAATCGGTATTTAGTGGTCCAATAGTTCTTTTTCTTATCAGTAATATTATTCATTACATGGTATTTACTTCCTGAGTATAGTCTTGCAATTTGAAGACCCCAAGGCAAGGTCAGAAACCTAGCTGCAGGGTTATATAGTTCTATATTGGGGCCAAATAACAACAAAGCTGCTATTTGAGGATCATTCCCTAATAACAGTGATAAAGTACCTCCAGTTGAACTGGATATGATTATTACTTTTTCGCCTATGGTTTTTGCAATCGCTAGCGCTTCTCTAGCACTGTCTAAGTATTTATCTGCAGTAAAATCAAAAAGGGGCTCTTGCTCAATCAAACCGTGACCTGCAAGTCTTGGTAAATATATATTTGCTTTTATTTCATTTGCAATGTTAACATGTACTGGGCTTCCCTCGGCACTAGAGGCAGAAAAACCATGAAGATAAAGGACACTAAAAGCTGTTTTTCTTGGAATTGAATCAAAATAAATTAGTCTAGATGCGTTATCAGGTTTTAAATTACCTATTGAAGCTTCCTTATTATCAATCCATTCTTTCAGTTCCAGAAGATTAAAATTAATTTTGGGCAAAGGTTTATCAATTTTGGGACTCTCTATCTCGGGTCCAATAATAAATAATCCAAAAACAACTGAAATTGGAAAAATTATATTATTAANGAGCTTCATTGAAATCAATTAACTAAAAAAGGTTGAGACAAAAGTGTCGGCATGAAATAGCTGTAAGTCGTCTTCTTTCTCACCAACACCAATATATTTAACAGGAATTTTGAATTGATCTGATATACCCATTACCACTCCACCTTTTGCGGTTCCATCTAACTTTGTAATCGCCAAAGAAGAAACATCAGTAGATGCAGTAAATTGTTTTGCTTGCTCGAAAGCATTCTGTCCAGTTGAACCGTCTAAAACCAAAAGAACTTCATCAGGAGAACCCGGGACCACTTTATGCATAACCTTTTTTATTTTAGATAATTCATTCATCAAATTAATTTTATTATGTAATCTTCCGGCTGTATCGATAAGAACTACATCACTTTTCTTAGCTACTGCAGACTGAAGCGTATCAAAAGCTACAGATGCGGGATCACTACCCATTTCTTGCTTAACGATTGGAACACCTACTCGGTCAGCCCAAATTTCTAATTGATCTATGGCAGCGGCACGAAATGTATCAGCTGCACCAATAATCACTTTTTTTCCTGCCTTCTTAAAATGATAAGATAATTTTCCAATAGTTGTTGTTTTGCCAACTCCATTAACTCCAACTACCATTATTACATATGGCTTATTAGGAAGCTGAGAATCAAAAAGCTGAGGTTCCTTTGGATATTGCTGTTTTAAAATCAAGGCNATTTCTTCACGTAATATCCTATTAAGTTCTTTTGTCCCCAAAAACTTGTCTTTTGCAACTCGGTTTTCTATAGCCTCAATAATTTTTAATGTGGTAGCAACACCAACATCGGATCTAATAAGTACTTCTTCCAACTCATCGAGCACTTTATCATCAACCTTGGAATGACCTGCAATTGCAGTTCCAAGTTTGGAAAAAAAGGATTTTTTTGAACGGCTTAAACCCTGATCTAAACGTTCTTTTTTGTCCTTGGTAAAAAATGATTTTAGAAAACCCATAATTTTATAAAAAAAAAGCTACTGAATAAGTAGCTTATATTTTGAATCAAGATTGATACTATTTTTTACTAAACCACTCATTGGCATTATCAGGCGCAATAATGGCTTCAACAAAGGTATATGAATTTGAACCATCTTTTTTTACCATTTTGACTGCCTTAGTAAGCTTTTTTGACCCNGTCTGAAGCGATGCTACTGATTTCTTTGCCATATTTTATTTAATTTCCTTATGAACAGTCATACGCTTTAGAATAGGATTAAACTTTTTAATTTCCATCCTATCAGGCGTATTCTTTTTATTTTTTGTAGTTATGTATCTTGAGGTACCTGGCTTACCAGAATCTTTATGCTCCGTACATTCTAATATTACCTGTATTCGATTCCCCTTTTTTGCCATCCTATTTGATTATAAAATACCTTGAGCTTTTGCTTCTTTAATTACAGCACTAATTCCTTTTTTATTTATAGTTTTTAAAACGGAAGCCTTGATTTTCAAAGTAATCCATTTGTCTTCTTCAGGAATATAAAAGCGCTTTTTGATTANATTAATGTCGAATCTTCTTCTGGTTTTATTTATCGAATGAGATACGTTGTTACCGAACATTACTCGCTTTCCAGTAATTTCACATATTCTGGACATGATGTTTTGTTTTTTCAGGTTGCAAATGTACATTTTTTTAATCAGTTTTAAAAAAATAAATAAATTAGGATTTAACAAGTGAATCATACAATATTTCGAAAGCTTGATTTACAGTTTTTTGAATTACTCTTGTTCTATTATTTCCCATATTAAATCTAAAGCTTTCAACTTTTTCAGGAGTTGCTATTCCAATGAATACAATGCCAATATCTTCATTATTGTCTACTTTTGTTGGACCAGCATTTCCAGTGGTAGAAATTGCAAAATCAGTCCCATAATTTTTTTTCGCTCCTTCTGCCATTGCTCTTGCANCCTCATGGCTAACTAATCCATTTTTTTTTATTAAATTTTTTGTTACACCTAACAATTTTGTTTTAGATGAACTAGAGTAAGTTACTGCACTTCCACTGAAATAATTTGATGTGCCTGAATTAGCAGTCAGTCTTGTAGCNATTGCACCTCCAGTACAACTTTCCGCGCAACTTAGTGTTTGTTTTTTCTCTATTAATTTTTCACNTATCAAAACCTCTATAGGCCTGTCCTCTTCAGTTCCATAATATATATCCTTGATCAATGGAATGACTTTCTCAACTTGAGCGTTGACTGATTTTTTAATTTTTTTCATGTCATCTCCTATAGTGGAAAGTCTTAATCTTACTCTGCCTAAACTCGGTAAGTAAGCTAGTTTAATTTCTTTTGGAAGATTGTCCTCCCATGAAGATATTCTCTCAGCAATAACACTTTCTCCTAAACCATAGGTTAAAATTGTTTTATGAAAAATTGAAGGTAATACAAACTGTTTTTTAATTCTGGGTATAACCTCATTTATAATTAAAGCCTCCATTTCATATGGTATTCCAGGAAGTGAAATAAAAATTTGACCTCGATCTAAAAACCACATACCAGCTGCTGTTCCATACTGATTATGAAGTAAACTTGCCTTGGAGGGTAATTCAGCTTGNGCTCGATTTAGATCATTTATTGGNGTTGAAATGTATTTTTTAAAAATCTTCTCAATATGAGCTAAAACAGCTTCATTTTTTTCAAGTTTATCATTGAAGTATTCACAAAGTGTGTGCTTAGTCAAATCGTCTTTCGTCGGACCTAAACCTCCCGTCATTATAATAATATCTGCTCTTTTTCTAGCATCATCAAGAGTATTAATAATAACATTTTTTTTATCCGAAATGGATGTTATTTGATTAATTTCAACCCCAATTCTATTTAATTGTTTTGCCAAAAAAACTGAATTAGTGTTTACTATTTGTCCAATTAAAATTTCATCTCCAATACTTATGAGTTCAGCCTTCATACTATTTTATTTTAATTGAAAAGGCTTTTTCATTCATCAAAAAACCTTCTAGTAAATCATCCTCCTGAACATCTCCAACNCCTTCAGGGGTACCGGTAAAAATTATATCTCCTATTTTTAATGTAAAAAACTTGGATATTTCCGATATCAATTCATCAATTTTCCATATCATCTGCGATGAGTTCCCACTTTGAGTAACTATACCGTTTTTTAGCAAATGAAAATCTAATTTGTTGATGTCCTCAAAATTTGACTTATCAAACCACTCTCCAATTAATGCAGAACCATCAAAACCCTTTGCTTTTTCCCAAGGCAAACCTTTCTCTTTGAGCTGTTGCTGGATGTCACGGGCTGTAAAATCAATGCCTAAACCGATTTCCCGGTAATACTTAAATGCAAATTTGGGTTGAATATATTTACCAATTCTATTGATTTTAACCAAAAGCTCTAATTCATAGTTAATCAACCTNGAAAAGTCAGGTATAAAAAAAGGATTGTTTTTTTGTAACAAAGAAGTATCTGGCTTAATAAATATAACTGGTGACTCCGGTCTTTGATTAACCAACTCTTTAATATGTCTGGGGTAGTTTCTACCCACACAAATTATTTTCACCTGTAATTATTCTGTATTTAATTTTCGCAAGCGAATTGCAGTTAATATGTTTTTAGTGTATTTTGGAAAATCTGCATTGAGAAGCCATCCAAAGTAGCCAGGCTCTTCATCCAAAACACTTTGAACTGATTTACCTTTATGCTTACCAAATGAAAAACACTCCTCTCCTTCTTTGTTAAAAACAATAAATCCTGCCAAATCAGCAATTTTTTTTCTAGTTGAGAATTCGCTTAAAAAATTTATATCTCCCTTTAATTCTTTGTATCTATTTAACTGAGCAAATAAAACATCATGAGTAGCTTGAGTATCAGCCATTGCAGAATGAGCATTCTTTAATTCCTCATCACAGTAAAACTTAAGTGCAGCTGAAAGTGTTCTTTGTTCCATTTTATGGAAAATGTTTTGAACATCTACTGTTTTAACATTTTTAAAATCAAAATCAATTTCAGCTCTTAGCATTTCCTCAGCTAATAATGGAATATCAAAACGATCAGAATTATATCCAGCCAAGTCAGAATCTTTAATGAAGTTAAAAATAGATTTAGATAGTGTTTTAAAGTTTGGCTCATCGGCCACATCTGAATCATATATTCCATGAACTGCAGAGGCTTGTGGAGGAATTGGGCACTCGGGATTCACACGCCAAGTCTTTGCCTCCTTGGTTTCATCTGGGTATAATTTTAAAATCGCAATTTCAACAATACGATCAATGGATACATTTACTCCAGTGGTTTCAAGGTCGAAAAAGCACAGAGGTCTTTTGAGTTTTAAAATCATATTCAAAAGGTTAGATAGTTTGTTGCATGTCCCAGTTTTCAAGAAAATCAGTCATGCTTTTAATAAATTGCCCTCCCAAAGCACCATTAATTATTCTGTGATCATAACTATGACAAATAATTACTTTTTTACGAATTGCAATTGAGTCTCCCTCTTTTGACTCAATCACAGCAGCCATCTTTCGAATCTTACCCACTGAAACAATTCCTACTTGAGGTTGATTGATGATGGGTATACCAGTAAGCGAACCAAAGTTCCCAATATTAGTAAAAGTAAAAGTTCCTCCCTGAATCTCTTCTGGTCTTAAGTTATTACCTCGTGCTCGATGAGCAAGGTCATTAACGGATTTTGCCAAACCAACTAAATTTAGATGGTCAGCATTTTTAATTACAGGCACAATTAGGTTTCCATCCGCCATGGCAGTTGCCATCCCAATGTTTATCTCTCTTTTTTGAATAATTTTATCTCCTTCAACAGAACTGTTGATTAATGGAAAGTCTTTCAAAGCCTTAATTACTGAGGTAATAAATAACGGTGTAAAGGTTAGTTTTTGCCCCTCTCTTTTCTGAAAAATTAGCTTATTCTTTTCTCGCCATTCCCAAATGTTTGTTAAATCTGCTTCGATAAAAGATTGCACATGAGCCGATGTTTGTTTACTCATAATCATGTGGTCAGCAGTCAATTTAGCCATTCTGGACATCTCAATAATTTGGTCTCCATTGCCATTTTTCAAACCATATTTGGAGGATGCAAAATTGCTTTCATCTTCTGAAACAATTTTTTTAGAATGATTTCTATCATTTAAAAAAGCTAATAAATCTCTTTTTGTTACACGGTTATTTTTACCAGTTCCTTTTATCAATTTAAGTTCTTTGTCAGAGAGATTTTCAGCCTTTGCAATACTTTTCACCAGTGGTGAATAAAATGCGTTGTTATTAGAAGATATCGTGTCATCAGAAGGTTTGTCAATTGTTTGTTCAGTGTCAGGATTGTTATCTGACGCAGAATCATAAATTTCAAATTTTGGAAGNGGTTCAGGTAAATTAAATGTGGGTGGTTTTGCAATATTATCTTTATCCTCTTCTAAATTTGAATCCTCACCAGCCTCGTTTTCTTCAATCTTTTTTTCTTTATAATTATTATACAGTTGGGAATTATCGTTTTCAGTTTCTATAACTGCTATTACCTCTCCAACTTGAATAACATCATTTTCTGCAAAACACTTTTCAATTAAAATACCCTTAAATTCACTAGGTACGTCAGTATCAACTTTATCTGTTGCAATTTCAACAATAACATCATCGATTTCAATGGTATCACCTTCCTCTTTCAACCATTTGATTAAAGTAGCTTCTGCAACGCTTTCTCCCATTTTAGGNAGTTTTAATAAGTGTTTTCCCATTTTTTAAGAATTACAAAACTACCAAATTTATAAATGAATATGATAATTTAAATTTAACTGANNAAACAGGATATAATTTATTTATCTGCAATTGAGTTTTCGTAAGGTATGCGTTTTAAAATACTTCTTCCCAAGGTAGCCTCGTCTGCATACTCTAACTCATCACCTACAGGTATTCCGCGAGCAATAGCAGAGGTAATTATTTTATATGGTGATAACATCTTATAAATGTAAAAATTAGTAGTGTCAGCCTCCATTGTAGCGCTAAGTGCAAAGATAATTTCTTTTATCTCGCCTTTTTTAACCTTTTCTTCCAATGAGTTTAATGTAAGGTCACTAGGCCCTACTCCATCTAAAGGTGATATAATTCCTCCCAAAACATGATAATAGCCTTTAAATTGGCCTGTACCCTCAATAGCAATAACATCCCTAATATCTTCTACCACACATAATAGAGTTTTATCTCGATTTGGATTGGAACAAATATCGCAAATTGGTATATCGGACAAATTGTGACAGGAGGAACAAAACTTTATTTGATCTCTGAGATCANCAAGAGATTGGGTTAAGCTCATTGTATTTTCCTTNGGTAATTTTATAAGATGTAATGCTAATCTCAGTGCAGTCCTTTTACCTATACCTGGCAATTGAGCTATTTCATTAACAGCATTTTCTAACAATCTAGATGAGAAATCCATGACATAAATTTAGGAATAATTCCCAAGTGTTGAATTTGTATATTTATTAAATATTATGATGACACCCATTTTTATTTTATCAATTATTTTGGGGTACTTTATTCTCTTAATGGGAATTGCTCTAGTTACAGGAAAAGGAGCTGATAACAAGACATTTTTTANAGCCAACCGAAGTTCCCCTTGGTATCTAGTTGCCTTTGGGATGGTAGGAGCCTCTCTTTCTGGTGTAACATTTATCTCAGTACCTGGATGGGTTGGAACTTCTGGATTTAGCTACTTTCAGGTTGTGATGGGTTATTGGGTAGGGTATTTNGTTGTTGCTTTAATTTTACTTCCAATTTATTANCGACAAAACCTTACCTCAATATATGAGTACCTTAATTACAGATTTGGACACAATAGTCATAAAGTTGGGGCAATTTCTTTTTTCATTTCAAGAGTTTTAGGAGCTAGCTTCAGACTTTTTCTGGTTACTATTGTTCTGCAGGAATTCATTTTTGATTCTTGGCAAATTCCTTTTGAGGNCACTGTTATTTTATCTGTTTTTCTTATATGGGTTTACACACAACAAGGAGGGATAAAAACTATTGTTTGGACCGACACGCTTCAAACGACTTTAATGATTATATCCGTGTTACTATCATTANTCCTNATTTTTGAATCATTTGAGTCCTCAGGCTTGAATCTCTCANGTTTAACTGAAGNTNAAAAATATACAAGGATTTTTGTATTTGAAGATTTTATGCAACGTAACCACTTTATTAAGTCATTTGTTGGAGGTATTTTTATAACAATATGTATGACTGGGCTGGACCAAGATATGATGCAAAAAAACTTAACTTGCCGATCACTTAGGAGTGCTAAAACCAATATGATTGTTTTTAGCTTTGTCATGGTTATGGTTACTTTTTTATTCTTGATACTTGGTGCTTTAATGTATATNTATGCAGAACAAAANCAAATATTGATACCTCTTATCGATGGTAGTCCAAAAACAGACTTACTCTTTCCTGAAGTAGCCCTTAATGGAGGTTTAGGAATNACATTAGGTGTTGTTTTTATTTTAGGGCTAATTGCTGCTGCATTCAGTAGTGCTGATAGTGCACTGACCTCACTAACGACGTGTTTCTGTATAGATTTTCTAAGAATTAAAAACTTCGATTTAGNAATACAAAAAAAAATCAGAANAAAAATTCATATTTATATGAGTGCAATAATTGTTTTCGTTGTTATAATATTTAAACACGTACTNGAGAGNAACGTTATTGATGGCTTGTTAACAATGGCCTCATANACATATGGACCTTTATTGGGTTTATTTGCCTTTGGAATATTTACCCCATTCAAAATTAGAGACCATAAAATTTGGATTGTGGTTGTTGTTTCGATAGCAATNATATTTTTGATTGGTAATTTATCCAGCGAAACTTTAGGAGGTTATGAAATCGGTTATGAATTATTACCTCTAAATGGAATAATAACCTTTTTAGGTCTATTGATTATAAGAGATAAAAAAAATATCACCAGCGAATAATTGCGCTCCCCCAAGTAAAGCCACTTCCAAAAGCCGCCAAAACAATTAAATCCCCGGGCCTTACTCTCCCCTCTTGCCATGCCTCTGTTAATGCTATTGGAATTGATCCAGCGGTGGTGTTTCCATAACGCTGGATGTTATTATAGACCTGTCGATCGTTCAATCCAAATTTCTTTTGAATGAATTGAGAAATCCTAAGATTTGCTTGGTGNGGAACCAATAAATCAATTTGTTCATTAGTCAATTTGTTTTCTTTTAAACCTTCCTCGATTACCTGGGAAAACCGTACTACAGCATTTTTAAAAACTAATTGACCATTCATGAAGGGGAAATAAGAAGTATCTTCTGGATTATTAGCTTCGATTATTTCTGGCACCCAACGATTTGTACTAGGACCAATTAAAGAAAGTTCTTCGGCAAATTNACCTTGTGAATGTAAATGTGTAGATAATATTCCTTCATTTGGATCATTAGATCTACTNACAATTGCAGCACCTGCACCATCTCCAAAGATTACAGTTACTCCTCTACCTCTTGTGCTAAAATCTAGACCTCCCGAATGATTTTCTGATCCAATNACTAAAATATTTTTGTACATACCAGTTTTAATAAATTGGTCTGCAGTAGATAATGCATAAATAAAACCTGAGCATTGATTACGAATGTCCATAGCTGGACATGTTTTAATTTTTAGCTCTTTTTGGACTAAAACACCAGATCCAGGGAAGTAATAATCTGGACTCAAAGTGGCAAACAAAATCAAATCGATTTCATCCTTATCCAAATTAGCTCTTTCAATAGCAATTTTAGCAGCTTTTACTCCCATTAAGGCAGTCGTATTTCCGTCCCCTTTCAAAATATGTCGCCTTTCTTTAATACCTGTTCTCTCCAAAATCCATTCATCTGATGTATCCATGANTTTGGTCAGATCTTTGTTNGTAACTACGTTGTCAGGTACATACATTCCNAAACCAATAATTTTTGATCTAAACATAATTCGATAAGTTTATATGGTTNTAAAAATTAATTCAATTGAAATAAAGTAANAAATAACAATTGATTTTAGTTTCGTAAACATTTACTCAATAATACTATAAAAAAGTCTTATGCCAAAATTAGTAGGTAAGTGTTTTAAACTTAAATTTTACATTATGACTTTATCAATGATATGAATAATTCCATTATTTGTCTGAATATCATTTTAAATAATATCTATTTCTCAATTATTTTGATCTATTAATTTAATTCCATCGAAATTTTTAACCTTTAAATCATCACTTTTCAGAACTTCGTCTAATTTAGTTATCCTTAGGGCAGTTGAGAGGATTGAGTAGTTTATATCATTATCAATAATCTCATATATAGTGCTTTCTTTTGTTTTTTCTTGGATAATTTTGTCCTTTGAGCAAGAGACTAAAACAATTAAAAAAAATTAAAAATAACTAAGTAGTTTCTCATAAAATATAAAACCTGATCTATGGATTAAAATATTTCTTGTAAGACTGAGTATTTACTTTAGCGCCCAATTGATTTAAAAGTGAATATAAACCAAAAAAAGTACGATTCATATAAATAAAATGTTTCGATCCTCTGTTCCCATTGATTTTTCTTAAAATTTTATCAGAAGATAATTTTTTTGCTAGACCATTAACTTGGTTCCAAAATTTATTGTTGCCAAAATCAAATTCATTGACCGTGAATGGTTTGGTCAGAACATTTATTAGATTACCAAATAAATCAGTTAAATAGATTATTTCATTGAAATTATCATCTACCCTTAAAATTTCAAGTTCGAATAGAAGGTCTTTAAACTTTTTTTGATTTTTCTTCACACTAATTTTTGGTAATTCAAAGTATGGATTATAAAAAACATTAGGAATTGATTTTACACATCCAAAGTCTAGTACAATTAAGTTGTCTAATTCATCAATTAAAAAGTTCCCCGGATGAGGATCAGCATGTACCTCTCTTAAATGATGTATCTGGTGCATATAAAAATCCCAAAGAGTTTGACCTATCGAATTTACTTTAGAAAATTTTTTGTTATACTTAGAATTAAATTCAGATAAATGAATACCGTTCATCCAGTCCATGGTTAAAATTTTTCCTGTAGATAATTCAGGGTAATATGTTGGAAATTTAAGGGATGGGATTTGGTTGCATTGCTTTGCTATTTTTTGACTCTGCTCTAATTCAAGAGCATAATTTGTTTCCTCAATTAATTTATTCTCAACTTCCTTAAAATATTTTTCTATGTCTTTACCCCTTAAATTAAACATTCTCGTAGCAAATGGTTTGATTATGCTTAAGTCAGAGTAAATACTCTCGCGTACACCTGGATACTGAATTTTTACGGCTAGCTCTTTACCATTTAAACTTGCATGATGAACCTGACCAATACTTGCAGCATTTTTTGAATTAACATCAAAGGTGTCAAAAATTAGGTGAGCACTTTTTCCAAGGTACTTTTTTACTAATTTATTAACCAATGGCGACGAGAGTGGAGGAACAGAGAATT
>NZOY01000078.1 GCA_002695445.1 Flavobacteriaceae bacterium
TATAAAAACTTTTTCCAGCAGCAGTCATTCGCTCTGGATTTACTCCAAAGTCTTTTTGCAGAATTCTGATAACTGAAACAGAACGTTTAACACTCAAGTCCCAATTGTCCTCAATTCCCTCTATTTTAATCGGAACATTATCAGTATGACCTTCAACCATAAATTCCAATTCAGGTTTATCATTTACAACTTTAGCAACTTTACCGAGCACCTCTTTAGCTTTTCGAGTTACTGAATAACTCCCACTTCTGAATAAAAGTTTATCTGAAATCGATACATATACAACTCCCTTTTCGACATTTATTTCAATGTCGTCGTCACTCATATTACCTAAAACACCCTTTAAGCTGGTGACTAATGCCAATGTCACTGAATCCTTTTTAGTGACCGCATCCTGCATTCTTTGAATTTTAATGTCTTTCTCTTTCATGCTTTCAAGGGACTTCTCCAAATTTTCAGCTCCTTTTTGAGATAGGGTAGTAAGATTACCTATGTTGTTGATGAGATCTTGATTGTTTGCTTGAAGAAAACTAACTCTTTCTCGTAATGTAGATAAACGTGCTTCCACAGCTTCTTTTTCTTCATTACAAGAGTTTAATTTAATTGTTGCGCTATCAAGTAAACTCTTAGTGTTTTGCTGAAGTGTTTCTAGGTCGGCAAATTTTTGCTGAGACACACATGATGAGAGCAAAACACCTGTTATTGTAGCTAATGCAATATACTTTTTCATAATTTAGTTTTGATGTTTTTTTTTACTTGCGTAAAAATAATATAAAAACCGAAAAATGACCTTTAAACAGAGAAGATTTTCTAGTTTTTAGAACATAAATATCTTAATATTAGAGATTTGACCTGATAATAATCCTTTTTTTCTTGATTTATATTTTTTTTTAACTTCATCTTTCGAATATTTATAAAAAAACTATAATGAGCTGAAAGAACAGCAAATGCATTCTTTAATTCAAGCTTTAATACAAAAAAAATAATAGCAATTCCATCCCAGGCAATTCTCTCAGTTATTCTAAGAAATCTTTTTTCTGGAAGGTTTTTTAACAATAGGAATAAATTATTTCGAAAGTTCAAATAAGTTTTTTGCGGAGAAACACTCAATGATCCTCCACCCAAGTGGTAAACTTTACTTTTAAATAATGAATAAACTTCTAGATTTTGATTAAATGCTCTCCAACAAAGATCAATTTCCTCCATATGCGCAAAAAAATCCTCATCAAAACCACCTAGATATTTAAAGCTCTTCTTCCTAACAAAAAAACAGGCTCCGCTAGCCCAAAAAACTTTACTATCTTGATTATACTGACCATTGTCTTTTTCAAGATTATTAAAAATTCTTCCTTTACAATATGGGTAACCCAGGCGATCTATATGACCACCTGCTGCGCCAGCATATTCAAAATATTCAGGATTGTTTAGGTCCAATATATGTGGTTGAGCTATAGCTGTTTTTGGATTATTTTTAAAATGATTAATAATAGGTGGAAGCCAATTTTTTTTTACTAAAACATCATTATTAAGCAAGCAAACTAGTTCAGCATTGATTTTTTCTAATCCACGATTGTAACCACCTGCAAAACCATAATTTTTGTTCAGTTGAATCAAATTAATCTGTGAATGATTCTTTTTAATGTATTTCTGTGATCCATCAGTAGATGCATTATCTATAATATATATATCCACCTTTTCGCTATTCTCTATTATTGAGGGTAAAAAACGCTGAAGTAATTTTTTACCATTCCAATTTAAAATTGCAATTGCTAAATTCATTTTAATGGTATTTAAAAGGAGGTAATTTATCTAAAAAAACATACTTTTTATCTTCAAAATTTATCTTACAGTAGTAATGCTTAAGCCCATTAGTAATCATTATTAAATCGCTTTTTAGTGCATAGTTATATTGTGAAATCTGATCAAAAGTTTTTTGAGTAATTTTAACATCAGGTCTTTTGCATTCTACTAAAAGATTGATTTTTCCTCCTTGATTAAAGCATACGATATCGTATCTTTTTTCTCTTTGATTTACTTTTAATTTCTTTTCTACTTGAATTAGACCTATGGGGTAACCTTTATTATTTATTAAGTACTGCACGCAATGTTGCCTAACCCATTCTTCTGGTGTAAGAATAAGCCATTTTTTTCTAATACTATCAAAAATAAAATTTTTATTTTCCTTACTTTTAGTAGGTAGATTAAACATTGGGAAATTAAGTTTTTCCATATAACAAAATTGCATATATTTTTTTAAGATGAGTGAATTTAGACAGATAATGTCGTCAATTGAAAATGAAGAATATTCTCCATTTTATTTATTGCACGGAGATGAACCATATTTTATTGATAAAATTGAATCTAAAATAACTGATAATTTAATTGATGATTCGTCTCGGTCATTCGATTATTCATTATTCTATGGAAAAGATGTTAATGCTACTCATATTGTAGAAACTGCAAAACGATTTCCAATGTTATCCTCTCATAATTTGATTGTTGTCAGGGAAGCCCAAAACCTTGATAAGTCAATGGATATTATTGCAGATTATCTGTTAAGCCCTCAGGTAAAAACAGTTCTGGTAATCTGTTATAAATATAAAAAAATTGATAAACGAACAAAACTTTACAAAGCAGCCAAAAAAATTGGAGTGATACTTGAGAGTAATCCACTTTATGATAATAAGTTATCTCCATGGATTTTAGGAAAACTAAAAGATTATGGTCTTAATACAGATAATCATGGACTTCAACTTCTTTGTGAGGCATTGGGAAATGATTTAAATAAAATTGAAAAACAAATTGAAAAGCTTAAAGTTTCAATGGGGGATTTAACGAATATTACTCCTGACTTAATTGAGGAGTATGTTGGCTTCAGTAAAGATTTTAACAATTTTGAACTATATAGAGCCCTGGGTAGTCGCGACTTCAGAAAATGTTGTCAAATAGTAAAATATATGTCTGAAAATCCGAAAAATCATCCTCTAATACTTACAATTTCTGGTTTTTATACTTTTTTTAGAAGATTATTGACTTATCATGGGATTTCAGATAAATCTAACGCAGCAAAAATTTTAGGGATTAATCCATTTTTCTTGAGGGACTATCACAATGCTAGTCTTCATTTTAATTTAAAACAATCTAGTAAAGCAATTAATTTAGCAATGGAGGCAGACCTTAAAAGCAAGGGAGTAGGAGCAAAGTCAATTAATCACAGAGGTATTCTTCAAGAACTGTTAGTAAAAGTTTTTACAATTTAATATTAAAGTTTTCGGTATTTATTTGGCATTACCTCATGCATTATATTGTATACTTCTTCAAATATATCATCATAAGATGGTTTTGAGAAGTAATCTCCATCTTCTCCGTAAGCAGGTCTATGTGGCTTTGAATTAATAAGTTTTGGTTGACTATCTAGGTAAGGATATATTTTCTGTTTGTCCATGAGTTGTTGTAAAATGAATGCAGATGCTCCACCTGGCATATCTTCATCAATAATTACCAACCTGTTGGTCTTTTCAATACTATCCTTTATTTCACAATCAAGGTCAAAAGGTATTAATGATTGTATGTCAATGACTTCAGCATTTATATCGAAATTTTCTAAATCTTTTGCAACCTTTTCAACAATTCTTAGGGTAGAGCCGTATGAAACAAGGGTGATATCAAGTCCAACTTTTAAAATATCGACTTTACCAATTGGTAAAGTAAAAACCCCCAAGTTAGATGGCATTTTTTCTTTGATTCTATAGCCATTAAGTGATTCAATTACGATTGCAGGTTGATTGGCCTTTAAAAGAGTATTGTAAAATCCAGCGGCTTGAGTCATGTTTCTAGGGACGAGAATATGTATTCCTCTCATAAGATTAATGATTCCAGCCATTGGTGATCCAGAGTGCCAAATACCCTCCAGTCGATGTCCTCTGGTTCGGATAATTAGTGGAGAAAGCTGTCTTCCTTTTGTTCTATAGCTTAATGTTGCCAAATCGTCACTAAGTATTTGAATACAGTATAGTATATAGTCTAGGTACTGAATTTCGGCTATTGGCTTGAGACCTCTAAGTGCCATTCCAATTCCTTGACCAATAATAGTTGCCTCCCGGATTCCTGAATCAGCAACACGAATTTTACCATATTTCTTTTGTAAACCCTCTAAACCTTGATTAACTCCTCCTATTTTTCCACTATCCTGTCCAAATATGATTAGGCGATCTTCGCTTTCCATAAGCTTATCAAAATTATCTCTAAGAATAATCCTCCCATCAACCATTTTAGGCTCTTTTGAATATTGAACAGGAATTGATTTCACTCTCTCAATTGAATTTATACCCTCGCTGTACAGGTTAGAGGAGAACTTTTCTTGCAATAAGTTTTTTGTTTTATTAATCCAATCCTTAAAATTTTCAACTTTAATAAAGCCTTGACGAATTAAAATGTTACGAGTTTTCTTCGCACTAGTCAGAACATCATGGTAAAACAACTCAGTTTTTTCATTAAGTTCCTTATGAATAATTTTTAAAGCAACATCTTTATTAGTACTTAAAATAAATTCCTCTAAAAATATATTTAGTTCATGCTTAAGTTTAAGAATAGGTTTTTGATAATTTCTCCAAGCTGATCTTCTAGCTTCCTTAACCTCCTCTTTTATAGTATTTTCAATTTCAATGAGATCTTTCTCAATTGAAAATCCGTTTGAGAGTATCCACTCTCGCATTCTTTTGTTGCAATCATTTTCCTTTTCCCATTCAAGCCTTTCTTCTGATTTATAACGTTCATGGGAGCCAGATGTGGAGTGACCTAAAGGCTGGGTTAGCTCAGTGACATGAACTAAAACAGGAATATGATTTTCTCTGGCGAGCTTTGATGCATATGAGTATGTTTTAATCAATGCTGGGTAATCCCAACCTTTGACAGTCATTATTTCTAGGCCACTACCATTTTCTTCCTTATTAAATCCAGATAAGGCTTTTGAAATACTTTGTTTAGTCGTTTGTTGCTCGTTTTTAACGGAAATACCATAACCGTCATCCCATATACTCATAACAACTGGAATTTGAAGTACTCCAATTGCATTTATAGCCTCAAAGAATAGTCCTTCACTTGTGCCAGCATTACCAATTGTTCCCCAGGCAATTTCATTACCATTTTTGGAAAACTTTTCTGATCCTGGAATTTTTAATTTTCTGTAAATTTTAGAGGCTTGCGCAAGGCCGACAAGTCTAGGCATTTGAGCACCAATTGATGAAACGTCAGAAATGTGATTCTTTTGTTTGGTTTGATCCAGCCAATTTCCATTTTCATCAATTAGTTTATTAGAAAAATGTCCCACCATTTGTCTACCAGCAGACATTGGTTCATATTTTACATCTGGATGAGCATAAAGAGCAGCAAAGTGATCCTCAGGGGTTAAAAATCCTTGTGCCATCAAAAAAGTTTGATCTCTATAATATCCAGATCTAAAATCCCCATTTTCAAAGAAATGATTCATAGCAATTTGAGGAAGTTCTTTACCGTCTCCAAAGATTCCAAATTTACCTTTTCCGCTTAAAACTTCTCTTCGCCCAAGAACACTCGTTTCTCTACTAAGAACAATAGTATAATAATCTTTAAGCACCTTTTTTTTGTAGTCCTCAAAGTTAAAAACAACTGTTTCTTCTTGATTTTTAAAATTCATATTATAATATAAAAATACAATTTTGAGTCTTTTAATAAGTTGAAAATCAGACCAAATTTTAAATTCTCAATTTTAAAACCATCTTCTTGAAAATAAACCTAAAAACTGTTTTGTATTCATTGTTAACACAAATCTAATTTTCTTTGAATATTCATTCCTATCAATTTCCCAACCATTTGAGCTAAGTATTGGAAAATATATTTCAAGATAGTCTGGTATAATATTAAAACGAATACCAGATCCAAAAAATGTTGAAATATTTTCTCCTGTATTTTTAAGTGAACCAATGTCAACATAAGATTCAATCCACTTCCATATTCCCAATGTTATATTTGCTGACAATAAATAATCATTAGCTGTGCTTTTAGTGTGGATTGATTTAAACCCTCCCTCAGCCATTACAATCTGCTGACTGTAAATCCCTTTATCCTCTGATCTTCCAAAATAATTATACTTAAATAAATAATCTTGAGGACGGTTCAGATTAAAATCAAAGAAGTTAGTTTGTCTGTTGTTATGTTTTAAAAATTTTCCAATAAAAAACCTAGCAGTTATTTGGCTTCCATTTGGAAGTAATCTTCTGATATCGAATTCAAATTCCATTTTAGCGAATTTGCTGGAAAACTGAAAGTTACTGTCGAAAGTCATGTGCTTAATTGCACCAGGATTAGAATAAAGGTACCTAAGATTAACAATTTTGTAATTTGGGTTAGTATTAGAACTCTTAGATTCCACCCGGTCTACATAAAAATAATATAATCCCAATAAAGGTCTTGAATTGAGCCTAAAGTTGTCAGTTCTAAAATAAAAAGTCAATGCAGGTCTGAATACTTGATATCTTAATCCATCGTCATAATGATAGCTGCTAGCAAAAAAATTGAATACCGAAGCATAATTCTTTTTTTCCTCATTATGAATCAATAATGAAAAGTTCATTTTACCAACTAAGTTTTTGTTTACAGATGAATATTGGGGCATGATCTCAAATGTAAACTTCTGTGCCAAAATTCCTTTATCGTAAAACTTTGATCCATATGAGACCCCATCATAAAGGTTGTAATTGAAGATAGGGTTATAAAACATTTGAACTCTCTTAGGAGATTGATAATCTTTAAGGAAATTAAAATGAATTGGTTTGGTGTTAAGTAAATTCCCCACATACTTCCAGTTATTGATTTTATTTTTTTCAGTGTAACGGGTTTTTGGATTTATAGCTATGTAATCTGGCTCAAGATTTTTCAAAAAAACAACTCCTTCTTTCTCAATATTACTGATCCATTTTTTACTGATTATCCTGTTGTTTTTTACCTGTGCAAGAATAAATGGAAGCTTATTTTTTGAAAATTTATTAATCTTCACAAGCAAACTATCGCCTCTTTTTCTAACCGATTTAACACTAATATCAATTGAAGTTCTTTTTGCTAGATAAAATTCCTTAAACCAATCTATATTTTTATTCGAGTATTCTTTTAAAACTTCAACTAAATCGTTATTTGCACCTTTCTCAAAATATTTTTTTATTCCTACTCTAAAAGAATCTCCAATGTATTCCTCTAAAAATCTCAAGCCAACTCCAACATGATAAGGAGATCCAAATCTTTCATTGAACTTAATTAATTTATCTTTGGGTAATAAATCAGATTGCTGAAGATTTGTTTTTTCCATTAGTTCATAAAACATAAAGAAACTTTCATTAAAATAAATTTTTGCGATATTATAACCCTTCATAAGTTTAAATTCACCAATTCTTCCAATAAATTTTTGGTTAGGATAGTATTTTTCAATGTATTTAATAATAATATATGTTTGGAGGCCACCGATAATCCAATGATTTTTTCTTAAGTCGAAATTTGTATTTGAATTAAGATAAAAATGCAGGAAAGCTTTGAGGTATGAAATTTCAGCTAAGAAATTTTTATCGAAAGGGGCTAAAAAATCAGGTAGATCATTAAGGCCATAAAATGGATTTTTTTCATACATTAATTTCGGCACTAAATATTTTTTATTTTCTTCANTAGTAAAGTTTTCACCAACAAACCGATCTATTCTATTTATAATCATTTTAGCTTCATCCTTATTGACCTTGTTAAATATATCNGTGACTATTTTATTCTCATTGACAGTCATAAATGATTCAAACTGACTCTCTGTTGAGAGTGATAATANCAGTTCTTTTACATCAATTCCACTAAAGAGTTGCNTTTGATTCTCTAGCTTATCAAATTTTAGGTTTAGATNAATTTTAACTTGAGGTTCGTCATTAATTCTAAGATTGTATTTGGCAGGGACGGAACTTAAATCATCAAGGTTTAAATTACTATGATTTAACCATTTCCCATTAAAGATTGGGTTAAGTGAAATATGCCAGTTTCTCAAAAAAATATTTCCGTTTTGGTCATAACCATAATGATTAAATTTTGAATCTGGGACTTTGATTTCATAGTTNAATTTAAATTTATATTCCTCGTTAATATTTATTGGTTTTTCTGGAATTACTATAATTATATCGGGTTTATTTTTTACTCGACTCCATTTTAACNCCTTATCTTCCTCTTTAATGAAATTTATTTTAGTATTTCCTAATTTTGATTTTTTTGAAAGGAAGAAGCTTCTATCATATTCCTCTCCAAACCTTTGAGCCAATGGTGTGTTGATGCTAGAATATGAATTAGACCAGTCTGCAAGATATATGGTATCTATTAATTTAATG
The DNA here is from genome assembly GCA_002695445.1 of Flavobacteriaceae bacterium. Classification (GTDB taxonomy): domain Bacteria; phylum Bacteroidota; class Bacteroidia; order Flavobacteriales; family Flavobacteriaceae; genus UBA8316. The sequence continues at coordinate 8,385 of NZOY01000078.1, forward strand.
GCTTGGTTTGTAAAAGAAATCGATTGTTCTACATTAAGTTTTTTTTCNATCGAATCAATATTAACGTTAATATTATATACCAAGTTATTTTGTGACTTTACAATTTTACAAGTCGCTAAAAGAATTATAATTATTAATGATTGCTTTTTNAAAATCAATTTTTTTGATTTTTTGATTTTATTTCTCTTGAAAGATATTTTCCAGTATAACTTTCTTTTATATTAATTATTTCCTCTGGAGCTCCATGGCACACAACCTTACCCCCATTTTTTCCTCCACCTGGTCCTATATCAATTATATAATCTACTAATTTAATTACATCCATATTATGTTCAATAATTAATACNGAATTTCCTTTTTCAATTAATTGATCCAATACACCCATTAGTACTCTCACATCTTCAAAATGTAATCCAGTGGTTGGCTCATCTAAAATATAAAGTGTTTTTCCAGTATCTTTTTTTGATAATTCTGAGGCAAGTTTTATCCTTTGAGCCTCACCACCAGAAAGGGTCGTTGAAGATTGTCCAAGAGTTATATAGCCTAAACCAACATCTTTTATAGTTTTTAGTTTTCTGTAAATTTTTGGATGACTTTCAAAAAAACTACAAGCCTGATTTACTGACATAAAAAGTATATCAGAAATTGATTTTCCTTTATAACGAATTTCTAGTGTCTCTCGATTAAAACGTTTGCCGTTGCAGCTTTCACATTCAATATTCACGTCTGGTAAAAAATTCATTTCTATTGTTTTCATTCCACCTCCTTGGCATTCTTCACATCTGCCACCTACTACATTGAAACTGAATCTACCAGCTTTATATCCCCTTATTTGGGCTTCAGGGGTTAATGTAAAAAGTTTTCTTATTTCAGCAAATACTCCGCAATATGTGGCTGGATTACTTCTGGGTGTTCGTCCAATTGGTGACTGGTTTATATCAACCACCTTATCAAGCTCTTCAATACCAATTATTGATCTATAAGANAGAGGTTTTTTAACAGCATTATAAATATGTGCATTTAAAATTGGGTAAAGTGTTTCATTTATTAGCGTTGACTTACCGCTCCCTGAAACCCCTGTAATGCCAACCATTAAACCTAATGGTATTTGAACATCAATATTTTTAAGGTTGTTTCCATTGCAACCCTCAAGTATCAAACTTTTTCCATTTCCCTTTCTTCTGACCAAAGGGACATTTATTTTTTCATTATTGTTAAGGTAAGTNGCTGTTAAGCTATTTTTCATCTTTAGTAAGGATGGGGGGCCCTCAGAAATTATTTCTCCACCATTTTTCCCTGCCATTGGACCAATATCAATAATATGGTCAGCTCTCAATATCATATCTCTGTCGTGTTCAACAACAATGACGGAGTTTCCCATATTTCTCAATGATTCTAATGAGCTAATTAGTTTTTCATTGTCCCTTTGATGTAAACCAATACTTGGTTCATCTAAAATATAAAGTACACCAACAAGTTTTGACCCAATTTGCGTGGCTAATCTAATACGTTGTGACTCCCCTCCAGATAAGGATTTAGTCGATCTACTTAGGCTTAAATAATTAAGTCCTACATTCAAGAGGAATTCTAATCTATTTTGAATTTCTTTTATTATTTCTTCAGCAATAATTTTATCAGAATCGGACAATTTATTTTTTAATTGACTTATCCAATTGAAAAGATCATCTAAATCAAATTNACTTACTTCACCAATGTTTAGATTGTCAATTTTAAAATTTAGAGATTCTTTATTCAATCTCATACCATTGCATGAAGAACATTCCTTCTCATCCATAAAATTTGAGGCCCAGCGTTTAATTCCCGCTGAATCAGTATTTTCAAATTGGTGGATGATAAAGTTTTCAATCCCTTCATATTCAATTTTATAATCTCTGGTTATTCCTAATGTTTTTGATGGTAAAGAAAATCTCTCTTTACCACCTCTCATAATTACTTCAATTGCTTTTCTAGGAATTTTATTAATTGGATCGGTAAGGGAGAAATCGAAGCGTTTTGCAATCACTTCCATTTGCCTATATCCCCATGTGTTTTTTTTTTCTCCAAGTGGAATTATACCCCCTTTTTCAATTGAGACTGAGTGATCAGGAATTATTTTTTTTGAATTTACCTCAAATTGTTTTCCCAAACCCTTACATTTTTTACACATNCCTTTGGGAGAATTGAAAGAAAAGGAATTTGGTTCAGGTAAAGAATATGATATTCCGCTAATAGGACACATTAAACTTCTACTAAAATACCTTAGGCTTTNTGTTTCATTATCAACTAATATTATTGAATCATCACCATAGTACATTGCNGTTTTAATTGATTCACTTANTCTTTTAAGTTCATTTAATTCTTTTTTCACTCGCATTCTGTCAACTAATAATTCTATATCGTGCGTTTTATATCGATCTAATCGCATTCCAGGTTTTAAATCTATTATTTCTCCATTGACCCTAACTTTTAGAAAACCTTGTTTAGACATAGAATCAAAAAGCTCTCTATAATGCCCTTTNCTTGATTTNATTAATGGGGATAGAATTTCAATTTTCTTATCCAAATATTCATTGACTATTAGTTGAATTATTTGATCATCACTATACTTAACCATTTTTTTTCCAGTAACATAACTATGTGCAGAGCCAACTCTGGCAAAAAGTAACCTTATATAGTCATAAAGTTCTGTTACAGTTCCAACAGTTGAGCGTGGACTTTTTGATGTTGTTTTTTGTTCTATCGCAATAACTGGGGAAAGTCCATCAATTTTATCAACTTCAGGTCTCTCTAAATTACCTAAAAACTGTCTTACATATGCTGAAAAGGTTTCCATATATCTGCGTTGTCCCTCAGCATAAATAGTATCAAATGCAAGTGAAGACTTCCCGCTGCCAGATAATCCAGTTATAACAACCAGTTTTTCTCTAGGTATTTTTAAGCTTACATTCTTTAGATTGTGGACTCTCGCACCCTGAATATCAATATAGTTCTGATTTTCATCCATATTCAATTTTGCAAAAATAATATTTTATGCAATAATTTATTTATATACTTTATTCTAAATTTCGATTAAACACATTAATTAAAAATATTTTACTAATGCTTAAATGTTTTAATTTGATTTGGCTTATAATTGATATTCTACTAAATAGAGGATCAATTAAAATTTTATTTTAAATGAAAACTTAATATGAGAATTTAAGTTATCCCTACATTTGTATATGACTTTAATTAAATCAATTTCAGGAATTAGAGGAACTATTGGGGGAAAGCCCTCTGATAATTTAACTCCATTCGACATAGTAATATTTGTTTCTGCATTTGCAAGTTGGTTGAAATCAAATTCAGAGATTGATCACCCTAAAGTAGCAGTAGGCAGAGATGCTCGAATATCTGGACAAATGGTTCACTCAATTGTTAACCAAACTCTTGTTGGCTATGGGGTTGAAATTTTTGATTTGGGTTTATCTACTACTCCTACAGTAGAGATGGCAGTTGTTAAATTAAATGCTAATGCTGGTATAATGATAACAGCAAGCCACAATTCTAAAGAGTGGAATGCACTTAAGTTTCTTGATAGTAATGGAGAAATTTTAAATGCCAAGTCTGTTTCTGAAATAATAAATATCGCCGATAATAGAGATTTTAGCTATTCTACCATAGATTATCTAGGAAAAATAACTATTGTAGAAGATATGGTTGAAAGTCATGTTAATAGTATTTTAGAGCTATCTCTTATTAATCGAGATTTAATAAAAAAAAGTAAGTTTAAAGTGGTTTTAGATGCGGTAAACTCCACTGGTGGTATTGCGATACCAATTCTTTTAGATAGGTTAGGTGTAGAGACGGTTTGTTTATATTGTGATCCTAACGGAAATTTTCCTCATAATCCAGAACCACTCGAAGAACATTTATCTGAATTATCAATTAGTGTTGTTAAACAGAGTGCTGATTTTGGAATAGCAGTAGATCCTGATGTTGACCGATTAGCATTTGTTGATGAGAAAGGAGATTATTTCGGGGAGGAGTATACTTTGGTAGCTTGCTCCGACTATGTTTTATCTCAAAAAAAAGGAAATTCAGTATCAAACTTGTCTTCTACAAAAGCTCTTTATGATATTACAAAAGTACATGGAGGGGAATACTTTTCCAGTGCAGTAGGTGAATTAAATGTGATTGAAAAAATGAAAGAAAAGAATGCTGTTATAGGAGGTGAGGGCAATGGTGGAGTTATTTATCCAGATTTGCATTATGGAAGAGATGCTTTGGTTGGTATTGCTTTGTTTTTAAGTTTCCTGGCTCACAAGAAATTAAAAGTTTCATCATTAAGAGCTTCATATCCTAATTATTTTATGAGCAAGACCAAGGTCAATCTGCCTGCAAGAACTGATATTAATAAAATAATTGATAAAATTGAAAATAAGTATAAAGGAGAAAATTTGATAAAAATTGATGGATTGAAAATTGAATTTGAAAATTCTTGGGTTCATATAAGAAAGTCAAATACAGAACCTATCATCAGAATTTATACTGAGGCAGTTAGTCAAAAAGCTGCAAAAAAATTAGCTAGTAAGTTTTTGAGTGTAATTAAAACATTGATCTAGTTTCTGGAATATCACTACGCCTATGCTTAAATCTATTGTGAGTCCAAAGATATTGTGTGGGATCANTATAAATATCTTTTTCTAACCATTCCGTAAATGTATCTGTTATTTCATGTTTTTTTGTCATTTTGGGCTCATCTGTTAATAATTCAAATTCAGCCTCATAATAACCCCTTTTAACTCTATTGACTCTAGTATATACAATCGCAATATTTAATTCACGAGCAATTAATTCAGCCCCCATAAAAACTGGTACTTTAACCCCTAAAAACTTTCTCCAATAGGTTTTTGGCTTTGGTCTTGGTGATTGGTCACTCGCGAAACCGTAAAATGCCAATTCACCTTCTGACTCCTTTTTTTTCATTGTCTCAATTGCACTATATCTTGAAATCAACNAACAATTATGTTTTTTTCTAATTTTTTGAACCAGCTTATTAAAATATTTGTTCATTAATGGTGTGTAAATTCCATACCCCTTGAAAGAAAGATAATATCCTAATGATAACATCCATTCCCAANTAGAAAAGTGTCCAACGTTAACTATAACACTTTGTTTCTTTTTTTCGAATTGTTTTAAGACCTCAATATTTTTAAAAACAAATCTCTTTTTCATTTCCTTTTCACTCATTTTGAATGATTTGAATGCTTCTAGAGTAATATCACAAAAGTGAGAGTAAAATTTTTTTTCAATCTGTTTCAGTTTTTTATCTGATATGTCCTTAAATGCTAATCTAATATTTTGCCTTACAATTTTTTTTCTATATCCAAAAATATTGTAAATAAAAAATTTTAAAATATCTGAAAAAAAATAAAGTACACCAAAAGGTATGGAGGCGATTAGATAGATGAATGGATAAACAAAGATATAGACAAGTCTTTGCAACTTTTTTTTTTCAAAGATACTATATTTGATGAATGTTAGGATTACCGATCATAGTTGTTATTACAATAATTTCAAATATTTTGATTTCATCANTTGGTTTTAGAAATGGTTCATTTTTTAACAAGTATAGTTTTAAGGTGGGTAAAATTATTGATGGTGAACAAATTAGAATGTTTTCCTCTGGTTTTTTACATGTTGACTTTAACCATTTACTGTTCAATATGCTTTCTCTATATTTCTTTGCTGGATACGTTGTCAATAGTATAGGGGAGGAAAAGTTTCTTGCCCTTTATTTNACTAGTCTATATTTGGGCAATTATGTGTCTTTAAAATACCATGAAAATGAACGTAATTATACTGCTGTAGGTGCAAGTGGTGCTGTNACTGGAGTGGTTTACAGTGCAGTGCTTTTATATCCTGAAATGCAGTTAGCTTTTCTTTTTTTTCCAATTCCATTACCAGGATATATTATGGCCACGCTATATCTAATTTACACTTTNTACGGNATGAAAAAACAACAAGATAATATTGGGCATACTGCACATTTTGGAGGAGCAATCTCTGGTCTTTTAGCTACAATTGCATTTCAGCCAGATGTTTTATACAATTCAGCATTAACACTTGGAATTCTTGTATTTACAATAATAATTGCAGGATATTTTTTTAAGAAATAAATCTATAAATNGACTAATCTCCAAGTAATTCAGAAATTTTNGCATCTAATGCATTTCCCCTCAGGTTTTTGGCTAAAATTTTACCATCTTCATTAAGAATAAAACTTGCCGGAATAGCCCTTACGTTGTATTTTTGTGCAATTGGATCTTGCCAATATTTGAGATTAGATACATGAGACCACTCTAATCCATCATCCTTGATAGCTTGTAGCCAATTTTGTTTATCACGATCTAAGGCAACACCTAATATATTAAGGCCTTTATCCTTAAATTTATTATAAGTTTTAACAAGATTTGGATTTTCAACCCTGCAAGGCCGACACCAAGATGCCCAAAAGTCTACAATAGTTATTTTTCCCAAATTATCCTTTAAGCTCACAACTTCTCCTTTTGGACCTGGACCTTGAAATTCAGGTGCAATTTGGCCAACTTCAGCGGGATCTGGCTTAGCATTAAGAATATTATTCAGATTCTGTCCAGACTTACTTGACTTTAGTCGATCAGAAAACAAATCGTAAATCGGTTTTGCTTCTTGAACATTCATTTGTTTACTTGTTACAAATCGCTCAAGTATCAATAAAGAAATATATGAGTCTTTATTTTTTTTAATAAAATTAACCTCGTATTTCTTAACCTGATCTTGAACATCTTTGTATTGTTCTTGAAGATCTTCTGCCAGAAGAGTATCTCTACTAAAACTAGCCTGCTGTAAGTCTCTTGCAATTGCATTCATAGATGTTACAAAAGCCTTTGTTTCATTCTTGTATTCCATGAAACCATCGTTGGAAATTGTTCCATATGCCTTTGAAGTCATTAAACTATCCTTGTAGAGCGAAATCTTTATAACTCCTGGTTCTAAAACAAATGGAAAATTACCATTCATTCCTTGTAGGGATAGAAAATTGATATCAGGGATGATTGATTCCCCCTTCATCATAAAACTTTTTGATTTCACAGATACTGAATCAATTACCTTTGGTTGTTGATTGGAATCTGCAATAATCCTGTAGATCATGGCACCGTCTTTTAAGTCAACAGAACCTTTTACTGTGAATTCACTTTTTCCTTGTGTGCAGCTATATACTATTGCAAGAATTATTAAAATAAATAGATTTTTATTCATAAGGCTAAAGTATTAAATTATTTTAGATGAAGTTCTTTTAAAAAAATTCATATTTACATAATTAAATCTCATCATCAGAATTAAATAATTCTTCCAGAATTTAAAATATTCATTGGGTCTAATGTTTTTTTTAATTTAATCATTAAATTAATTTCCGATTTGGATCTTGATGTATTCAGGTACTCCTTTTTATCTCTCCCTATGCCGTGCTCAGCTGAAACTGATCCTAAATTTTTCTTTAAATTCTTATAAATTATTTCATTTATTTTTTTTGTTTTTTCCTTATCGTTTTCGCTTTTTCCAATTATAAAGTGAATGTTTCCATCTGCCAAGTGTCCAAAAACAAATATATTATCAACATAGGATAGCTTATTTAGTTTTCTGATTGCAATATTAACTTCTTTTTCAATTACCGGTATTGGAAGACTGATATCAAAATGTTGATCAAATTTTGATTTCTTTGCCAAAACTGAAACATCTTCGCGAAGATTCCATATCATTTTAAGTTCCCTGTCATTTTGCGCTAGAAGAGCATCCTCTGCAATATTTTTTTCCATTGCTTGATAAATCAGGTCAGATAACCTTTCAAGTTCAACTTTTGCATCTGAACCTAATGATTCAATAATGACGTAGTATTTAAAGTTTGTATCTAGTAATGAGGAATATTCGGGAGATGAATCCCTCATAGTTTTATATGTTTCCCCCCAAATTAACTCAAATCCAGATAAACTGCCTGAAAGACCTTTTTGCATAAATTTTAAAAGGTCAATAACATTATCATAATCTTCTAAAGCAACAAGAGCAGAAAATCTAGACGTTGGTTTTTCTTCAAGTTTAAATATTACTTTAGATATAATTCCAAGTGTTCCCTCAGATCCAATAAAAAGTTGTTTTATGTCATAACCTGAATTATCCTTAGTTATTTTTTTCATAGAAGAAATAATTTCACCATTAGATAAAACTGCTTCAAGACCAAGAATTAAGTTCCTTGTCATGCCAAATCTTAAAACTCTCAAACCACCTGCATTAGTTGATACGATTCCACCAATTTGAGCTGAACCTTTAGCACCAAAATTTAAGGGAAGCATTAATTTTTTTTCATCTGCCGCTGTTAATGCATCTTCTAAAACCACCCCTGACTGAACTGTCATTGTCCTACTTTTTGTATCAATCTCCTCAATTTTATTCATTTTGTCAAGAGATATAACAAGATCACTTTTTTTTGTTTCGGTAGACCCTACTAAATTTGTTAAACCACCCTGAATAACAACTTTTTGATTATTTAGGTAGCAAAGTTTCATTATTTCAGATATTTGCTTAGTTGATTTTGGAAATATCACTGCGAAGGCATTAGTTGGAATATCTGTTTTCCAAATATGATCAAACCTTAATTTTTCTTTTCCATTTGACAAAACGGAATTTTCACCAACAATCTTTTCTAGTTTTTTTAACAAATCTTTGTCTTTAATCTTGATGAAGAACTCTAATAATAGTTCATAATATTAAAAGGTCCAAACTTCTATTTCAAAATAAATCTAAATTCTTTTAATTTACAGTTAAAATTAGATTTTAAAAACCTAATAATAATTATTTTGTCAAGAATATTTAATAAAATAAGAAGGTTAAAACATTTTCTTTTAAGTAAAATTTTTCAAAATTTTACAGTCAGGCTGGTAAAATCAATTGAACCTGCCGCAGGTATAATTAATGCTTTTGAAAAAGTAAAAAACAATAGCCACTCTTATGAGGATAAAAAAATTTTAAATTTTCTTGATGAATATAGACTAGAGCTAAGTGCTAATAACAATAAAATAAATTTTAAGGAAATAGGTAATAATAAAATTTTAAGTGTTTCTGAAATTGCGACAAAAGCAGCATCTACAAAAAAATGGACAGCTTTTTTTTANCATTTAGCCAAAANGGAAAAAATTAAAAATGTATTAGAAATTGGGACAAATTTGGGTGTTTCAGGACANTATTTTNTAAAGGCAATTGAAAAAAAAANAAANTCAATATTTTTTACTCTTGAGGGNATAAAAAANCTTTGTAATATAGCNACNGACCGNTTTAATTTAATTAGTGATAATAANAGATTCAGAGTAATTCATGGTTTATACGATGAGAAATTATTAGAATTAAATAAATTGAANATCAAGTTTGATTTAGTATTTATTGATGGTAACCATCAATTTGANGCTACAATAAAGTATTACGAGTTATTAAAAAAACAATTTGCACAAAATGCGATTGTAATTTTTGACGATATTCATTGGAGTAATGATATGACAAATGCATGGAAAACGATTATAAAAGATGATTGTGTTTATTTGAGTATTGATTTTTATAAGCTTGGTATTATTATTTATAATAANCAGGAATCTAAATCCATTGGAAAACATAATTTATTTTTATCCCACTAAAGTTTATTGATAACTACATTTATTTAAGTGCTTAAGCAAATCAAAACTTTCCCATTATATTTGTGATAATTAAATAATAATGTCAGGAAACAAATTCGGAACTCTATTTCAGTTGACAACTTTTGGCGAATCTCATGGAGAGGCTATAGGTGGCATAATTGATGGTTGTCCATCAGGAATAGAAATCGATATCCAAGCTGTTCAAAATGATCTAAACCGNAGAAAACCTGGTCAATCGGCAATAGTGACTCAGCGCAAGGAATCTGATGAGGTAAAATTCTTCTCAGGTATTTTTGAAGGTAAAACAACCGGCGCTCCCATTGGATTTGTAATTTTTAATACTAATCAAAAATCACGTGACTACGATCATATCAAAGATCAATATCGACCTTCTCATGCGGATAAGGTATATGACGAGAAATATGGTTTTAGAGATTATCGTGGTGGAGGAAGAAGCTCGGCAAGAGAGACTGTAAGTAGAGTAGTGGCAGGAGCTATTGCCAAGCAATTTCTTGCTTCCATTAAATTTAATGCATTTGTTTCTGCGGTAGGCGAAATTAGTTTAGACAAGCCTTACCAGGAACTTGATTTTGATTATATCGAAAATAATCCTGTTCGTTGTGCCGATCCTAAAAAGTCAGCTATGATGGAGGATTACATCAGAAAAATACGAAAAGAGGGNGATACTGTGGGTGGAGTAATTACTTGTGTAATACAAAATGTACCAGTAGGNCTTGGAGAACCTGTTTTTAATAAGTTACACGCTGAGCTGGCCAAAGCTATGCTTTCAATCAATGCTGTCAAAGGATTTGAATATGGTAGTGGTTTCGAAGGTTCAAAAATGAAAGGAAGTCTTCATAATGACTTATATAATATCGATGGTACCACTCAAACTAACAGATCAGGTGGTATTCAAGGAGGAATTTCAAATGGAATGGATATTTTTTTCAATGTGGCTTTTAAACCAGTAGCCACAATAATGCAGTCTCAAAAAACAATTAATAATAAAGGAGAGGNGGTTGAAATGCAAGGTAAAGGAAGACATGACCCTTGTGTNGTACCTAGAGCTGTTCCTATTGTTGAGGCTATGGCAGCACTTGTTATTGCAGATTTTATTTTACTTAACAGAACAATTAAAAAATAGTAGATGAAAAAGCTCCCGTTGCATCTGAGGATTATCCTAGGAATGTTACTCGGAGTTATTTGTGGAGCNGTTTTCACTAAATTTGAAAATGGTNACGCTTTTATTTTAGATTGGGTAAAGCCTTTCGGGACTATATTCATAAATGCTCTAAAACTTATCGCTATGCCATTAATAATAAGTTCATTAATCAAAGGGGTTTCAGATCTCAAAGACATATCAAGACTATCTTTGATGGGTGGGAGAACGATTGGGATATATCTTATAACTACCATTATTGCAGTTTCAATTGGGTTAATAATAGTAAACACTATTCGCCCTGGAAATTCAATTTCAGAATCTACCCGTNTGGATTTAATCGCTGCTTATGAGACTGATGCTGGNGAGAAACAGGCAGTTGCTAAAAAACAAAAAGAATCGGGACCTCTTCAAGCTCTTGTGGATTTAGTTCCGGATAATATTTTTAAGGCAACAACTGAGAATGTNAACATGCTTCAGGTTATATTTTTTGCATTGTTTTTCGGAGTTGGTTTAATTCTTATTCCTCCAAAAAAGGCAAAGCCAGTCAAGGATTTTTTTGATGGATTTAATGAAGTTATTTTAAAGCTTATAGATTTGATTATGCTGGTAGCTCCTTTTGGAGTTTTTGCACTTTTAGCCACCCTGATTGTTGAATCGCCAAGTTTGGATATTTTTCTTGCATTAGGCTTGTACACATTTACTTTAGTTGCTGGTTTGACATCGATGATTATCATTTATACTTTGTTGGTAAAAATTTATGTCAAGATTAAACCGAGTAAGTTTATAAGGGGAATTTCACCTGCNCAGCTTTTAGCATTCTCTACTAGTTCTAGTGCGGCTACACTTCCAGTCACGATGGAACGAGTGGAGGAACACCTAGGAGTAGANGAAGAAGTAGCTAGTTTTGTATTACCAGTTGGAGCAACCATAAATATGGATGGAACAAGTCTCTACCAGGCGGTTGCTGCTGTTTTTATTGCTCAAGCTTTTGGGATGGATTTATCTCTTGGCACCCAATTGGGAATTATTATCACTGCNACACTTGCATCAATTGGTGCNGCTGCAGTCCCAAGTGCAGGTATGGTAATGTTAGTTATTGTATTGGGTCAAGCAGGGATTCCNGAAGCTGGATTGGCATTGATTTTTGCAATTGACAGACCTCTTGACATGTGCAGAACTGTTGTTAATATTACTGGAGATGCATCAGTATCAATGATAGTAGCAAAAAGCTTAGGTAAACTAAAACAACAACCCTTAGAAAAAAAATGGGATGATAACTATTAAGGCTAAATAATTATTTTTTTAAATTGCCTTTGAATTATTAATTTGTATTTTCCCAAAACATTCACATGATATTATTCAGATTTTTCTATTAAATAAATTCAAGTCATGCTGTTATTTNAGTCTTTTTTATAAATGCAGANCTTGTTTAAATTTCTTTTGAAACTTCGNCTGGAGGAATTATTGGCATTAATCTTATTGGCTCCAATGATATTTTTCATGGCAATTTATCATGGTGAAGAGGGTTTTAGAGATTCTAATGTTGATCGTTTTTTAATTACTGGATTTGTCTTTATTTTATTTATGGTAATAATTAAGTTGAGAGAGCTTAAAATACTATTAAATTCAAAATTTGGACGTTTAATAAAAGTGATTCTTGATTTTTTAAGAGAAACTTTACCATTTGCTTTCTGTATTTCTATTTATACTAATATGCATGACATGGTCCATTTGGTAAATCCAAATGATATTGATTTAAGATTAATGGCTTGGGATAAATATTTATTAGGTTTTCATCCGGCTATTTATCTNGAACAATTCATAACGCCAGATTTGACTGATTTTATGTATGCATCCTACAGTGCTTTTTTAATTTATATTTTGGTTTTTTCAATGTATTTATATACTAATCACAAACATGAAGCTTTTCGTGAAACTTTGGTTTCAATTATTCTTACTTTCTATATAGGCTACATAGGTTACGTTCTTTTTCCTGCTGTCGGTCCNAAATTTACTATGTCTCATATGTTTGAAACTTCATTGTCGGGAACTCAAATATCAGACAGGCTCTCATTTTTGATTAATTATGAAATTTCTGAATATACGAGGCGTGATTGTTTTCCGAGTTTGCACAATGGAATTATATTTTTAATTCTTCTGTTTGCCTACAAATACAACAAAATCTATGCTATAATTTTCCTCCCATTCGCAATATCTCTCTTTATTTCGACTTTATATNTAAGATATCATTATTTCGTAGATATGATAGCTGGATTTATTCTTGCCTCAATTATTTTTTATTTTGGTCCAATTCTGAATAAATTTTGGGAAGACAATAGATACAACAAAAATTGGCAATATAAANTTAAATCACAGGAACTTTANTTATCATAAAAATCAACTTGCTATTTTCCATTTGCTAAAGGAAACTGCTTTAGAGGTTTAGAGTCAAAAAACCTTCTTCGCATTATTTAGCGAGCTCTAGTTGATCCAAATTAACTTGTGTAGTGAAGATTCCATAATTAACAATTGCTTTTTTCTTTTCAATNTTATCAATACTTCCAACTGATTTTCCATCAATAAGCCTAACCTTGTCTCCAACCTTTAAATTGACCATAGATTTAGGCTNTGGNGCAGCTTCTTTTTTAATTTTTCTCTCCTTACGAATACTTACTATTTTTTCTTCTAATTCTTTTGCTACTTCTTTTTTCACTTCTCTTTCCTTCTTAGCTTGAGCTGATGTCTTTCTTTTTCTCTTAGCATTTTCTGCCTCGACCAAACTTAACAGATCTGAAATTAAAGCCCTTTTTTTATTGTTTTGAAAAAACCGCTCAGCAAAATCATTTAGTTTATTTCCNAGAACAATCATTCTTTGGTTGTGATCGAACAACTCCTGGTAACTGACCAATTTAGATTTTAACTTTTCATTCAGTTTTTCTAAACGTTCCGACTCGTTTTCGAACTTATATTCTTTTTTNCTAAGGGATTTTCCGGCTTTAGCNATNTTATTACGTTCTTTTTGCATTTTAGCAATAGTGGCATCAAAGCGTACTTTTCCACTCTCAATTTTCTTTTTTGCTCGATTGATTAAATTAAAAGGAATTCCATTCCTTTGAGCAACCTCAAAAGTAAAAGAACTTCCTGCTTCCCCTAATGTAAGTTTAAATACTGGTTCCAAGGTTTTNTCATCAAATTGCATATTGGCATTNACCATGTTAGGTAGCTCATCAGCCAATAGTTTAAGGTTTGTATAGTGGGTTGTAATGATTCCAAATGATTTTCTCTCATAAAAATCTTCAAGAATCACCTCGGCCAAAGCACCTCCTAATTCTGGATCAGAACCTGTTCCGAATTCGTCAATTAGAAATAAAGTTTTTTCATCGCATTTTTTTAAAAATTCCTTCATATTTTTTAAGCGATAGGAATATGTACTAAGCTGATTTTCAATGGATTGATTATCTCCAATATCGGTTAAAATACTATTGAACCAACATACTCTGCTTTTTTCGTGAACGGGAATCAATATCCCAGTTTGCAACATCAATTGAAGCAAACCGACTGTTTTTAGGGTAATACTCTTTCCTCCAGCATTGGGGCCAGATATAACGACAATGTTGTTATTTGAATTCAAATTAATGTCTTGAGGAAAGGTTTCTTTCTTTTCCATTTGATGTTTACGGTAGAGTAGGGGGTGGTAGGCGTTTTTTAGTTCTAATTCTTGATGATCTGAGAAGATAGGGAGCAAACCATTAATTGATTCGGAATAACGTGCACGAGCAAAAATAGTGTCAAGAAGGATTAAGTAATTCTGATAGGATTTAATCAAACAAAANTGTGGACGTAAAAAGTCTGTTAATTNNCTAAGTATTTTTTTTATTTCCTCGGATTCTTCAAAAATAAGATTTTNAAGTTCNCTGGAGAATTTTAAGGTAGCTTCAGGTTCAATAAAAACAATACTTCCAGTTTTGGAACTACCCATAATACCTCCTTTTACTTTTCTGCGATACATTCCTTTTATTGCCAATACCCTCTTATTTTCGACAACCGATTCTCTTATTTCATCTAAATAATTCAAATTTTGATAATGTGATAAAGCTTTATTAAAACTTTGGGCTATTTTACTTTTAAGGGCTTGAATTTGTTTTCTTAGAGTAAAAAGATTTTTTGATGCGTTATCTCGAACTTCACCAAAACGATTGATTACATTATCGATTTCTTTTTTAATTTCTTTATTAAGCTCTAGTTCATTACCCAAAGAAAAAAGATTAGGGTAGTAGGCTTTGAATTTACTAAAGAATATTAATAGAGTGTTAACCGTTTTTGATGCTGTTGCGATATTTCTTAAAGCCGTAATTTCCAATACACTATTTTCAATTTTGAGCAACTTAATAGCTGGGGATAAGTCTTGAAATCCATGATTAGGAATACTGTTGTCATTTTCAAAAGAGCCTAGGTATTCTGAAACGGTATTAAGTTCTTTGAGCATGGTATCTTTGTCGGCTAATGGCTCCATGTTTTCACAGAATGCTTTACCCATAGGTGTAATTGCAAAATCAGCGATTTGTTCAGTTACCTCATAAAATTCGAGATCCTCAAGTGTTTTTTTTGGGAGGTGGCTCATCAATTTTTCTAAATTAGCTTATAAAATTAATAAATCATGGCAGTAAGTATACATCCCGAGTGGGAAAATATATTGCAAGACACATTCGAATCTGTATATTTTAAGGCGCTTATTCATTTTGTTAAATCAGCCTATGGCTCTGCCAAATGTTTTCCTCCAGGTAAATTAATTTTTAATGCATTTGATCTTTGTCCACCAGAAAAAACAAAAGTGGTGATTCTAGGCCAAGATCCATATCATGGTCCAGGTCAAGCGCATGGTTTGTGTTTCTCAGTACCAAGGGGAGTTCCTCATCCACCATCATTAATCAATATTTTTAAGGAGTTGGAAAAAGATGTAAAAACCCCTTATCCTAAAAGTGGTAATCTTAGCCCATGGGCAAAACAGGGAGTGTTGCTGCTAAATACTACATTAACCGTGCAAGCTAATAGAGCGGGAAGTCACCAGGGTAAGGGTTGGGAAAAATTTACTGATCAGGTAATACATATCCTATCTAATAATTATAAAAATATTGTTTTTTTATTATGGGGGAGCTATGCAAAACAAAAAATAAAGATAATCGATAGAGAAAAGCACTTTGTTTTGACCTCAGGACATCCCTCTCCACTTAGTGCTAATAGAGGATATTGGTTTGGTAATAGTCATTTTTCTAAAACCAATGATTATTTGACCAGCAAAGGAAAAAAACCCATTAATTGGAACTTGTAATCAACCACCAACCCTTTTAACTCGGTGTCCAATCTTCTCAAGTTTATCAATGATTTGATCTCTATAGTTACCCTGTATAAGAATTTCACCGTTTTTTACTGTCCCGCCAGTATTTATTTTTTGTTTTAATATTTTTGCAAGAGATTTAAGCTCTTCATTTTTTCCTTTAAACCCTTTTATCACCGTTACAACTTTTCCAGCTCTTCCTTTTTTACTGNAATGAGCTTCAAGATGTTGTTGNGTGAATTNAGGTGNTGAATAATCCGTTTTTTCNTTNGTAACTANTCNTTCTAACTTAATTTTATACAAATCTGAAAGACTATTTAATTTTTGTTTCATTATATCCAGTATTATTATTTACANTNTANNAAACAAGNTGGAGTAGATACTTAAAATTTCTATTTGACATAATATTAATTATAGAAAAAGATATTAATTTATCGTAATCAAACTAGTGAGGGTATCAATCATTAGTTTGAATTCACCTTTTTCAGTGATTTTTTTATTTTTTACATTAAAGTATCCAAGTTTTTCAACAGGTAATGAAAAATCGATTGATTTTGATTCTCCAGATCTTAAAAAAATTTTTCTAAAATCACGNAGTCTTTTTATATCAGGTGTAATTTGGGCGTATAAGTCACTTGAATACAATTGAACTGTTTCGTATCCATCGATTTTACTTGTATTTTTTATTTTAAAATTTATTTTTATTGTGTCAGATTTTGAATTGTAGACATCTTTATCTGTATTTAGGTTTGTGTATTCAAACTCTGAGTAGCTTAATCCATAACCAAAATCATATAAATTGTTAACCTTTCCCACATAATTATATGCTCCTTGATTATTATTTTGTACCTCCGAAGGTTTATAGTAATAAGGTAATAGTGAATTNGGAAATGCAGGATATGTGTATGGNAACTTTCCTGAAGGATTTACTTTACCAGATAAAATATCAGCTAATGCATCTCCACCATGATTTCCAGGTAAATATANATTAATCACTGCACTCATAAATGGCTCAAAGTCAGTTATTAACCTAGGCCTTCCTGAATTAATTATTAAAATAATTGGTTTTCTAGTTTTAATTAATTCAAAGGCTAATTTTGATTGTAATTTATGTATGTTTAAATCATTTAAATCACCAGGTTTTTCAGTATACGAATTTTCCCCCAAGCATAAAATTATGATGTCTGATTTTTTGCCTTCATCAACTGCTTTTCTAATGTTTACCTCATTCATATCAAAATAATTACCACTTTCTGTGTATGCTACTCCAGGAATAAATTTCACATTTCTAGACCCAAATTTGTTGCTAATTGCCTCATAAATAGTATTATACTCACCTGCAAATTCATCAGCAAGGTTACCTTGCCAGGAATAAGTCCATGCTCCATTAAGAGTTCTCATACTATTTGCNTTNGGTCCAGTAACTAATATTGATGGATTACCTTTTATTGGCAATATTCTATTTTTATTTTTTAAAAGAGTAATTGACTCAGATGCAGCATTGTAAGCCAATTCTTTGTGTTTTTTGGAGCCAAATGCTTCATATTTGCTAAAATCAGTTATTGGGTTCTCAAATAAGCCTAAATCAAGCTTAAGCTTTAATATTCTTGAAACAGCATCATTGATTCTTTCAATTGAAACCTCCCCTTCATTTACTAATTCAAGCAAAAATCTACAATATTGTTCATAATCATAGGGAATCATTGACATATCTATCCCAGAATTAATTGCAATTTTTACAGCCTCTTTCTTACTCTCAGCAACTTTATCTCTAGTATGGAGTTTATTGATGTCCTCCCAATCTGATAGAATTACTCCCTCAAATCCAAGCTTTTGTCTTAATATTTTAATTATCAAATCATAATTTGCATGAACTGGAATACCATTAATTAGTCCAGAACTAATCATTACTGATTTGGCTCCATCTTTAATTGCTTCCTTGAATGGCTCAATGTGATACTCGGACAACACATGATCAGGAATATATGCTGGAGTTCTATCTTTTCCAGATATAACTGATTGATAACCAANAAAGTGCTTTAAACATGCAGCTACNTTATAATTAGAAATTTCGTTTTNATTACCTTGAAAACCTCTTAACATTGCTTTACTTAGTCTTTGAACNAAAAGCGGATCTTCTCCAAATGTCTCAAATTGTCTAGGAAATCTAGGGTCGATTCCCAAATCTAGAATGGGAGAAAAATTCCAAGGTATCCCTATTGCTCTGGTTTCATAGGCACAAACATTAGCCATGTTATAAGCATTTTCTTTATTCCAAGATGCTGCCAAATTAATCTGATGCGGAAACATGGTAGCCCCAACNGCATAATTAGAACCATGAATTCCATCAATCCCATAAATTATAGGGATTCTTGATCTTGTACTATCAACTGAGTACTTTTGAATCTCAGAAATACTCTGATGCCAATTTCTTGTCTCGAGTGCTTTACCATTAATNGTATTAATGATTGACCCTACCTTATAGTCAACTATTGCTTTTTTGGCTCTTTTAGGATCGATTTCTAGAGGATAAAAAGAACGCCATTTTGAGGGACCTTTTGCTATTACGGTGAGATTTATTTGAGCCATTTGCCCAATTTTCTCTTCAATGGTCATTTTGTCAAGGATATCTTTAACTCTGTCCTCATCGACTGGGACTAATTCATTATCTAATTTGCATGAATAAAAGATGATTAAAATAGTAATTAAAAAATATCTCATATTTTAACAATTTTTCAATTTTTAGTAGTTCTTGATCTAATAACTAGTAACTCTTAGTTAAAAAATTATAAAATTTTTTTTAAAAAGTAATTACTCACTAATTAATAGATTTAATTTTATCTTTTTTATATTATTTAAATATCGAATTTNTTTAAGATATTATCNAGAACTAAAAGTGTATTTTTAGAGCCATTCTGCAAAACATATAACATTGTTCCCTCTAGCATCATTAAGAGTGTTTCTGTTTCAGAACTTGGATCATTGTAATTTAGTGCTTTAAACGAATCCAAAATTTTTGGTCTAAATATATTAAATAAATTTGTTTCGAAATTATTCATTTGCCATCGAATACTATTAATTAACTTAAATAGTTTTTTTTCGTCCTCTCCTATATTTAATGGTATAGTAAGGATATGTTTTATAACAACTTTGGGGTGGGTTAAGGACTCTATTGGTTCAATCAATTTTTTTAGTTTATCCTGACTNATTAGAATTATTTTTTCTAACAGACCCTCTTTATTTTTAAAATGCTTGAAAATTAGTCCTTCAGAAACCTCTGCATTTTCAGCAATTAAACGAGTTGAGGTTGCATGATAACCTTTTTCTGCAAACAATGAAATTGCACTATTTACTATACTTGCTTCTTTTTTTGTCATAAGTGATTAATTACTCACNAATTTAATTATTTTATTTGATTATCAAGAAATATTTATAAATTTTATAATATTAAATTTAATTTTTAATGATTATTTGTTAATTCAAATTTCTGTATTAATACGTAATACTATATATATAGTCAAATTATGCTTTCTCCATTTAAATCTGTTGTAAGAACATTGCTCATGAAGTCAAAAAATGGCCTAATTGCTCTGAAATGGTTTTCAATTATAGAATGAAATTGAGTTGATACTACCTCTTCGTTAGTTATCTTTTTAATAAAAATGTATTGCTTCTTTCTTATTAAATCAATATTTGGATGATCAAAAGTGAACCCTTTTGGAGAGGTTTTTACCTCCTCTCCTACTAATAGACCCCATTTTTTTTTAAAATTCTTTTCGTTTATTATCTTTCTTAATTCAATAGAATTAAATTCTAANTCCTTCCGAATACGGAATAAATCTGGAGGGTTAGGACCCCAAAAACCTACTCCAAGAAAGCTATTATTAGGTTCTATATGAATATAATAACCTCCTCTAAGGTTGGGTTTCTGACGGTGTAATGTCATCCCAAAATGNGTTTTATANGGAGTTTTATTCCTTGAAAATCTTANATCTCTGTATATTCTAAATATTTTAGCCTTTTCNATATTGTCNTGTTGATTGAGTCTNNTATTTACTTCAGAAAGAAATCCTTTCATCTCAAATTCATGATTTTTAAAACGAATTTTATTTTTCTCAAACCAATCTCTGTTATTGTTTTCAGTTAATTCAGTTAAAAAAGAAAAAACTCCTTGTTTGATAATATTTACAGACACTNCCAATCTAAAGATTTAAATATTATTTTTTNCTTTTTTCTAAAACTTGAACAATATCCTCTAAACTTTTATTTTTCNCTCTCAATAAGATTAGATAATGAAAAAATAAATCTGCAGCTTCCTCTTCAAAAAGTTTTTCATCTTTATTCATTGCTTCAATAATAGTCTCAACAGCCTCCTCTCCTACTTTTTGAGCAATCTTTTTAATCCCTTTTTGAAACAAATTACTTACATAGCTTTTTTCTTTAGGATTCAACTCACGTTCTTTNATAGTTTTCTGAAGCTCACTAATAAAGCCAAGATTTAATGTATTTTCTTCATCCCAGCAAGTGTCTGTCCCTTTGTGGCAGGTTGGTCCTTTAGGATTGACTTTAATTAGAAAAGTGTCTAAATCGCAATCAATTGCTATGTCAACTAAGTAAAGAAAATTACCGCTCTCCTCTCCTTTAGTCCATATCCTTTTCTTACTTCTACTGTAAAAAGTAACCTTTCCAGAGTTTTGTGTAATCTCAAGAGATTCGGCATTCATATAACCCAACATTAATATTTTTTGAGTTTTTGAATCTTGAATAATTGCGGGCAAAAGCCCATCGGGGTTTTTGTTAAAATCAGCTTTTTTCATTGGTTATTCTAATCTCAATATTTTCCTTTTTTAAAACTTTTTTTAGATTCGGGATTTTAATTTCTCCATAGTGAAATACACTTGCAGCTAATGCGGCATCTGCCTTTCCTATTTTAAAAACATCTACAAAATGATTTGTAGCTCCTGCTCCACCAGAGGCTATAATTGGAATATTAACCATGACTGAGAGCTCAGCCAATGTTTGGTTAGCAAATCCATTTTTAGTACCATCATGATCCATTGAGGTAAAAAGGATTTCACCAGCGCCTCTGGATTCAACTTCTTTTACCCAGTCTTTAAGTTCAATATCTGTTGGAACTTTACCGCCAACCAGATGAACCATCCAGCGACCATTTATTTTTTTTGCATCAATTGCAACTACAACACACTGATTTCCAAATGATTCAGAAAGCTGGTTAATCAAATCAGGAGTTCTTACTGCTGCTGAATTAACCGATATTTTGTCTGCACCGTTGCGGAGTAATATTTTTGCATCTGATACACTGCTTACACCACCTCCAACAGTAAATGGAATGTTCAATGCGCTTGCAACACGTAAAACTAGGTTTGATAAGGTTTTACGCTTTTGCTCTGTTGCTGAGATGTCTAAAAAAACTAATTCGTCAGCTCCTTCAATTGTATAGCGTTTTGCAAGTTCTACAGGATCTCCTGCATCTCTCAAATTAACAAAATTNACACCTTTCACTGTTCTTCCATCCTTAATATCCAAACATGGAATGATTCTTTTAGTCAGCATATTTTAAGAATTTAATGTATTAAATTCAGATAAGGCTCTCAGACTTATCTTCTTCTCATAAATAGCCTTACCTATTATAGCAGCTTCACATCCGATTTTTGCCAATTTAGGAAGTTCTGATTCAGATGATATACCCCCTGAAGCAATTAAACNTATCTCAGGATTACTTACAATTAATTTTTCATACAAGTTAAATGCAGGCCCCTTTAACATGCCATCTTTGCTGATATCAGTACATATAACATATTTAATACCTTCTTTTAGATAGGACTTAATAAAAGGATCTATTTCATGCTCTGAGGTCTCTAACCAACCCCCCACAGCAATCTTATTCACTTTTACATCCGCACCTAGGATTATCTTATCCTCACCATATTCCCGAATCCATCGTTTGAATAAATCTGGGTTTTTTACAGCAATACTCCCTCCAGTTATTTGAGTTGCGCCACATTCAAAGGCTATGCTCAAATCTTTGTCTGATTTAATGCCACCACCAAAATCAATTTTTAAATCGGTTTTAGATGCCAAACGTTCCAATACACTATAATTGACAATACTTTTAGCTTTCGCCCCATCCAAATCAACCAAGTGTAGGTATTTTATTCCATAATCCATAAAGAGCATGGCCACCTCTAAAGGGTCTTCATTGTATATCTTTTGGGTAGAATAATCCCCTTGAGACAAGCGTACGCACTTTCCCTCAATAATATCTATGGCAGGTATAATTCGCATTTTAAATCTTTAAAAAATTTTCTAATAATTGACTTCCAGCTTTACTACTTTTTTCAGGGTGAAATTGTACACCATAAAAGTTGTTTTTTTTTATCCCTACACTATACTCCCCAGCATAATAACTTTTTGCTGAAGTTTCCTCCTCTATTGGAACAAAATAACTGTGCACCAAATACATGTAGCACCCTTGTTGAATACCCCTAAATAAGCCTGTGTTTGAATGTGTGACAAGGTTCCAACCCATTTGAGGTACTTTTACTGTATTGGGGAACCTTAATACTTTAGTTGGGACTATACCCAAACCATTGGTTTCTCCCTCCTCTGTCTTGTCACACAACAACTGCATACCTAGGCATATGCCAAGAACTGGTTGTTTTAGCGAAGGAATTAACTGGTCTAAACCATTTTTAATTAGCTTTTTCATTGCGCTTACAGCTTCACCTTGACCAGGAAAAATTACACGATTAGCACTAGCAATAAGCTCCCTATCATTTGTTAAAACAGCTCTAACTCCTAATCGCTCAAGAGCAAACTGAAGGCTTTTCACATTCCCGGCATCATAATCAATTATTACAGTATTCATTTTATAATGTNCCCTTAGTTGAAGGTAAAATCATTTTTTCTACATCTTTTTTTATTGCCATTTTGATTGATTTAGCAAAGGCTTTAAATATGGCCTCTATTTTGTGATGTTCATTATCTCCTTTGGCCCTTATGTTTAAATTAGCTTTGGCTGAGTCGGCAAAGGATTTAAAGAAATGATAAAACATCTCAGTTGGCATTTTTCCTATCATTTCACGCCTGAAATCCGCTTCCCATACTAGCCAGCTACGACCACCAAAGTCAATAGATACCTCAGCTAATGAATCATCCATAGGTAAAGTAAAACCATAACGTTCTATTCCTTTTTTGTCTCCAAGAGCAACTGATATGGCTTCTCCTAAGGCAATAGCCGTATCCTCAATTGTGTGGTGTTCGTCTACATCTAAATCTCCAACAGTTTTTAGAGACAAATCAATTCCACCATGCTTTGAAAATTGATCTAGCATATGATCAAAAAAAGCTAGCCCTGTTTCTACTTTACTCTCCCCTCTTCCATCTAGATTTATTTCAATATAGACCACAGTCTCACTTGTCTTTCTTTCAAATGAAACAGCACGATCCCTCATTAGTAAATGGCGATAAATGAACTCCCATGATTTNGTTTTTAGNACTATTGTACTATCTAAATCCTTATCAGAAACTTCTTCTGCTCCCAAGGCAGGATTATTATCGATAAAAACCCCTTTACAGCCTAAGTTTTTTGCTAATTGCATATCTGTAAGACGGTCCCCAATGACAAAAGAGTTTTTAAGATCATAGTTAGTGTTGTTGATGTAGGATTCAAGNAATGCAGTACCAGGCTTTCTTGTTGGAGCATTATCTTCAGGAAAAGTCCTGTCAATAAAAACTTCNTTAAATATTATCCCTTCATTTTTAAAGGTTTTTATTAGAAATTTTTGTGTGGGCCAAAAATCGGATTCTGGAAAGTTTTCCGTCCCTAAACCGTCCTGATTAGTAACCATAATCAGCTCATAATCCAAATCACGAGAAATATTGCCTAAATATTGAAATACGCCCGGATAGAAGACCAACTTATTAAAAGTGTCCAATTGAAAATCGTTAGGCTCTACGGTAAGAGTACCGTCTCGATCGATAAATAGTACTTTTTTCATNAATCAATACTTTTACAAACTTTAATAAAGTTAACGTTTTCCTCAGGTGTACCAATTGTAATTCTAAGAGTGTTTTTACATCCTTTTAAACTTGATCGGTCCCTAAGCACTATACCTGCTTTTAAAAACTGGTTATAACGCCTAATAGCATCATCTACTACTACTAAAAGGAAGTTAGCATCACTTGGATATATTTTAGTGATAAAATCAAATTGTTTTAATTCCTGATTAAGTTTTTTACGTTCCGCAATAAGCTTATTTACTTGATCATTAATCTCTCCAGAATCCTCTAATTTTTCAAGTGCCTTACGCTGAGTCAAAGAATTTACATTATATGGCGGTTTGATTTTGTTGAAATAATTAATTATTGATGGATTAGCAAAACACATTCCTAGTCTAATACCAGCCAATCCATATGCCTTTGAAAAGGTTTGACATACCAATAATTGTGGGTATTGGTTTAGGATACTCAATGCACTTTTTTCTTCTGAGAAATCTATATAAGCCTCATCAACTACTACTACTCCATTAAATCCATCTAATAATTGCTTTATCTTATCTATAGGTATAATATTTCCAGATGGATTATTAGGAGAACAAATAAAAATTATCTTAATTTTTGAATTAATGGCTTTAAAAACTAAATCTATATCGATTTCAAAGTTTTTATCAAGAGGTACCTCTTTAACATTTATGTTGTTAAGTTTGGCTAATACTTTATACATACCATATGTTGGGGGTAATATTAGCGCCTCTTCCTCTCCAGGCTCGCAAAAAGTTCGAAAAATTAAATCCAATACTTCATCGCTACCATTACCTAATAAAATCTGCTCTGATTTAACTTGCTTAACATTCGCTAATGCACGCTTAAGTTTTCTTTGTAAAGGGTCTGGATAGCGATTTGCTCCACTATTAAAAGGGTTTTCATTTGCATCCAAAAAAATCATTTGGGCTTCAAAGTCCTCAAATTCGTCTCTTGCAGAACGGTAAGGAGTAATTTCCTTTACCGAATTACGAACAAGTTTTTCAATAATTTCAGGTTTCATGATTTTAATGTTTTTAAACGGATTGATACGGCATTTTTGTGTGCTTGGAGCCCCTCAGCTGATGCCATTGTCTCAATTACAGGACCTAAATTAATCAATCCGTTAGCAGTAATTTTCTGATAAGTAATGGCCTTTAGAAAACTATCAAGATTAACGCCACTGTATTGTTTAGTATAACCATTAGTGGGTAAGGTGTGATTAGTACCAGAGGCATAGTCTCCAGCACTTTCAGGTGTATAATTACCTATAAAAACCGATCCTGCATTTTTAATTTGATTGACAAAATCNGTCTCGTTATCCATACAAACAATCAAGTGTTCCGCGCCATACANGTTTATAAAATCAATTACATCTTGGGAGTTATCGAAAAAAATAACTTTAGAGTTATCTAATGCTTTTTTAGCAATAGTCTTTCTATCTAGTTTTTCCAATTGTTCAGCTACTTTTTCAAATGTAGTATCAGCAATTTTAATATCATTTGTNACTAAAATTACCTGGCTATCAGGGCCNTGTTCAGCCTGAGAAAGCAAATCAGAGGCAATAAAATCTGGATTTCCAGTTTGATCTGAAACAACCATGAGCTCGCTTGGTCCAGCTGGCATATCGATAGCAACCTGATATTGAGTAGCCAATTGTTTGGCAACTGTAACAAACTGATTTCCTGGTCCAAATATTTTGTCTACTTTAGGTATTGTGTCTGTTCCCAAAGTCATTCCCGCTATAGCTTGCACCCCTCCAACCTTTAAAATTTGGTCAACACCGCACAAGTTAGAGGTATAAAGTATTACATCAGATAAAAGGCCTTTACTATCTGGTGGTGAGCATACTACGATTTTTTTACAGCCTGCTATTTTTGCTGGGATTGCTAACATTAAAACTGTAGAAAATAACGGGGCAGAGCCACCAGGAATATACAAGCCCACTTTTTCAATTGGCAATTTCTTTTGCCAACAATTAACCCCTGGCTGGGTTTCTACTCTAACAGCTGAGGTAACTTGTGCACTGTGAAATATTTCAATATTTTTTTTTGCTTTCTGAATTGCCGACTTTAATTCTTCTGGAACTCTTCGAACTGCACTTGATATCTCATCAACNGTAACAATGCTTGACTCGAGCTCTACATTGTCAAACTCTAGTGTATAGTTCTTAATTGCCCCATCACCATCTTTCTCAACTTTATCAAAAATTACTTTAGCTAGTGGCTCTAGAGATGCATAAGAAGCAGAGGATCTTTNAACTAGAGATTCCCAAAGACTTCTATCGGGATTAATATATTTTTTCATTACAATACCATTTTTTCAATTGGGCAAACCAATATATCTTCGGCTCCAGCAGTTTTAAGTTCATCAATTACTTCCCAAAATGAAACCTCATCTATAACTGAGTGTAATGAGGACCAACCCTTCTTCGCAAGTGGTAAGATAGTGGGACTTTTTAGAACAGGTAAAATTTTACTTATTTTATTAATTTTATCGTTTGGAGCATTCAAAAGAATGTATTTTGATTTTTTAGCTCTTAATACTGATCGNAATCGAAAGCGAAGTTTCTCCATTAGCTCAAGCTTATCAGTTGATAACGCGGGAGCCTGAGCTAGTACTGATTCAGACTTCATTATCGTTTCAACTTCTTTTAGATTATTTTTAAATAAAGTACTTCCACTAGAAACTATATCACAAATAGCATCTGCGAGACCAATATTAGGCGCAATCTCTACAGAACCATTGATAATGTGAAGCTCTGCCGATATATTATTCTTCCTCAGATATTCCTTAACCGTATTTGGATATGAAGTGGCTATTTTTTTACCTTGTAAATCATTAATTCCATTATAANTTACATCTTTAGGAACTGCGATGCATACACGACATTTAGAAAATCCTAATTTTTCAACAACAGCAATATCTTGTCCTTTTTCAAGTATTAAGTTCTCTCCAATAATTGCTAAATCTACGACTCCATCTCTTAAATATTGTGGTATATCACCATTACGTAGATATAGCACCTCTATAGGGAAGTTCCTCGCAGCAGCTTTAAGCTGGTCTTTACCATTATCAATTAATATTCCACATTGTTTAAGGATCTCAAGAGATTCCTCATTAAGACGTCCGGATTTTTGAATTGCGATTTTAATCATGATTAAAATAGTTTAAAAAAAAACCCGTTTGAATTTTTTCAAACGGGTTTTAAGTATGAATAATACACTAACTCTCACCTCATTTGAGCGATTGTAAGAAGATGTGTATGTATNTTTAAAATTATCACAANGCAAATATAATAATTTTTTCAATTTAAATTAATAATTGAATTATTGTCCACCGAGTATAATTGGTAAACCATCCTTCCCACTCCCTACAACAATCACCTTTGCATTCGGAGAGTTTGCTAACTCACGCGTAGCTTCAATTCCCTTTTCCTTAAGAATCATATTGGTNATCGAGGCACTTAAAATCCGGTTAGCTGCAGCCTTCCCTTCGGCTTCAACTCTCTGTTTCTCAGCCTCTTGTTTAGCTTTTTCCAGACGAAATTCATATTCTAATGCTTCTTGCTCTTGTATAAGCTTTCTTTCGATTCCTTCTTTTATGGCAAGAGGTAATGAAACGTCCCTTACCAAAACAGCATTTAGCTGTATGTGTTGGGATTCAACATTTTTCTTAGTCTCTTCAAAAATTTCATTTTGAATAGCATCTCTTTTAGTGGAATATAATTGCTCTGGAGTATAACGCCCAACAACACTTCTTGCAACAGCTCTTATCTGAGGGATTAAAACAATATTTACATAGTTTTCACCTTTAGTTTTGTGTAACAAGCCTAATTCATTGTAAACTGGTTGGTATAAAACAGAAACGTCTAAAGAAATTTCTAATCCATTTGATGAAAGAACTTGCATGTTGCCCTCAAAAAACTCTTGTTGCTTGACATTATAAATATATACTTTATTCCAAGGCGCAATAATATGAAAACCCTCTGATAAGGGAGCCTTATCTGTCACAACTCCACCACCAAAAGTTTTAAATAAAACTCCTGCTTCACCATAACCAATATTTATGGAAGATTTTGAAATAAAAATTATCAAAACAAATGATAATAAAATAATAGGTAAACCAATTTTAGGTATTTTTTGCATAATATTTGAAATTTAAGTTAACATTCCTCCATCTACTTGAAGGACTTGACCAGTTATATATTTTGATAGATCNGAAGCCAAAAATAAGCATGCATTGGCAACGTCCTCTACATTTCCANCCCTTTTTAAGGGTATTCCTTCTTTCCATTTTTTGAGTATATCCTCTGCTAATNAATTAGTCATTTCGGTTTCAATGAAACCTGGAGCAACTACATTGCTTCTTATGTTCCTAGATCCTAATTCCAGNGCAATTGACTTTGAGAAACCAATTATTCCAGCTTTAGAGGCAGCATAATTAGACTGACCTGAATTTCCCTTTAAACCTACAACAGAGCTCATATGGATTAATGATCCAAATCGCTTTTTCAGAAATATTTTTTGAATTGCTTTAGTCATATTAAAAACGGATTTTAAATTTACTTCAATGACTTTGTCAAAATCTTCTTCAACAATTCGCATTAATAGATTATCTTTTGTAATTCCAGCATTGTTTACTAATATATCAACGGTTTCAAAATCCTTTAGTATATGATCAACTAATTCTTGAGCCTGGTCGAAATCAGCTGCGTTGCTCTTGTAGCCTTTAGCTTTAACGCCAAGCTTAATCAATTCACTTTCCAATTCTTTGGCAGCATCCACAGAGTTGTTATAAGTAAAAGCAATATTACTACCATGTTGAGCAAATGATAATGCAATTCCTTTTCCTATGCCCCTACTAGCACCAGTTATAATTGATGTTTTATTCTCTAATAGTTTATTCATTTACAACTTTTAAGATAATACTTCAGCAACTTTTTTCCCTATTGCTGCTGGNGAATCGACTACATGAATACCACAAGATCGCATAATACTCTTNTTTGCTTCTGCTGTATCATCTTTTCCACCAACGATAGCACCTGCGTGACCCATAGTCCTTCCTTTAGGAGCAGTTTCTCCAGCTATAAAACCAACTACAGGTTTTATATTACCGGAAGCTTTAATCCATTTAGCAGCATCTGCTTCTAATTGACCTCCAATTTCTCCAATTATAACAATCGCCTCTGTCTCCTCATCATTCATGAAAAGCTTAACCGCATCCATGGTAGTAGTACCTATTATTGGATCACCTCCAATTCCAATTGCAGTGGTAATCCCCAATCCTTCCCTAACAACTTGATCTGCAGCCTCGTATGTGAGAGTTCCAGATTTAGAGACAATACCAACTTTCCCTTTTTTGAAAACAAATCCAGGCATAATTCCTACTTTAGTCTCCTCTGGAGTTATTACTCCAGGACAATTAGGCCCTACCAAAGTACAGTCTTTATCTTTTATATAATGGGCAACCTTAATCATATCCGAAATCGGTATTCCCTCTGTAATCGCAATAATGACCTTAATTCCTGCTTCCGCAGCCTCCATTATGGCATCTGCTGCAAATGCAGGAGGAACAAATATAATTGAAGTATCAGCTTGAGTCTTTTCTCTTGCCTGAGCAACAGAATTAAATACTGGNTTCTTTAAATGAATTTGTCCTCCTTTTCCAGGAGTAACTCCTCCAACAATTTGGGTGCCATACTCAATCATTTGGGTAGCATGGAATGTTCCTTCACCACCAGTAAAACCNTGAACAATGACTTTTGAATTCTTATTTACTAATACACTCATTATTTTAAAAACTTCATAAACTGTAAAATTACCTAATTAAATCTGGTAATCCTTTAAAATCAAGTTATTCTTTTATTCGTTCTATATAAGATGCTTTTTCGGTATCAACTTTTATTTTATCTCCTTCATTAATAAATAATGGTACATTGATTTTTGCGCCTGTTTCTAATGTGGCTGGTTTAGTTGCATTTGTGGCAGTATTTCCCTTAACTCCAGGTTCAGTGTGTGTAATTTCTAGAATTACACTTGCAGGCATATCAACTGAAAGCGGTGAACCGTCTTCAGTATTAATTGAAATATTCACAATTTCTCCTTCTTTTAGTAAGCCAGGGCTATCAATGGAGTTTTTATTTACAATTATTTGATTAAAATCGTTAACATTCATGAAATTAAAATCATCACCTTCACCGTAGAGGTACTGAAATTTGCTAGTCTCAACCCTTATGTCATCAATTTTATGTCCAGCTGAAAATGTGTTTTCAATAACTCTTCCATTAGTAACGCTTTTCAATTTAGTTCTAACAAAAGCTGGACCCTTTCCAGGTTTTACATGAAGAAAATCAACAATTTTAAAAATATCATTATTGTATTTAATGCATAATCCTTTCCTAATGTCTGAAGTTGAAGCCACCCTNTATATAGATTTAGTTTTTTTGAAAATATCCTTTCATAACACCTCTTTGTGAGTTTCTGATAAATTGAAGTATTTCATCCCTTTCAGGTGAAGCTATCATCTCAGCTTCAATTATGTCTGCNGCTTGGGAGTTGTTGAATTTTTTTTGATATAATATTCTATATATATTTTGAATCTCGGTTATTTTTTCAGAGCTAAAACCTCTTCTTCTTAAACCTACAGAATTTATTCCAACGTATGACAAAGGTTCCCTNGCGGCTTTTACATATGGAGGAACATCTTTTCTAACTAATGAACCCCCCGCTACAAAAGCATGATCACCAATAGCTGAAAACTGGTGAACAGCAACCAACCCTGCTAGTATTACAAAATCACCTATAGTAATATGCCCTGCTAGTGTACTGTTATTAGAAAAAATGCAATTATTCCCAACAAAACAATCATGGGCTATATGGCAATACGCCATGATAAGGCAGTTATCTCCAATTTTAGTCAACTGCCTGTCAGATGTTCCTCGATTGATAGTTACGCATTCTCTAATGGTAGTATTGTTTCCAATCTGAGCAATGGTATCTTCTCCATTGAACTTTAGATCTTGAGGTATCGCAGCTATAACTGAACCAGGAAAAATACTGCAATTCTTTCCGATTCTTGCTCCTTCCATAATTGTTACATTAGAACCTATCCANGTGCCCTCCCCAATTTCTACATTGTTATCAATTGTTGTAAAAGGNTCTATAACAACGTTTTTAGCTACTTTGGCTTCTGGGTGAATGTANGCTAGAGGTTGTTTCATATTTATTATTAACGTTTGATAATTTGAGCCATAAGCTCGCCCTCTGTCATCAAATTACCATTAGCAAAAATCTCTCCTTTCATGTGACATATACCCCTCCTAATAGGAGAAATTAGTTCTAAATTGAATATTAGAGTATCNCCAGGTTTAACTGGCCTTTTAAATTTTACGTTATCCATTTTCATGAAAAAAGTTAAGTAATTTTCAGGATCNGAAACAGTGTTTAAGAGCAAGACACCTCCAGCNTGAGCCATTGCTTCAATCTGAAGGACACCTGGCATGACTGGTGCNCCAGGAAAGTGTCCNGCAAAAAAAGGCTCGTTCATAGTTACATTTTTTAAACCAACAACATGCTTATCGGACAATTCAAAAATTTTATCAACTAATAGAAATGGAGGGCGATGAGGTAACATTTTGATAATATCATTAACGTCCATTAAGGGCTCTGCGTTAATATCAATTTTTGGAGCCTTTTGTCGTCGTTCATTTTTAATTATTTGAGAAAGTTTTCTTGAAAAAGAAGCATTNACTTTATGACCTGGTTTGTGTGCAAAAACTTTNCCTCGAATAGGAACACCTACCAACGCTAAATCTCCTATCACATCCAAAAGCTTGTGTCGAGCTGCTTCATTTGAAAAATGTAAACTTAAATTGTCTAAAATTCCATTAGGTTTAACGGAAATNTTTTCTTTTCCAAATGCAACTTTTAGTCGCTTCATTGTACTTTCAGATAATGGTTTATCAACATATACAATNGCGTTATTTAGATCTCCTCCCTTTATTAGTCCATTTTTTAGCAAAGTTTCCAGCTC
Organism: Flavobacteriaceae bacterium; assembly: GCA_002695445.1. GTDB lineage: Bacteria > Bacteroidota > Bacteroidia > Flavobacteriales > Flavobacteriaceae > UBA8316. The sequence continues at coordinate 40,663 of NZOY01000078.1, forward strand.
ATGCAAAAAACTGAATGTCCTTGAAGGGGCAATGGAATTTTTGAAATCAGTTATTTTATCAAGTGATGCATTTTGAGTACCTAATATTTTTGTGTCAAAATCAACCATTGTAGTTACTTGAAATTCATCTGATGGAATTAAAGTAATTTCACTCCCAGTTTTTTCATCTTTGTATGATATGGGCTCAGTTACAATGTATTCATCCCTGATCACNTCCTGTTCAATAACTCCTGCAGATTCGATTGCCTCAACAAAAAATTTTGACGATCCATCCATTATTGGTGATTCTGGTGCATCAAGAGCAATGAAGCAATTATCTACACTCATACCTACCAAAGCCGCTAAAACATGTTCTGAAGTCTGGATACTCACCCCGTCTTTGACAAGGTTAGTACCNCGATCAGTATTATTAACATNTTGTATGTCTGCAGGAATTTCCTTGGGTGGTTTCAAATCGGTTCTAATGAATATAAAACCCGTATCTACTGGAGCAGGTTTAAAAGTTAGATTTACTTCCTTGCCAGTGTGTAAGCCAACTCCTTTTAAATTTACTTCATTAGCTAAAGTTCTCTGGAAGGATTTATTTATCATAGGTTTAATTTTTTAATAATACTATTTATTTCTTTACCCAAGTTTGGTAAGTTTTTAAAATAAACATATGATTTGTTATAATCATTATATGAAAATGCAGGTGTCCCTTGGATTTTCATGTTATCCTTTATATTACTNATTACNCCCGATTGTCCNTGTATTTTTACATTGTCTCCAATAGTTATATGACCAGCAACCCCAACTTGACCACCAATNACACAATTTTTTCCGATTTTTGAAGAACCTGCAATTCCTGTTTGAGCTGCAATAACAGTATTTTCTCCAATTTCAACATTATGAGCAATTTGAATTTGATTATCTAACTTCACACCATCTGAAATTGAAGTAACNCCAAGTGTAGCGCGGTCAATTGTAGAGTTGGCACCTACATCTACATGGTTACCAAGAACAACAATACCAGTTTGTGGAATTTTTTTGTAAGATCCATTATCTTGGGGTGAAAATCCAAATCCGTCTGAACCAATAACAGCTCCAGAGTTTATAATACAATTTTCNCCTATGATCGTATCATCCAACAATTTTGCTCCNGGGAAAATTATTGACCCTTTACCTACGGTNACATTTGAACCAAGATAAGATTGTTCAAATATTTTTACATTATCAGCAATTTCACATCCCTCCCCTATGAATGACATGTGACCAACAAAACAATTTTTTGGAATTACTACTGAGNTATCAATAAAAGCAGATTGAGAAATTCCAACCTTACTGATTTTTACTTTATTATAATAATCTAAAAGAACAGAAAATGAGTCATATGCATTAGAAACTCTAACTAGAGTAGTAGATAAATCATTTTCTGCAACGAAATCCTCATTTACTATGGTAATAGATGCTTGGGTCTTATAAATGTAAGGTTTGTATTTGGGATTAGATAGAAACGTTAATGAACCTTTTTTAGCATCCTCAATTTTAGACAACTGAAAAATTTCAGCATTTGGGTCTCCGTCTACAGTGCCTTCAAGTTGAGCAGCTATTTGTTGGGCTGTAAATTTCATTTGTGCAAAAATATAAAAATTAAGTTAGATGTCTTTACATGAGTGGATTAAATAAGTCAACTGAATCTTTTAATCTTTTTAAAGTGTATTCCTTAAAATTTTAATTTTCCTTTAAAGATAATCGCTAACAGATGTCAATAAATCCTTAAATTAGAATTTTAAAGATATCAATGTAAATCTATAAAAGTTATTAATCTTAAATATAAGATATAGTATATGAGCTCTGAAAAAATCCTTTGGGTAGATGATGAGATNGATCTTCTAAAATCTCATTCTTTNTTTTTGGAGAAAAGGGGGTATAAAGTGGTACCATGTAATAATGGTCAGGATGCATTAAACTTAATTAGAACTAGCTNTTTTGATGTTGTGCTTCTGGACGAGAATATGCCGGGCATAAATGGAATAGAAACATTAAATGAAATTAAATCGATTAACCCGAACGTACCTGTAATTATGATTACAAAAAATGAAGAGGAGCAAATTATGGAGGAAGCATTAGGTGGTAAAATTTCTGACTATCTGATAAAGCCAGTTAACCCCAATCAGATTTTACTTGCTTTAAAAAAACTATTTCTNTACAAAGATTTGATTCAGGAAAANACNATTAACAATTATCAACAAGAATTTANTAAAATATCCCTTGAGCTAAATCAGTTNNCTACTGCTAAAGAATGGACTGATCTATACTTAAAAATGGTTTATTGGGAAATAGAGCTTGAAAGTCTTGATGACCCTGGAATGCTAGAGATTTTACAGAATCAAATTAAAGAGGCTAATNGACTTTTTGCAAAGTATATTTCTGAAAATTATGGTAATTGGATTAAAAATAACAATGGTCCATTGTTGTCCAATAATATTTTAAAAGAAAAATTATTCCCCCAATTAAAATCTAACCATAAGCAATCGACGTTACTTCTAATCATTGACAACTTGAGGTATGATCAGTGGAAAATAATATCACCAATTATTCAAAATTATTACCAAATAAAAGAAGAATTTCCTTATTTCAGTATCCTTCCTACAGCAACCCATTACGCTCGAAATGCAATTTTTTCAGGATTGATGCCCTTAGAGATGCAGAAAATTCATCCTGATCTATGGGTAAACGAGGACGAAAAGAGTGGAAAAAATCTTAATGAAAAAAGTTTTTTATTTTCTCATTTAAAAAGAATTAAGCTTGATTTAAAATTTAATTATTCAAAAATAACTAACATTAAAGCTGGAAGAGATTTAGTTGCTAAAATTCAAAATTACCAAAAAGATGACCTCTTAGTTGTGGTTTACAACTTTGTAGATATGATATCGCATGCTAAAACTGAAATGGAAATAATTAAGGAACTTGCATCAGATAATAAAGCGTTTAGGTCATTAACACTATCTTGGTTTAAAAACTCACCTCTACTCGAGATAATTCAAAAAGCAAGCGAATTAAGATTTGATTTAGTGATTACTACAGATCATGGAACTGTAAATGTAGACAAAGCTATCGAGGTAATTGGAACCAAGGAAACCAGCTCTAACCTGAGGTATAAAACTGGACANAGCATATCTTACAACAAAAAGGAAGTATTGGAAATCATTNACCCTACAGAATTAAAACTACCGTCTCCCCAAATTAATAGTAAGTTTATTTTTGCCAAAGAGCAGGGGTACTTCGTTTATCAAAATAATTTTAATCATTTNGCGAATCACTATAGAAATACTTATCAACATGGCGGTATATCAATGGAAGAAATGATAATACCTTTNGTTACAATGAGTCCCAGATAGAANTATTAAATTTAATTAATGTCTTTTAAATACCATTTGGATAAAATTACATCTGCTGCGAATCACTTGGATAAAAACATCCAAACTTCAATTGTTTGCTTTGATGGGCCAATGGGTGTTGGAAAAACAACATTAATTTCTGCGTTGTGCAATAAATGGAATGTAAAAGATCAAGTCTCAAGNCCAACTTTTTCAATAATTAATCATTATGAAAGTGAAATTAAGGGTCCGCTTTATCATTTTGATTTTTACCGGCTTAATCGTTTAGAGGAAGCACTTGATATTGGTATTGAAGAATATTTAGAATCAGGAAATATTTGTTTAATTGAGTGGGGAGATCGAATTAAAAGCTTACTTCCAGAAAATATAATTATCATTGATATCGCATTAGAAAAAAATGATTTTCGGAAATTAAAAATTACTCATAAATGAAGTTGTTTTTCAGAATAGGATATTATTTATTTGGCTTTACCATTGGTCTTTTTTTACTTTCCATAATCTTTAAGGGGAAAAAAACTTCATGTAATTATAGCCCAAACGATAGAGTCATAAATGACNTATCTAAGAAAAAATGGAATTCAATATTAGAAAAAAAATCTACCTTCGACTCAATTTCGTTTCATATCTTTCTAAGGACGGCTAGTGTTGACTTTAGTAAAAGTGACACAACTAAGGACAGTTGTAAGATTTATAATCTAAACGGATATTGGAATGAGCAAGCCCTCTCATTAGAAGTTGAAAACTGTGAAAAAACTGTNAAATTAATCAACCTATATCTAATAAATTAATAGTCAAACTAAAGTTATATTTTTGTAGATATGAAGAAGGATTTTACTTCCATAAATTGTGATGATTATAAGGTCTCTTTTTCCCAAAGAGGGTATCAAGATTTAAAAAATCAATTGCAGAAAAAGTATTCTAAGGTTTTTCTTTTAGTAGATAATAATACTAAAAAATATTGTTTGCCACATTTTTTTAAAAAAATTCAATCATTAGCTGATAAAACCGTTCTTACTATAAAAGCAGGNGAATCTCATAAGCATATAGAAACCTGTAGGGAGGTTTGGCAAAAACTATCCGATATGGGTGCAGATCGAAAAAGTTTATTAATAAACTTAGGTGGAGGTGTTGTNTCAGACCTTGGTGGATTTGTAGCTGCAACTTTTAAGCGTGGAATTGATTTTATTAATATCCCAACAACACTTCTTTCGATGGTTGACGCTTCNATAGGNGGCAAAACAGGNGTCGATTTGGGCGGCTTAAAAAATCAAATTGGAATAATAACGAATCCTAAACTCGTTGTTGTTGATAGCTTTTTCCTTAAAACTTTACCTGACAATGAATATCGCAGTGGATACGCAGAAATGCTAAAACATGGTATCATCAAAGATTACAAATATTTTAAAAACCTAATCAAATACAGATCTTTCGATGAAAATGATATCATTCATTACATTCATAATTCAGTTTCAATTAAAAATGATGTGGTGAAACAAGATCCCTTTGAATATAATTTTAGAAAAATTTTAAATTTTGGTCATACATTGGGGCATGCAATCGAGACCCATTTCCTAAGAAAAACTAAAAAATCATTACTCCACGGTGAGGCAATTGCCATAGGAATGATNACAGAAGCATATATTTCTTCACAGTTAACTGGTCTAAGATTGGAGGTGGCAGAAGAAATCAAAACTACTTTTTTAAGCATTTTTCCTAAANTTAGCTTCTCAGTNGAAGATATNAGTCATATCATATCTCTTTTGAAATACGACAAAAAAAATAGCCACGGAAAAGTAAAGTTTGTTTTACTTAAAGAAATCGGTGAACCTGTTATTGATGTTGAAGTTGCAGAAGAATATTTTACAGGAGCCTTTGAATTTTATAAAACTTAATTTTTTAGGCTGAGTTTCTACTTGCATTAATGTTACCAAACAAAGATCGTGTCACCATTTTCTCATATAAGGCTTTTGTCTCCTCATCTATTTGTTTCTCGCTATTTATATTTTGTATCGTAATTAATGCATACTGTTGAATAGTTAGTAATGGCTGAACAATCTCTTCCCTAATCTTAATTGAAGCTTTTCCAGCAGGCTCATTCTCCATTAAATCCTCAAACCCAGTTAGCTTCAATATCATTTCTTTTGTCAAGATATATTCNTTGTGAATTAGGTTCCAAAAATCTCCAAAAATCTTATCATTTTGCATGTAGGCCGTCAAACCAAAAAAAGACTTAGTAAGACTCATCATACTATTTGCTATGAGTGTTCTAAAAAAAGATGACTGCTGATAAAGTTTTGTAACTTTATTAAAGTTTCCATCTTGATCATAACTTTTTAGAGCAGTCCCNACTCCAAAAAATCCNGGTACATTCTGTTTTGACTGGCTCCANCTCCCAACGAAGGGAATCGCCCTTAAATCAGAAAAATGAAGCTTNTTCGAACTTCCTCTTTTTGAAGGACGGCTTCCAATATTAGCTTTTGCATAATATTTAAGGGTAGTCATTTCTTCCAAATAAGGNAGGAACATTGGATGCGCCTTGAAATTTTGATAAGCTTGATGGCTAATTAAAGCTAATTTATTCATTGTATCACGGTTTTCATCGGAAAGCATATTACGCTCTGAATTAAATACTTGATTATGAATACCTGAACTTAGTAACTGTTCCAAGTTATATTGACACGAATCATTAGTTCCAAAATTAGANCTTATNGTCTGNCCTTGAATNGTCAACTGGATGTCGTCTGCCTGAATTNTCCTCCCCATGGATGCATAAAATTCATGNGTATTCCCNCCTCCACGTGCAGGTGGNCCTCCCCTTCCATCAAAAAAAGCTATATTNATNCCATATTTTTTTGANAANCTNGTNAGATCCTCNTTGGCTTTATAAATACTCCAATTTGCCATAAAGTAACCACCATCTTTAGTTCCATCTGAAAACCCTAACATAACAGTTTGTTTATCTCCTCTGGATATNAGGTGTTTACGNTATTCNTTATTATTGTAAAGCGTTTCCATNATTTCCTGACAAACCTCGAGATCTGGAATAGTCTCAAAAAGTGGAATAATATCAACAGTGGGGTTATCCCAATCACAAATTTTATGTAAAGCAAATAGCTCTAAAAGGTTATCAATTGTTTGGCAATTACTGATTATGTATCTGTTACATCCCTTCTCCCCATTCTGTTCTTGAATTTTTCTCATTGCTCTAATACTACCTAGNGTTTCTTTGGTAATTGTAGATTNAAAAATATCANCTGGAACATNACCTTTNANNGNNGTAAGNANTNGATGNCTTGATTTNGNNTCTAACTNACTNAAGTTNTCTGGNANTCCNTCTACNTANTCNNGNATTTTNGGATGNGANAANATCTCNTCAAAAACNTGNTTNTGTATNCTNGAATCNTGNCNAATATCNAAACTAGCAAAATGGAAGCCAAAAATTTTAACTTTGTGTTTTAAATCTAAAATAAGTGATTCGTAGAGTCCATCACTATGTTTTTTGATGATTTCATGGATATCGTCTAATGCATTTTCAAAATAAGCGATATTAAAATGCTGAGGTTTATTTTTGGAAA
>NZOY01000079.1 GCA_002695445.1 Flavobacteriaceae bacterium
GAAGCATCGCAGACCATTGAAAGTCTGGATCTTGAATTTGTTGGATTAAGCACACCAACCCTTTACAATGTTCCTAAAAACTTCTTAAAAAGATCTGCTGGATTTAATTATAATTCCTTCAATGGTTATTGGCGCAGAGACCATTCGGGTGATAATACGGGTGTTAGGTTTCATCAATCATTAGGAACACAACCAGCTGAGGCGTATGTTTATTTTAGTACTAGCTCTGGAGCTACGGCGGCTCAAACAGGATTTACTGATGGTATAATTCAATATCTACCAAAAAAGGTAAATAATAATTATAAGTCTCTTGTCTCTCAAACTCCTCCTGGTTTTAGTGATATTACTGCTACAGCTCATTATAACCATTTTATTAGATTGGGTAATAATTATAATTATTCAGCTACATCAAATTCAGCGCGCCAGTGGTTATATCAAGAAGTTGAAGGTCTACAGCCAAATACCCAATATACCGTATCTGTTTTTGCATACCCATATTCCAATGGCTATACTGGATCAGCTACATATAATTATGGCTTTCAGTTTGTATTTCATGATGGAGATTCTAATTCAGATAATTGGGGTACTCACAACAACGCCTACCATAGCAACTGGAGTAATGCCCAAAAATCAACTAGATTTTATTTTCAGGAACAGCAGGTGTATAGGTTCTCTCACACCTTTACAACTGATGCCAGCGTAGGTACAACTCGTGTAGGTATAGCTGCTCCAAATGCCGGGGGTAGGGGGGCATGGTTCTATGGAATCCAATTAGAGGAGGGACCAACTATGTCACCAATTTACAATTACACCTATAATAACACTGTATCTGCGACAACGGCAGGGCTTATGTTGGATCCCAGAATAGGAATTCTAGCGCCAGGAGTTGGTGCCACTTATCAGGTGACCCTTACCCTAACACAAGACATTGTAGACAATCATCAAACACTGGTGAATACAGTAACAGCAACAGGGGCGTTCACAACCCCTGCAGGTGTGACACTTCAAGCCAGCTCAACAAGTGATGACCCATCGACAGCTGCTGTGGATGATCCAACGATAATTAATCTAACGGTAACTCCATCTATTGAGATTACCAAAACAGCTAGTGTGACTGATGTAGATTCAAGTGGAGGTGTAAGTATTGGCGATAAAATTACCTATACCATTACTATTTCCAATACAGGGGAAACACCACTTAACAATATTAATATAACAGATACTCTCTCTGGATTAGATACTGGCACCTTAAGTCTTTCAACTTCCTTGACTCATGTATCGTCATCACAAGGGTCTGCCTCTGATACTCTAGCAATTGGAGAGTTTTCAACCTTTACAGTAACTTTTACATTCAACGAGGATGCATACTACTTTGGAGGGTCAAGAAATGTGGCATCAGTCCAGGCTGACGCACCCAGGGTTATTGGGGGGACACAAACTGTTACTGATACTTCATTAAATATTGACCACTCAGTTGAAGATCCTTTAATTGAAGTTACCAAAACTGTTAGCCATACGGATGTGGATGGTGATGGAGAGGTCAGTGCTGGAGACATACTCTATTACACTGTAACACTTGAAAATACTGGTAATGTTACCCTTGAATCAATATTTTTAGTTGATACCCTAACAGATATTGCAAGTAATACTAGAAACTTAAATGGGTCAGGATTACAATATAACAACGACAGCTCCCTTGGTTCTGCTGAAACGATATTACTTGCTAAAGAAGTAGCAACATATACAGCCTCATACACAATCGTTGCAGGGGATGTTACCGCTGGAGGGGTAATGAACCGGGTTACGGCTACCTCGTATGTATATCCAAATGGTAATCCAACGGTTTATGCCCAAGATGTTAGTGATGATGGGGATGATACTGATGGTAATACCCAGGATGATCCAACGATAACATTCACCGGTCTATTAAACTCATTTGAGGTAACAAAAACAGCTGCTAAGGTGGATGATGGGAATGGGATTGATAATATTGGAGATAAAATCGTATTTACCATCACAGTCTCAAACACTGGTGCAGATCAGATTAATGGGTTAACCTTTACAGACACCCTTACCTCATCAAGGGGTTTCCCTCTTTCTTTGGACAGTCAGCCAATATTTGTAAGTGGAACTAACGGATCTACAGCGACCACTCTTGCTCTTGGAGGAGTTATTACATATACTGCAACAGTTACAGTAAATCAACAAATATTAGATGAGGGTGGAGTGTTTAATACAATAACCTTTAGCGGTTCATCTGCAAGGAATCCTACTCCAGCAGAGCATGATACTGAAGATACAAGTGACGATGGCGATGATACTGATGGAAATACTGAGGATGATCCCACCTTCTTTGCTGTTGGTCTAGATAACGATCAGGATGGTATTCCTGACCTTTTGGATATTGATGATGATAATGATGGGGTTCTCGATGCATTTGAGAAGTGTATAGACTTTTCAATAGCTCCGAACACAGATGCAGCATCATTTGAAACAACCGTTTTAAATACACCTGTCATTCCAGGTACTAATTTAAACTCAACTTTCCCACAANCAACTCTGGTTCCTCCTTTCNCCTCGGTTGATGGAACAGGAAGGGTTTGGGATGCAAGNNNAGTNAATGGAAAGAGTTGGGGTCCTCAACATGACACTTTCTTTATGGAGCTNCTTCAAAGNGCTACTATTTCAGGNACTGCAAATCCAGCAAATGATCAGTTATATTGGAATGAGAGTTCCTANGGTAATGCAGATTTTGATAGAATNATGGTCCAGGAGTATGTATATCCTAATACAACATATAACCTNACATTCTATCACATGGATGGTGGTATTTCCTCCGCCTCNTATGCAGACGGAGGTTCAACNCTNGTTCAGGTTCAGGGAATGGATTCNGATTANCAGGTTAGTCAGCTTACAGAGGCGCCTAGTGATTGGGCTCAGCAGACATTCCAATTCACAACTGGTCCGACAACAAATAAGATAGCAATACTCTTCTCGGCCTATGCCAATGGATCAAACGTAGCGATATTACTTGATAACATTGGTCTTACCCCACATGTTTCNCTCAACTGTGATGTAGATGGTGATTCAAAGGGTAACGGAATAGATCTTGATTCTGACAATGATGGAATATATGANGTTATNGAGTCTGGNAATGGNGAGTTTGATACNAACAATGATGGGAAAATTGATGTCAACGATACTGGGTTTGTGGATAGTAATAACAACGGAGCNCATGATTCGATAGAATCTAGAACACCTACCGATACTGATAGCGATACCACTGTAGATATGTTTGATCTTGACTCAGATAATGATGGGTGTAATGACTCAATAGAGGCAGGATACACTGATGGTGATAATGATGGTAGGCTAGGAAATTCTCCAACTACTCAAGATGTAAATGGTAAAGTAACCAGTGGTAGTGATGGATATACTATCCCCTTGGATCAAAACAGTAATGGCATTAAAGATTATCAAGAGTCAAACTATGATGTAGCATGTTTCTCTGATAATTTAAGTATGGATATGACTAAGGCAGCTCAAACAATTGATGTGAATTCAGATGGCGTGCTTGGGCTGAATGATCAGATTGTCTACACTGTGGTTGTTACAAATACTGGAGCAATCAGTTATACATTACAGCTTACAGACGTACTNACAAATCAGGCATCGCANACNATTGATAGTCTAGACCTTGAGTTTATTGGCCTTGCCACTCCAACCACCTTTAGCGTTCCAGAGAACCTATTAAAAAGAACNGCTGGATTTAATTACACCANTAATAACAGCTGGAATAACAGCTTATGGNATGATACTGGTNCAGATNNTNNNAATAGAATTAGGATGGATAATAAAGCAANAGTACAACCGGCAGAGGCGTTAGTTTATTTTAGTCCCAGCTCAGGAGCTTCAGAGGCTCAAACAAAATTAAGTACTGGTCTTCAAGTTCTACCAAAAAAGACGGGGAATAATCGTAAATCACTTGTGACCGGAACTAATAATTTCGCCTTTTCAGATCTTAATGCATCAAATTATTACAATCACTTTATNAGATTTAGAAATNCAGATNNTTANACTGGGGAATCAGATCCCGAATCAAAAAAGTGGTTTTACCAAGAGGTAAGTGGTCTGCAGCCTAACACCCAATATACCGTATCTGTTTTTGCAATCCCATATAATGAAAATACATCAAGTTATGGCTCTAATTTATTTAATAAAGGCTTTCAGTTTGTATTTCATGATGAAGGAACGGGGCAGGCATGGACTGATGNTAATGNAAATTTTCTTACCAACTGGAATAATGCCCAAAAGTCACNAAGATTTTACTTTGAGGACGTTCGGGTGTATAGGTTCTCTCATACATTTACAACTGATTCAAGCGTTGGTATTACAAGAGTTGGTATAGCCCCTCCATACTCAANTAATCAAGGGGCTTGGTTCTATGGNATGCAATTAGAAGAGGGGCCAACTATGTCNCCTGTTTACACCTATACTTATAANAATACTGTATCAGCAACAACAGCATCNATAAGNGCTGACCCAAGAGTTATAGAATTNGGACCTGGTAATGNGGCCACTTTTCAGGTGACACTTACNCTTAGACTCAATCAATAGTTGATAATCATCAAACACTGGTTAATACAGTTACAGCAACAGGGTTATTTACAACACCTGCGGGTGTGACATTGCAAGNAACNTCGACAAGCGATGACCCATCGACAGCTGCTGTGGATGATCCAACGATAATTAATCTAACGGTAACCCCATCTATTGAGATTACCAAAACAGCTAGTGTGACTGATGTAGATTCAAGTGGAGGTGTAACTCTGGGGGATAAAATTACCTATACCATTACTGTTTCCAATACAGGGGAGACACCACTTAACAATATTAATATAACTGATACTCTATCTGGGCTGGACACTGGTACATTATCATTATCCACTTCACTGACATTTATCTCATCATCTGCAGGATCACCCTCCAATACATTGGCTATAGGGGAGATTTCAACATTTATGGTCACCTTCACCGTAGATCAAAATGCAGTAAATTTTGGAGGGTCAAGAAATGTNGCATCAGTTCAGGCTGANGCACCGAGGGTTATTGGGGGAACACAAACTGTTACCGACACNTCTTTAAANATAGATCACCCAATATCNAAAAANCCTTCGATTACAGTTACTAAAACNTACCAAACTTTTGATAATGATTCCGATGGAGTAATAGGAGCGGGAGATGTTATAAGATTTAATGTTACCATTTTAAACACCGGTGATGTCACCTTAAAAGACTTCAGTCTGGATGATACATTTACCGACCTTCAGACCAATACACTAACTTTTACCAATCCACTGACAACAGCTGATCCTAATGAGCTTTTACCGGGACAGCTCAAGACCTATGTTGCAACATATACCTTTGATGGAGATGATGTGGAAAATGGGGGAGTTGCCAACTCAGTGGTAGTTTCGGCGACGGACCTTTTAGGGCAATTAACCGTAAGTGATACAAGTGATGATGGCCTAATTGGCGGTGGAGATACGGGTGCTGACCCAACTGTTTTCACTATCACTACAACACCTAGTTTAGAGGTTACCAAAACAGTTAGTGAAACCGATGTAGATGGGGATGGTGTTGTGTCGGCAGGAGATATTCTCACCTACACTATTAAGGTAAAAAATAATGGTAATGTAATATTGAGGTCAATTTTCATCGAAGACATTCTAACAGATATTTCAAGTAACACAAGAAGTCTAGATGGAACTGGCGTTCAATTTATTTCAAGCTCAAATGGATCTCCATTTAGAACCCTTGAAGTTGATGAGGTAGCAACTTACACTGCAACATACACAATTGTTGCCGGGGATGTGACTGCAGGGGGTGTAATGAATCAAGCAATTGCCAGGGCCTATATATTCCCTGAAGGTGTCCAAACGCTAAGGGCTATTGATCATAGTGATGATGGTGATGACACTGATGGCAACACCGAGGATGATAAGACCATAACCTACACAGGGGTATTAAACTCTTTTGAGGTAACAAAGACAGCTGCTAAAGTTGATGATGGAAATGGGATTGATAACATCGGAGATAAAATTGTATTTACAATAACGGTATCAAATACNGGTACTGATCAAATCGATGGCCTTACTTTTGTCGACACCCTAACCTCAGCCAGAGGTGGGCCACTATCACTTGATAGCACCCCAGTTTTTGTNAGTGGTACCAACGCATCCACAGCCACAACATTAACNGTTGGTGGGGTAATTACCTATACTGCAACCTTTACCGTTAATCAATTATCTCTTGATGANGGNGGTGTATNTAACACAATAACTTTTAGCGGTTCATCTGCAAGAAATCCAAACCCTGCAGAGGATGACACNAAGGATGTGAGTGATGACGGTGATGATACCGATGGAAATACTGAGGATGACCCCACCTTCTTTGCCGTTGGATTAGATAACGATCAGGATGGTATTCCTGACCTTTTGGATATTGATGATGACAATGACGGAGTTTTAGATTCTTTTGAAAAATGTATAGACTTCCAATTAGATGGCCTCACATTTGATAATTACGACACTGGAGGAGGACCAGTAAATTCCAATATTAACTTTAATTCAAAATTCCCTGTATCAAATGTTGTTTCTCCGTTTACCTCAGTTGATGGTAGGGGTAGAATTTGGGATCCTAGGGTTGTTCATGGAGTGAATTGGACCTCGGCTCCAGTTCCAGGAACTAATCCATTCTTTATGGAATTATTGCAAAGCGCGACAATCTCTGGAACAGCAAATCCANCAAATACCAGAACATATTGGAATGAGACNTCCTATGGAATTGATGATTTTGATAGGATTATGATCCAGGAGTTTGTATATCCAAACACCACTTATAATATTACTTATTATCATATGGATGGNGGGATATCCTCCCCCACATATGGAGATGGTGCATCGACTCTTGTTCAAGTTCAGGGTATGGACTCAGATTTTGNNGTTGACCAATTGGCNGTTACCCCNTCANCNTGGACTCAGCAGACCTTCCAGTTTACAACTGGGCCAACCACAAACAGAATAGCAATATTACTTTCCGCTTACGCCCCAGGGTCCAATGTTGCAATTTTAGTTGATAGCATTGTTCTCTCNCCACAGGTTTCNATTAATTGTGATGTAGATGGTGACTCAAAGGGTAATGGAATAGATATCGATTCTGATAACGATGGTATTTATGATGTTAAAGAAGCAGGTTACCAAAGTCATGATACCAANGGTGATGGGATGATTGATGCNAATGACACAGGCTTTGTGGANGCCAANAATAATGGTGCTCATGATGCGATTGAGGGNCTCTCACCGACAAATACCCANACACCTACTGTTGTTGATATNTTCAACTTAGATTCAGATAANGATGGTTGTCCAGATGTTATTGAAGCTGGATNTACAGATCCAAACGGCGATGGAAAACTCGGGGANAACCCCATTACTGTTNATAACAATGGAAAGGTAACTAGTGGTAGTGATGGATATACCACCCCTATTGATCAAAACTCAAATGGCGTTGAAGATTATGTGGATATCACCTGGGATGTAAACTGTTTAAATCCAGGCCTTAGCATAACAAAAACTGCTAATGCGATTGATTTAGATGGAGACGGGCTAATTCAGTTAAACGATCAAGTAGTTTATACAATAATTGTTACCAACACATCGGAAGTCAGCGTAACATATTCCCTTACTGANAACNTNTCCAATCAGTTGTCCGAGACTATTTTAAATCCCCCAATTGTATGGTCTAGCACATCTACTGATGTGGCAATTTTACCACCCTACAATTACGTTAGAAAGTCTTCAAATTTTTCTTATAAATCAACTNNTAATAGTGGTCGAATCGACTATAATCTTGAAAATGATTATTGGCATAACACTGGTTCAAGAAGAANTGGTTACAACGGTTACGCTTATNATTATCANGGCCCTANTTACAAATGGATTCCAGCTATAGATGACACATTTATCTACTATGCTGGACCCTCAACTGGAGCTACTTCAGCACAGACAGGATTAACACAAGGTTACACAGATAGTACAGGGGGGANCNTTAATGGTATTAAAACTCATTCTGGACAAAACTGGTATAATGAGTTTATACGATTTTATCAAAGCGNTTCTAATNNCAGCANTATTGATGATGCTCAAAAGCAATTTAAATATGTTGAAATACCCAACTTGGAGGATAATACAGATTATACTCTTTCGATATTTACTTATCCATACAATAATGGTTATTCGAGTAATGAAATAGCAGATGGGTTCTTTCTGATTTTCCATGACGATTCAAATGGTAAAAAATGGATTGATAGTACTTCCGATAGTAATTTAAGAACTAATTGGGATAATGCCCAAAAATCAGAGAGGCTATACTTGGATCCCACTAATTATGTTAAGAGATTCTCACAAACATTTACCACTGGTACAGGTGTTGGAACTACAAGGGTGGGAATTAATTTTCCTCATATGAATACTAATGGGATTATTTTTTATGGAATGCAGCTTGAAAAAGGGAGCAGTATGTCTCCTATTTACACCTACACCTATAGCATGTCCCCAGATGTCACAAATGCCACACCGCTTATTGTGCAAGCAGATCCTCAAAAAGGATTTATTGATCCCGGTGTTTCAGCGACATATATAGTTACAGTTACCCTTGACCAATCAATTATTGATTCAGCCCAGGAGCTTTACAATCAAGTTACTGCAAATATAGAATTTGTAACCCCCTCGGGATTAACCGTTACTATGACAAGTGTAAGTGATGATCCTTCAACCCCAGCTAAAAATGACCCAACCTTTACTAACCTGGATAATTTAAAAGGTATTGAGGTTATAAAGGAGGTCCAGAGTATATCAGATACAAATGGTAATTCTTTAACTGATGCAGGAGATGTAATAACCTATAAAGCAACAATTAAAAACATTGGACAAACTAACCTTGCTGAATTCGAGATTACAGATATTCTACAGACCTCAACTGGAACAAAAACAATTCAGATAAATGATCCTCTAGTAGGTATAGGTCAAAACTATTTTGATTATTCTTGGCAAATTGAAGATAATGGAAATGGTTGGTTAGAAGAAGGAAGTAATACAGCAGGCTCTGTAGGCGATAATAACTACGGTTCAATTCCATATAAAATTGTTGATTACTATGGTGCTACTAATAGTTACTATATCCAATGGGTTAATGAGACTTTTTCATTTCCATGGAATGAATTGCCAAACTCTGGTATTACAAATAATAATGACGACAGCCATACTCAAATGCATTATGTCTATTCTAATAATGATGATGATGCATACGTATATAAAAACATGAGGCTTAAGCCAAATACAACTTATACAATTTCAGTTTATGGAAAGAAAAATGCCGCTGCTATAGCTCCATGGCATTTTGTAATTCATGATGGAATGGATACTAACTACAACTGGGCTGATGCAATAAAGTCTCAAGATTTTGAACTTGAGCAGACCCAATATCTCAATAGGTATACTTTTACATTTACCACTAGCCCACTTGCTGGGACAAACGATGCAAGGGTTGGAATCCATCCACCAAATAGTAATTTAAGTAGTAATTCAAGATTCTGGGGGATTCAACTTGAAGAAGGTTCAGATGCGAGCACATATATTTATAATTACGATAAGGACACTGGTCGTAATTGGACTCAGGAGACCATAGACGGAGTAACTTACCAATATACTCAGTATGGGGAAAAATATCTAAAACTCTATGATGGAAATTCAAATGCAAATGAAACTCCCTATGAATACTGGGAGTCCGGCTATCCTAGTATTAATGCTTCTGCTTACAACAGCAATGGTACAAATATGTATGACTTTGTACGTGTGCGACCAAACTATAGTAATTTTCAGTATCGTAATACCTATGATAACGAAGGTATCAGGGCTATAGTCGAGATAGAGGGAGCGATAAGTTCGACAAATGTAAATAACTACAGGTATCTTGGGGAGTATCAAGGCCATCACTATTTTGAATCTACTTTTAATGACTCTTGGACTGATCATGCTAATAGAATAAATGACAATGAATTTAGTGCCTATGGAGATAAAGCATATCTATACATTCCAAATTCTAATGAGGAGCACGTCGTATGGCTAGGTCCAAAGCTACAAAATCAGGGTAGTTGGTATTTTATAGGAATTCACAAAAACTACAGGTATATATTACCTGATCATAAACAAGCTTGGACCGACG
>NZOY01000080.1 GCA_002695445.1 Flavobacteriaceae bacterium
TACTAACATCAGAATGCGTGGACCTGACAAAAATTTGGAAAAAGAAGCTGCTAGAATTATTGGTAAACTTCCAAAAATGACTCCCGGTAAGCAAAGGGGCAGGCCCGTTAGGGTTCCTTTTAGTATACCTATTACTTTCAGGTTGCAATAAATAATTTACATCTTACCAAAATAATATCCTAGCCATTGCACAATCTCAATTTGTAGATTATCTTTGCATTTTAAAATAAATGATAAAGTTTCATTTGAATAGTTTAACAGCTTCATCCTTAAATATTGGCCAGACAATTAATGATTTTTTTCAGCTAACAAAGTTACGCCTATCTACTAGTGTTGTTTTCTCATCTTTAGCTGGATATTTATTGGCTTCAGATAAATTAGAAACCCAGGTTTTATTAGGACTATTTTTTGGAGGTTTTGCAATGGTCGGTGCTTCTAATGCTTTTAATCAATTAATTGAAAAAAATAAAGACTCTTTGATGATAAGAACTCAAAACCGGCCTTTACCTAGTGGAAGAATGAGTAATATTGTTGCCGCTACAATCGCAACTGTGTTGGCTGTTTTTGGAATTTTAATTTTACAGTACATTAATTTTAAAACTGCACTTTTCGGGGCTTTATCAATTTTTTTATACACCTGTGTATACACCCCTTTAAAGTCTGTAACTTCATTATCAGTTTTTGTAGGGGCTTTTCCTGGAGCAATCCCCTTCATGTTGGGTTGGGTAGCAGCAACTGGAAGCTTTGGAATTGAACCGGGTATTTTATTTATGATCCAGTTTTTTTGGCAGTTTCCTCATTTTTGGGCAATAGGATGGATGGTAGATGAAGATTATAAAAATGCAGGATTTAAAATGCTGCCTACTGGAAGTCCAAATAAGACTACAGCTTTTCTAATTGTTTTTTATTCTTTGTGGACTATTATTATTTCAATTTTACCTTACACTAAATACTCAGGAGATTTAAACTTGTCTACACATGCTGCTTTCGCTTTACTTACAATTGGGGGGTGTTTTCTCTATTTTGCACTCAAATTGATGCAACAAAAAACAAAAAAAGCCGCAAGGAATCTGATGTATGCAAGTATTGTATATATAAGTTTTCTTCAACTAATATATGTTTTTGATAAATGGATTTAGTAGCTATGGATGAATTAGAAACAAAACAAGTAAGAGCAAAAAAAATGATGCTTTGGGTTGGAATGATTAGTATATCAATGACCTTTGCGGGATTAACCAGCGCTTATGTCGTAAGTAGTTCAAGAGCTGATTGGTTAGATAAATTTCAAATTCCTAATGCATTTACAATCAGCACCTTTTTAATTATTCTAAGCAGTGCAACATTTTATTCAGCCAAAAAACTATTAATTAAAAAAAAAATTAGAAAAACTGAACTGTTAACCTTTTTTACCTTTGTTCTCGGCTTGCTATTTGTTTATTTTCAATTTAAAGGTTTTGGAGATATTATTAATCAGGGATATTATTTTACTGGAGCAGAAAGTTCAATAACTACATCCTTTTTATATGTCCTAGTTTTATTACACTTGGCCCACCTTTTTTCTGGACTAATAGTATTATTAGTAGTTTTTTATCAATTACAAAAAGGAAGTTATTCTGGTCTAAAAACTTTGGGTTTTGAATTGGCACATTTGTACTGGCATTTTTTGGGTATTTTATGGATTTATTTGTATCTATTTGTTATGCTGTACAAATAAAATATATATAAATTTGTACTAACTAATTTGATTTGAACTTTATGGAATTGACTGCGGCTGAAAAAGAATCAAATCTTTGGTCAGGAGGTAGAAAACCTCTCAATGCTAGTTATGGAAAATTAATGATGTGGTTTTTCATAGTTTCAGATGCATTGACTTTCTCAGGTTTTTTAGTTTCATATGGTTTTTCAAGATTCAAAAATATTGACACTTGGCCGATTGCCGACGAAGTTTTTACTCACTTTCCTTTTTTACACGGTGTAGATGCTCCAATGTATTATGTAGCTTTAATGACATTCATACTGATTTTTTCCTCTGTAACCATGGTTTTAGCTGTTGATGCAGGGCATCATATGAATAAATCTAAAGTAACTTTTTACATGCTTTTAACAATTATAGGTGGTGCAATTTTTGTAGGTTCTCAGGCTTGGGAATGGAAAAATTTTATAAAAGGAGAGTATGGTGCCCTTGAAACTAAAGGAGGTCAAATTTTGCAATTTGTTAATGCGGACACTGGTAACAGAGTAGCTATTGGTGATTTTGCTATTTCAATCCCAACAGAGAGAAGTACCCATAAAGAAAGTAATGGAGTGTGGTATAAAAATGAGGGATCATTACCTTCTTACTCTGTTAATGAAGTCATACAAGGTTTTAAGGCTAATAAAAAACTATTAGTTAGAAGTGAAAAGCTTGACACAAATGGACATAAAATTATTCTCTCACGAAATAATTCTTTAGATAAAGTTGAAAATGCTGTTAATGTTGTCGAAGGTGCAAACTTAATTCATAACGAATATGGAAATCGTTTATTTGCTGATTTCTTTTTCTTTATAACAGGGTTTCATGGATTTCACGTTTTTTCAGGAGTTGTTATCAATTTGATTATATTTTTTAATGTTTTGATTGGCACATATGAAAGAAGAGGGCACTATGAAATGGTAGAGAAAGTAGGTTTATATTGGCATTTTGTCGATTTAGTTTGGGTATTTGTATTCACATTTTTCTATCTAGTTTAATCATTTAAAATTTTGCTTATGGCCGATAACTTACACAAACTAGCTATTTTTAGAGGACTATTGAAATTCAAGTCTAACGTCCAAAAAATATGGGGAGTTTTAATTTTTTTATCAATTGTGACCACCATTGAGGTGGTTTTGGGTATTTTGAAACCTGAGTTTCTTCTTTCGTATTTCTTGAATATGAAATTGTTAAATTGGATATTTATTATTTTAACCTTGGTTAAAGCATATTACATTGCTTGGGATTTTATGCATATAAGAGACGAAACGGGAAGCCTTCAAGGGTCCATTGTATTACCTTTAATTATATTGATCCCATACCTTATATTCATATTNGTATTAGAGGCAGATTATATTTTTGACGTAATGAATTCTGGTTTTCAAAGTTGGAACTTCTAATATNATTCTTTAATTGATAAAGGAATTTTAATGAGTCAAAAAACAAAAAAATATTTTGTACTGAGTATTCTATTCATCTTTCCNATTGTTATTTATCTATTTTTTGCTTCTGGCAAAAATAATTTTGCTCTTCTTCCTGTATTAANANNNGGAGTCAATGAAATTAAGAANTGGGAAACACTTTCTGGNANACCGATTCAATTTGAAAATCAAATTTCGATTTTAGGTTTTTGGGGTCAAGATCTTNTCAAAAAAANNGGGGATGCCTTAAATCTNAATCAAAAGATTTATAAGAGATTTTATCAATTCAAAGATTTTCAGTTTGTGATGGTTCTTGAAAATGATCAACAAAATCAAGTTAATATTTTAAAAAAAGAACTTCAGGAAGGTGTCGGAACGGATTTAAGTAAGTGGCGATTTATTTTTTCCTCCCTAGAAGAGATACAAGATCTATTTGACAGTTTGGGAACCAATTTAAATCTTTCTGAAGGAAAAAGTTCCCCTTATGTTTTCATTATTGATAAAGAATTAAATCTTAGAGGCCGAGACGATGACAAAGATTTTGGCACCTTATATGGTTTTAACTCTCAATCAGTTGCCGAAATAAATAATAAGATGGTAGATGATGTTAAAGTAATTCTAGCAGAATACCGCCGAGCTTTAAAAAAGTACAATAAGTACAAGGATGAATAAAAGTTACAAATATACTGGACTAGTTATTATCATAATTTTCTTTGGTCTAATCTTTATTCCAAAAATTTTTAATCGATTAGCAAATGATTCAACAATTCAGGACAACCGATCAACACCTGCTAAACCCCTATCATATATAAAACTAAATGGAGAAGCAAAACGAGTTCCTGATTTTTTAATGTATAATCAAGACAGCCTTTTAATTGGTAATGAAGATTATTTAGGTAAAGTTTATGTAGTAGAGTTTTTTTTTAGTCGTTGTCCAACTATTTGCCCTATCATGAAAAAAAACATGAAGATTTTAGATAAAAAATTTTCGAAAAGAAAGGATTTTGGAATTGCTTCCTTTTCAATTGATCCAGTTCATGATACACCAAAAGTTTTAAAAGAGTACGCTGAAAAGTATGAAGTAAAATCGCAAAATTGGCATTTACTTACTGAAAATAAAGCTAAAGTTTATGAACTAGCAAATTCTGGATTTAATATATTTGCAGGTTTAAATCCTGCAGCAGCTGGTGGGTTTGAACATCAAGGTTATTTTGCTTTGATTGATAAAAAGGGTTACATCAGATCAAGAGTGGATCGTTTTGGAAATCCAATCGTATATTATTCTGGAATTGATGTAGAAAATAAAAATATACAAGGAGTAGAAATGTTATTAGATGACATTGAGTTGCTGTTAAAAGAATAATTATTTACAAATGAAAGCAAATAGCACAAGTAATCAGAACTTAAAGTATAATAAACTAATTACCCTAGTATCAGTTGTCGTTCCTGTTTTGGTGGCAGTACTTTTTTCAGTTAGAATTCCAAATGTTGCCCCGCTTGATTTTTTACCTCCTATTTATGCTACCATTAATGGATTAACTGCAGTAATCTTAATTATCGCTTATGTTGCCATAAGAAATAAAAAAATTAAACTTCATGAGACGCTTATGAAAATTGCTATTGGTTTATCCCTTGTATTCCTAGCCATGTATGTTGCATACCATATGACATCTGACTCGACTCCCTATGGTGGTCAGGGAATGATAAGGTACTTTTACTTTTTTATTTTGATTTCTCATATTGTACTTTCCATTGGAATCATTCCAATGGTCCTTGTGACATACGTACGGGCTATTTCAAAAAGGTTTGCAGATCATAAAAAAATTGCTGTGATTACATTCCCCATTTGGCTTTATATAGCGATAACTGGAGTAATTGTTTATTTGATGATATCTCCATATTATTAACTTTATGAGAATCATTTTATTTTTATTGATTAGTTTATTTTTTTTGGGAGAGGCCTCAGCCCAGTGCTCTATGTGTAGAGCAGTTCTAGAGTCTGCAGATGCACAAGAAACTGCAAAAGGAATAAATAATGGAATTATTTATTTGATGGCAATACCTTACATACTGGTTGCTTTTGTAGGTTATCGAATTTTTAAAATTCTCAAGAAATANATAGAGGTAAATTATAAATAANTTGTTACTTAATTTTATTGNAGTAACACCATATTAAAAAAATCTTNCGATGATTCAAATTAGTAACCTTCANAAGTCNTATAAAATGGGTTCTAGTTCTTTGCATGTTTTGAAGGGAATTGATTTAGAGATTGAGGAAGGAGAATTGATTGCAATAATGGGTTCTTCNGGGTCAGGCAAGTCAACATTGCTAAATATTCTTGGAATGCTTGACATTGCTGATAANGGAAAGTATAAGCTCGATAATGTNTTAATANAAGACTTGACNGAGACAATTGCTGCGAATTACCGCAACCGTTTTCTTGGTTTTGTTTTCCAATCTTTTAATTTAATAAATTATAAAAATGCCCTTGAAAATGTNGCATTACCTCTTTATTATCAAGGCTTAGGAAGAAAGTTAAGGCAACAAAAAGCATTAGAGTACCTAGAAAAAGTTGGCTTAAAAAATTGGGCTAAGCATTTGCCTAGTGAACTTTCTGGAGGACAAAAGCAACGAGTAGCTATTGCTAGGGCAATGGTATCTGAACCAAAAGTACTTCTTGCTGATGAGCCAACGGGTGCGTTGGATTCCATCACTTCTAATGAGATAATGAGCCTCCTTCAAAAAATCAATAGTGAAGGGAAAACCATATTAGTTGTAACCCATGAAATTGAGATTGCTAAGATGTGTAAAAGAATCATTACCCTTAAAGATGGGGTAATTGTTGATGATAAAAAAATAGATCAAATTTTATTAGAGGATTATGTTTAGCAGAGACCAATGGAAGGAAATATTTGAAACTATTCGAAAGAATAANCTTAGAACCATTTTATCAGGTTTTACTGTTGCCTTAGGAATTTTTATTTTCATTATTCTGTTTGGATTTGGCAACGGATTAAAAAATAGTTTTAAACAATTTTTTCTTGATGATGCTACCAATACCCTTTGGCTATATCCAGGGGTAACCTCAAAAGCCTACCGAGGATTTAAAGAAAATAGAAGAATTGAATTTGAAAATAGTGATTTAATTGATATTAANGAAAAATTTACTTTTTTTTTAGAAAATATTACCCCGAGAATAAATAGAAGGGAAACNCTTGGTTATAGAGGTAAATCAAATAGTTATAATACTCGTGCTATAGCGCCTTGTCATCTCGATATAGAGAAAACGATTATAATGAAAGGACGGTTTATNAATCAAAAAGATATAGANGAAAGNACNAAAAATATNTCAATTGGGAGGCTAGTCGCTCAAGACTTATTCGAAAAGGAGGANCCTTTAGGAAAGTACATAGAAATGGGTGAAAGCGCCTATAAGGTAGTTGGTGTTTTTCAGGATAAAAGTGGAGATAGAGAGGAACGACTAGTATATTTACCCTATACAACNAGGCAATTAATGGAAAAAAATAATGATAAAATTGATCAGATAATTGTAAGTTTTAAACAAGAGTTGGGCTATATTGGTGCTNTAGCCTTTGAAAAAGAGCTAACTGATTTTTTTAAAAGTAAAAAAGCTATAGACCCATCTGATAAGAGCGGATTATATATAAGAAATACTACAGAAACAGTAAGACAAAATCAGCGATTTGCCTCCACACTTCAAATTATTGTCGCCTTNGTGGGTATTGGAACACTTATAGCAGGTATAATAGGAATTTCCAATATNATGGTTTTTGTAGTTAAGGAAAGAACTAAGGAATTGGGTATTAGGAAAGCTATTGGAGCTACTCCTCTAAGCGTTGTGTTAATGATTTTACAGGAATCAATTTTTATTACTACATTATCAGGGATTTTTGGCTTACTCTTTGGAATTTTTATGCTCAGTAGGTTGGATAATCAGTTGGAAAAATATTTCATATTAAATCCTTATGTAGATACTCAAACCTCATTAATCGCGACTCTTTTACTNATTTTCTTTGGAGCTATAGCTGGATACATTCCCGCTACAAGAGCATCAAGAATAAAACCAATTATTGCAATTAGGGATGAATAGTTTAAAAACTATATTTGACCATGACACATGGCAAGAAATTTTTGGCTCTATTGCTAAGAATAAAACTCGAACAGTTGTTACTGTAATTGGNGTACTTTGGGGGATATTTATTTATATCACCCTATCTGGTTCTGCAAAAGGATTGGACAACGGATTTAACCGTGAATTTCAAGATATGGCAATGAATTCGATGTTTGTGTGGCCTCAGAGTACAAGTATACCCTATGGTGGATTCAAAATTGGTAGATCACCACGGTTAACCATTCAAAACGCTTCAGCCCTAAAAGAACAAGTTCCGGAGATTCAATATATTGCTCCAAGAAATGCTCGTGGCATGAGGAGTAATCTTGGTCCAGCAGCTAGCGTTGTTTATCGTGATGTTTTGAGAACTTATAATATCTATGGAGACTATCCTGAATACAGTAAAATTTCCACAAAGAAAATTTATAAAGGGGGTAGGTTTTTTAATAACGCAGATATAANCAATAAACGTAAAGTATGTGTGATTGGNGAGAGGACACAAAAAGAATTATTTCAAGAGGAAGATAATCCTGTTGGTAAATTCATTAGAATTGACAATGTTTATTTCCAAGTGATTGGGGTTCATAAATTTAACCCAGGTGGAGGTTTTGAAACCGATGGGGATATCTTTATTCCTTTTGACACTTTCAGAAACCTATATAATACAGGAGACTTAGTCAACTGGTTTGTTATTGCTGCTTACGATAATGCTGATGTAATTGCAGTAGAAAAAAAGGTCAAAAATGTACTTAAGAAAATTCATAAAGTATCACCTGATGATCAAAGAGCTTTTGGTTCATTTAATTTAGGAGAAGTTTTTAATCGTATAAAAGGATTTGCTGATGGAATGACTTTTTTGTCTTTAGTAGTTGGAATGGCAACTATTTTTGCAGGGGTGATCGGCATAGGTAACATACTTTTAATATCTGTAAAGGAAAGAACTAATGAATTGGGAGTAAGGCGAGCTCTAGGAGCTACTCCAGGGGAGGTAAGGATTCAGATTGTTTTAGAATCTGTTTTTTTGACATTGATTGCAGGAATTTTAGGGATAATTTTAGGTGCAGTTGCTTTGGCCACTATCAATTTTTTTACTCAAGACTTAACTGATTTTCCATATACCAATCCAACCGTTCCAACTCAATTAGTCTTGGGAGCGTTATTGATCATGACTGTTATGGGAACACTAATTGGGTTGATTCCTGCACAAAGAGCAATAAGTATAAAACCAATAGATGCACTTAGAGAAGAATAATTAATAAAACCTATTATGAAAATTTTAAAAAATACAGCATTTGTAATCTTATTTTTTGGGATGGTATTTGCAATTGGATACTTTATCAGAACTAATGCCAAATCATTAGTTGAATATGAAACTAAAACTCCCCAAATTTTATCTATTGAAAATAGAATAGTAGAGACTGGCAAAGTTATTCCTGAGGATGAGGTTGAGATTAAGCCTCAGATATCA
>NZOY01000081.1 GCA_002695445.1 Flavobacteriaceae bacterium
GATGATATTAAGAAAAATTCTTTTCTTGCTGTAATTGGATCACTCATTGTAGTTTTTCTTTATATTTTGTTGAGGTTTAGAAGATGGCAGTTTTCTCTTGGTGCTGTTGCAGCGGTATTTCACGATGTCCTTATTGTTTTGGGAGTTTTCTCATTAACCTATAAGTTTATGCCTTTTAGTATGGAAATCAATCAGGCATTTATTGCAGCTATACTTACAGTTATTGGTTATTCATTGAATGATACTGTAGTTGTTTTTGATCGAATAAGAGAATTTGCAGGAGAACATACTAAATGGAAATTTAATAAAACAGTAAATGCTGCTTTGAATAGCACTCTGAGTAGAACTTTGAATACATCTCTAACCACACTAATTGTTCTCCTTGCAATTTTTATTTTTGGTGGAGAATCAATTAGGGGCTTTATGTTTGCATTAATTGTAGGAGTAATTGTTGGAACCTATTCCTCTGTTTTCATTGCAACACCTGTGATGTACGACACTCATAGAGGAAAAATAGTTACTGACGAGGGAAATGGACTCTAGTTTTTAAAAAAGAGTTGACTTGGTTCCTATTGAAAATATTCACTTTTAAAGGCACTTTTAATATGTTCAAGGTGGTGGTCACCATGCCATGAGTATAGTGCTAGTACTACATGTAGGGGATACTTTTTCTCTCTATTTGGGTGAAAGTAGCTCCTATCTAAGTTCTCTAGTTCGATACTATTTAAAAGTATTGACCATCGATTGTGAATACCCTTAATCATTTGCAAGCTACCACTTATATCTTTAAAAGTAGCGTCTGCAGTAGATGCCCAATCTGCTGGCTTATAATCCATAATTGTGGGAGTATTAACTAAAAGCGCTTGTTTGAATCGGATATAATTATGGGTATGACTATCAGCAAGATGATGGATGATTTGAGCAACTTGCCAACCACCTGGTCGGTATGTCTTTTTTAAATCAGCAATGGTATAATCTTTAATCTCCTCTTCTAGTATGTTTGGGTAATCAGTAATTTTTTTTTTGTGGAATTCGAACCTTTTTTTTGACATTTTAGGTTCCCACTCAAATTTTCCAATAGGGTATTTTAGTTTTTCAAGTTCCCAATCTTTCATGACTATTTTGTTAAGCTCTTTTTTTCCTTAATGATACTATAAGAAGACCTAGCCCAAGTATAATAAATGGAATACTCAACCACTGACCAGTTGAAAACATTGGCATCACACTTTCAAAACCACCTTGGCTCTCTTTTATAAACTCTACAAAAAACCGAATAGTAAATAATCCAATAAAGAATATTCCTAGTAGGAAGCCTTTATGATCTCTTAAATTTGTATTGTAAAGTTTTCTTAGTAAGAAGAATAGTATTAAATAACCAAAGGCCTCGTACATTTGAGCAGGATATCGAGGAAGTGTTTCTCCACGATTTTGAAAAACAACACCAAAGTTAGAGCCAGTGTATTTTCCCACAATTTCTGAGTTAAAAAAATTTCCAGTACGTACAAGAAAACCACCAATAGCAACAGGAATGGTCAAACGGTCAAGTATCCATAGTAATGGTTTAAACTTATAAGTTCTCTGGTATGCATAAATGCCTATCATGATACCAAGGGTTGCCCCATGACTTGCCAAGCCTCTAAAGCCTATGAATTCATAACCTGAAATTAATCCAAAAAACATAGTACCCCCATCAATCGCCTTTATAGGTAGTAAAATTTCTAAAGGATGGTCTTTAAAATAATCCCAATTGTAAAAAAAAACCTCTCCTAATCTAGCCCCAATTAAAGTAGAAACAACCATAAAGATAAAAAGAGGCTCCAAGTATTTTTGGTCTATATTTTCCTTGATAAATATTTTTTTATAAATGCGAAGACCATATAAAAAAGCGATGATAAACATTAAACTATAGATATGAATACCAAAACCTCCTATTTCAAAGAGTTTTTCACTTGGCGCCCAATTAATTTTTAAGTTTATCATGATATTTTTTGATCTTTTGGTTTAAATGTAATATAAATTATGTTGTATCAATTATAAATAACTATGGAACAGGGTCAAAACCACTTTTTCCCCAAGGATGACACTTCGAGATACGTTTTATAGTTAAAATGATTCCTTTTAAGGGACCATGCTTTGTAATGGACTCCAAAGCATAATTAGAACAAGTAGGAGTAAATCGACATGAAGGAGCCAAAAGTGGGGAAATAAGATTTTGATATAACTTTATAAGAAATATAAATGGAAAAATTATAATTTTTTTAAGAATCTTCGTCGTCACTTAATCAAATGTAAATTTCGTGATACCTTTTCCGTCATTAAGGTAAATGCCATATTTTTCGAGTTGGTCTCTAATTTTGTCAGAGGTTTCAAACTCCTTATTATTTCTGGCTTTCTCTCTTAACTCTATAAGTAAATTTATAGTTTGATTCAGTTTTTCTTCAGTGCGTGAACTGGATTTTTTTACAACATCAATACCTAGGACGTCATAAATGAAAACCGGAAGCATATCATTTAAAACTTTCAATTGACTGTTTTCAATTGGTTGATGCTTATTAATTACAAGGTTAATAAACTTTACTGCTTCAAAAAGCTGGGCAATAAGCAGAGGACTATTAAAATCGTCATCCATAGCCTTATAGCAATTTTTAAGCCATTTATTAGTATTGAATTCACCAATCTCTACGCCTGGTTTACATCTGGATAGATTATCTAATGCTTCAATTAACTTTCTATACCCCTTTTCAGATGCATCCAGTGCTTCTTCGCTTATATCTAAAATTGAAGAATAGTGGGCTTGTAACATGAAGAATCGTATCACTTGAGGACTATAGGGCTTACTAAATTTATCATTTTTACCAGTAAATATATCAAGTGGAAGTATGTTATTTCCAGTAGATTTTGACATTTTTTTACCATTTAATGTCAGCATATTTGCGTGAAGCCAGTATTTGACAGGATTTTTTTTATTTATCGCTTGAGCTTGAGCAATCTCACACTCATGGTGGGGAAATTTCAAATCCATTCCTCCACCATGAATATCAAAAAACTCTCCTAAGTATTTAGTACTCATTGCAGTACACTCTAAATGCCAACCTGGAAAACCATCGCTCCATGGTGAGGGCCAACGCATGATATGTTGGGGCCCAGCTTTTTTCCACAAAGCAAAATCTTGCGGATTTTTTTTATCACTTTGGCCTTCAAGTGATCTAGTGTTGTGGATTAGTTCATCTATTTTTCTTCCACTAAGCTTACCGTAATCATATGTCTCATTATATTTTAACACATTAAAGTAAACAGATCCATTTACCTCGTATGCTAAACCTTCTTTTATGATGTTTTTTATTAATTCAATTTGTTCAATAATATGCCCTGTGGCAGTAGGTTCAATACTGGGTGAAAGTGTATTAAATTTTTTTAGTATTTCATGAAAATCAACTGTATAGCGTTGGACAACCTCCATTGGTTCAATTTTTTCAATTCGGGCTTTCTTCGCAATACGATCTTCACCAGAATCTTCATCGTTTTCAAGATGCCCTGCATCGGTAATATTTCTTACGTATCGTACTTTATAGCCAAGATGCGTAAGGTATCGATAGATTAAATCGAAAGTTATAAAGGTACGGCAGTTTCCAAGGTGGACATTACTATATACAGTAGGTCCACAAACATACATTCCAACACGGTTCGGATTGATAGGTTTGAAGGGCTCCTTTCTGCCACTAATTGAATTTAAAACTACTAGAGAGTGATTAATCAAAACTCCGTTTCAAGTTTAATATAGTCTAAAAATTCACGTTTGGTTTCATTGTTTTTAAAAACACCGCTAAATTCAGCAGTCACTGTGCTGCTAGAAATATCCCTTATTCCCCTGGAGTTTACACATAAATGTTTTGCATCAATAACACAGGCAACATTTTCAGTTCGAAGAATTTTTTTTAATTCATCTACAATTTGAAGAGTTAGCCTCTCTTGTACCTGAGGGCGACTTGAAAAATAATCAACAATCCTATTCATTTTAGATAGTCCAACAACAGTTCCATTTGATATGTAAGCTAAATGAGCTTTACCAAAAATTGGCAGTAAGTGATGTTCACATGTAGAGTAGAGTGTGATGTTTTTTTCTACTAACATCTCCCCATATTTGTATTTGTTTTCAAAAGTAGATGACTTAGGTTTATTTTCAGGTTTTAGTCCACTAAAAATTTCATTTACAAACATTTTTGCAACTCTTCTTGGTGTTCCTTTTAAACTGTCGTCTGAAAGATCCATTCCAAGGATATTTAAAATTTCATGCATCTTCTCTTCAATGAGAATTATTTTTTCTGTATCACTAATTTTGAAGGCATCTTCTCTAAGAGGTGTTTCCCGCGAGAGAGATCTGTGATCGTCACCTATTTCATCAAATTGTTTTGAGAGTAAGTTTTCTAATTTCATAAGCTTTATTAGTTGTGCAAAGATAATTATTTATGAATAAATATTGGGTATCGAATTACTTTACAACTATTTAAATTGATTATTATAATTTTATTGTAAGACCAATATAGAATTGTGTTTGTAAGTTTTTTAGATTTATGGTCTGATTAAGTCCCTCTTGATACATTAACTCTACTCGTTCAATTTTTTGATTTAAAATACCTAAATTTAATAAACTACCTCCTAAATCATACCCAAGGCCAAAAGAAAAACCTTGGTTTTTATCATTAATTTTTTTGTTAATCGATTGTTGGTTATGATAACCGGCACGGAAACTTAATTGGCTTAATCGATATTCTCCACCTAGCTTTAAAGTGCCTGCCGATTTTAAAGACCTTTCAATTATATTATTTTGATTTATAAAGTTTATGTCCCCATCTCCAACATTAAATTTTAAATTTGTAAAATCCGTGTAATCATATTGAAGGGTAATCAAGCCTTTTGAACCAAAAATTCGAGCTAAACCAACTGATAAAATTGAAGGAGTCTTCAGATTATATTCATAAATATTGATGACTCTTGGATCAACAATATCAATACCATTTATTTTTGAAGTTTCGAGGTACTGAAATAATTCGTCGGTAAGGTTATACCAAACTGGACTTTGATAACTTAGGCCAACTCTGAAGTATTCTAATTTATAAATTGCCCCAATTTGAAAAGAGAAACCGCTTCCAATGCTATTTAAATCATTTTCAAATAAGGTTGAGATAAAATCGGAGCCTGAGCCATAATTGAATTCAGTTAACCTGTCAACTCTTTTAAATTCTGTATAGTGACTATTGAGGTTGATTCCAAGGTATAATTTTTCTTTGAATTGACCACTAATATTAAAACTATGTTTACTATTATATCCGGAGTTGGAGACAAAAAAGTCGTGATCAACAGCTTGTTTTTGTGGATTACTATTGGAACGATACAAGTTGTTTAAATCTATCTCATCAAATGGGTCAATTACGTAACCTTGATATCCCAGGAAGGCTTGTTGAGATGGAAATCCAAAGTTATTTCCAAGGTATTCGTATGATTCTGATAACGTTTCATTATCATAAGTTTTAATCCGTCCAAACTGTATACCATTTGCAAAAGCAAGAAAATAATTATCTAGTCCAACTTTATCATTTGTTCCAGTTGCCCTGTATTTATTTTCATAGTCATGAGTTCTCTGATAGTTATAAGCAAAGCTCAATTTAGATAGATTTCCATCATTAATGTTTCTTAAAACAAGAACCACTCCAAACTGATTTATATTACTNTTTTCAGAATCTATGCTNTTTNTGTTTTCTANATAACTTGAACTAATCTGATTGTTATTTGAATTTAAGGTTGCATTAAACTCAGAATTTACAAATACTCCGCTAGCGGCTGGATTAACGCTTATGGCAGAAAAATCTCCTCCCAAGGCATTGAATGCACCACCCATTGAAATATATCTGGGGGTACCTGAAATTTCAGGTCGCGCATATCTNANAGCATCNTCAATTGATTGAGCATTGATTATAANACTAAATAGGCTCACTAANATGCTATTAGATAAGTACTTTTTCATTTTATTAATTAAAAATTAACGNCCCCTTGAACTACTACCTCTACTACTGCTGCTTGAAGACCTNGATCCAGANCTGTAGCTTTGTGATGAGGAATAGGATCTACCGCTACTATAATTTGAATATCTCGAGGTTCCGTAATTATTTGATGATCCACTCCTGTTTTCATATGACCTTCTAGGGTAATTGTTAATATTATTGGAGCCTCTGGAGGAAGTGGTTCTCTGGTTTGAAGATCTTGATGCAGAAACATTATCATTGCTGTTATTACCATTATCAGATTTTCTTCCCACATTATAACGTCTATTTTTTGAGTCACTAGTTTGAATATTGTTATTTGAATAAGTTCGATTCTGATTAGTATAATTATAATTTGATACCGCTTGAGATGATCTTCCACCCCTTGATGTATTTGATCTTGAATTAACATAATTACCCCTGGAAAAACCTGAATAGGAATAACCCATGTTATAACTATTTAAGGGATAGCCACCATAAAAAAATCTGGATCTAAATGGAAAGCCATAAACATTTAATGGAAAACCATATCCATAAAATGGCGAATAAAAACCGAACCCCCATGGATTATAAAAGTTTCTGTAAGCTAAACCATAATAACCTCCCCAAAAAGGATCAAAAAAAGAATTGAAATATCCCCTATTAAATAACCAACCGTTATTAAAAAACCCCCAAGGATTATAATTGAAATTATATATTTCGGTACTTGAAGGTCTATCACCCCATGGCGCATGAGAATTAACCGCTTTTTTTCCGCTATTCTGACTTGTATAATTGTCGGAGTCAGTAAAGGTTTCGGTTTGATTTTGATTTAATGAGGAATAATCATCTGCTAGGTTACCAAAGTAATCTTTATAGTAAATATTTTTTCTACCACTTTTGGATGGTTTTTTTTTAGTTTCACTGAAATAAGAATCACCATAAATTCCATCAGAATCATAATAAGATACACCCTGAAAAGTTGAACACGAAAAAGTTGTCAAAAGAAAAGATATGTTAAAAAAACTAAGTGATTTGATAAAATAAAAATATGTTTTCATGTTTGACAATTTTGTAGTGAATCACAAACAAAAATAGTAGTTTTGTTTATCACTATGTTTATTAACAATTAAAACAAAATCTGTGCCAAACTTTTAATGGGAAAAAAATTAACAAAGAGATCTGAAGATTATTCAAAATG
The DNA here is from genome assembly GCA_002695445.1 of Flavobacteriaceae bacterium. GTDB lineage: Bacteria > Bacteroidota > Bacteroidia > Flavobacteriales > Flavobacteriaceae > UBA8316. The sequence goes on from NZOY01000081.1 coordinate 7,219, forward strand.
GTATAATGAGCTTGTGGTCATGGCTGATTTGGCAGAAAACTCTGCCGTTAGAGGTTGTATGGTAATTAAGCCATATGGATACGCTATATGGGAAAAAATGCAGAGTCAATTGGATAAAATGTTCAAGTCCACTGGACACCAAAATGCTTATTTTCCATTATTTGTTCCCAAAAGCTTGTTTGAAGCTGAAGAGAAAAATGCAGAGGGTTTTGCGAAAGAATGTGCAGTTGTAACTCATTATAGACTTAAAACTGATCCTGATAATAACTCAAAGTTAGTTGTTGATCCACAGGCCAGGCTTGAGGAGGAATTAGTTGTTCGTCCAACTAGTGAGGCTATTATCTGGAATACATATAAGAACTGGATTCAGTCCTATCGAGATTTACCTATTCTCATAAATCAGTGGGCTAATGTCGTTAGGTGGGAAATGAGAACCCGACTATTTTTGAGAACAGCAGAATTTTTATGGCAGGAAGGCCATACTGCTCATGCTGAAAAAGATGAGGCGATAAAGGAGACAATACTAATTAATGATCTTTATGCTGATTTTGCAGAAAAATTTATGGCTATGCCAGTAATTAAGGGTATAAAATCAGAATCTGAGCGTTTTGCGGGGGCGGAGGAGACTTATTGCATTGAGGCATTAATGCAAGACGGGAAAGCTCTTCAAGCGGGAACCTCCCATTTTTTGGGTCAAAACTTCTCAAAGGCTTTTGATGTAAAATTTGCAACACGATCAGGTGAATTAGAACATGTGTGGGCTTCTTCATGGGGTGTTTCTTCCAGATTAATGGGAGCTTTAATTATGACACATGGTGACGATAACGGTCTAGTATTACCACCAAATTTAGCTCCGATTCAAGTTGTTATTATACCAATATATAAGGGAAATAAGGAGCTTAAAACCATTTCAAAAGTAGCTCATAAAATTTATTCACAACTTATTGCAGCTGGGATTTCAGTTAAGTATGATGATAGAGATAACTTTAAGCCAGGATTCAAATTTAATGATTATGAGCTCAAAGGTGTCCCAATTAGAATTGCAATTGGCCCTAGGGATTTAGAAAATAATGTAGTTGAATTAGCAAGAAGAGATACATTGGAGAAAAAATCTATTCCAATGAAAGAGATAACTAATCATATTAAAATTATCCTAGAGGATATACAAAACAACCTTTTTGATAGAGCAAATTCATTTCGTGAGGAACGTATCACAGCAGTTGAAACTTTCGATGAATTTAAATCTATATTATCATCAAAAGGAGGTTTTATTTCTGCTCATTGGGATGGAACTTCTGAGACAGAACAGTCAATTAAAAAAGAAACAAAAGCCACAATTCGTTGCATACCTTTTTCTAAAAATATTAAAGCTGGGTATTGTGTTTACTCTGGTAAACCCTCCCCTCAAAGAGTTTTATTTGCGAAGGCATATTGATTCAACACAATACTTTTTCGTGTAATTGTAACATTAATTTTGGTTGCATAATTATTTTTTTAAATGTAAATTTGGCTCCCAAAATATTGGCCCGTTCGTCTATCGGTTAGGACGCCAGGTTTTCATCCTGGAAAGAGGGGTTCGACTCCCCTACGGGCTACCATCCCCCATGAAATAGCCATCAATTAATAGAGAGACATTCGGTCCTTGCGGTAAAATGCAACCCTT
>NZOY01000082.1 GCA_002695445.1 Flavobacteriaceae bacterium
CAGGGTCAACCAATCCATTAAGCCCATAGTTGAGCTTTCTTATGCGAGCAGTAATTTTATCGAACATTATCGGCTCTTTGCGACCATCTCTTTTAACTACATACATTGGCATTCAAATTAAATTTATAGAATAACTCATCCATACAGGATTAGTAATTTAATGGTTATAAAATTTAGGGGCAGTAAATATGTTTATTAGAAATCAGCATCCGTGGTAAATTCTGTTTCTTCTTTTTCATTGTTGAGCACACCTGCTTTTTGGTACTCAGATACACGTTTTTCAAAGAAATTAGTTTTACCTTGGAGGGATATCATATCCATAAAATCAAAAGGATTAGAAACATTGTGTTTCTTTTCACAACCTAACTCAACTAGTAGGCGATCTGTCACAAATTCCAGATATTGTGTCATTAATTTTGCATTCATTCCTATCAAACTTACAGGTAATGATTCTGTTACAAACTCTCGTTCAATTCTTAATGCATCTAAAATTATTTCTTCAATTCTTTCATTAGGTACTTTATTGACCAAATGTTTATTGTGTAGGTGTACGGCAAAGTCACAATGTACCCCTTCGTCTCTGGAAATAAGTTCATTAGAGAAAGTTAGTCCAGGCATTAATCCCCTTTTTTTCAACCAAAAAATTGAACAAAATGCCCCAGAGAAAAAGATACCTTCAACAGCGGCAAAGGCAATGAGTCTTTCTGCGAAAGAATCAGACTCAATCCATCTTAAAGCCCAATCGGCTTTTTTCTTTATTGCAGGAAATACCTCAATTGCTTGAAAAAGTTTTGTCTTTTCTGTTTCATCTTTTACATAAGTATCAATTAGTAATGAGTAGGTTTCAGAATGAATATTTTCCATCATTATTTGAAAACCATAGAAGAATTTAGCTTCCGAATATTGAACCTCATTCACAAAATTTTCTGCTAGNTTTTCATTTACTATTCCATCTGATGCCGCAAAAAAAGCTAAAATATGNTTAATNAAATATTTCTCGTCGTCNTTTAATTTGGTNTTCCAATCATTTANATCTTGGTGTAAATCAATTTCTTCTGCNGTCCAAAAACTCGCCTCCATTTTCTTATACCATTCCCAGATGTCGTGGTGTTGAATTGGGAAAATTACAAATCTGTTTTTATTTTCTTCGAGGATAGGTTCAATTGCCGGCATTTTATTTTTGTTTTANGATTGATATTACAGACCACAAAGATTCTAAATTGTTATCAGATATGAAAGACTTACTTTTCCACAAACGGGTCGAGTTTTTAACAAAATTTTTTTTNATTTTTTTTTTAACTAAAATTCAATCTATATAAAATTCTAATTATCAATTGATTATAAAATAAAAAACTTTTTAACCTTGTAATCTAAGTCAATTCAAGAATTCTTCTTTTTTGCAATAGATTCTAATTTGTCATACCACTTCTTTCCGAATTTTCTAATTAAGGCCTCTTTGACAAATTCGTAAACAGGAACCTTTAATTCATCCCCAAGGTTACAAGCTGGATTACAGATTTCCCACTTGTGGTAATTTACAGCACTAAACTCTGAATAGTTCGTGACACGGACAGGATATAAATGACAGGAAATAGGTTTTTTCCAATTTATTTTTTTCGACTTATAAGCATTTTCAATACCACATTGTGTTGTTCCATTAGGNTTAAAAACAACATAAGCACATTCTTTGTTATTTACTAATGGAGTTTCCAATTCTCCACTTTTTCTTTTAACATGTTTGCCTTGGTCCTCAATAGCCTTTAATCCCTTAGTGCTTAGAAATGGTCTAATGGCATTAAAATCATCTTCCAGCATTTTTATTTCATCCTCTTCGAGTGGAGCTCCTGCTTCACCTTCAACACAGCAAGCACCTTGGCAGGCTGACAGGTTGCATTTAAAGTATTTTGAAATCAATTCCTCTGAGATTAAAGTTTTATTTATTTGAAACATTTTATTGAAAAATACTTTTTAAAGATTAAATCTAATTTAGAAGATGTTGTTGACAAAAAATAAATATCAATTAAATTAGGATGATTTTTTAAATACACAATAAAATTTGTTTAATCAATTTTGAGATTTTTTATAAAATCCATAAAAATTTTCATTAACTGCATAATAGATTTAGTTTATTAATTTTGTGTCCAAGACTTTTAAAATTTATTTAAATAAATGAAAGTAATTACAAGAATTTTGATGTTTCTTTCTTTAGGAATGATATTATTCAATCTATTTCAGCTCAATTGGCAAAGTCCTCTAGAGGGCAAAAGTTTAATTGCATTAATTGGAATTATTGCATCTTCGTGTGCTTTTTTACTTCTTATAATATTAGAAATATCAAAGAAGATTTTAGTTATTACAAAGAGTAAAAAAAATTAGAGAGTATCTAGTGTTTTAATTGCTTTTTCAATAAAAATATCGCCTTGATTTATTATTTGATTGAAGGTATTTTCTCCAAACAATTGTAGTGCCAAATTTGCTCTCAGAGCCTTAAGTGTCTCTTTTTCTCCATTTTTGAATTCTACTCCTTTTGTTTTGCAATATTCATAAAATTCTTCATATGATGGGATTAATGCCGGGTTCAAATTTTTTAGCAACTCCCCCTCTTTTAATAAAGAAAAGGCTTTTCTGTTTAGATCTAGTTGATCAAAAATAAAATTACTAATCAAAGGTGAATTTAAAATTAAATCATTCCACTGTTCTTCTTTTGTATTTTTGTTTGATACATACTCATCTGGTATAATTCCTCCACCCCCATAAACTATTCTTCCCTTTGGTGTTTTATAACTTAGACTATCTATAATTGGGATTTTGGTTTGATCAGCCATTTCTCCGTTCTCGAAACGATTATTTAAATCATCATAATATTCATTTCTATTATTTGAATATGGTTTTTGAATAGATCTGCCTGAAGGTGTAAAATACTCTGCAATTGTTAGTCTTACAGCATCTCCTCCTCCCAGAGGCATTTGCTTTTGAACTAAGCCTTTTCCAAAAGTTCTTCTACCTATTATCCACCCTCTGTCATTGTCTTGAATAGCACCAGCTACAATCTCACTGGCAGATGCAGATTGTTCGTTAACTAAAATGATGATATGTCCTTTTTGAAATATCCCATCACCTTTTGCAACAGATTTTTCTTGTTCACCTGTATTTGTTTTTGTTATTACTATTGTTTGNCCTTTACTTAAAAAAGTATTTGATATTTGTTTTGCTGAATGGAGATAGCCTCCGGGATTGTCTCTTAAATCCAAAATCATTTTATGCATTCCTTCACTTAGTAGTTTTTTTAAGGCTNANTCAAATTCGTTAAATGTTGTTTGCGAAAAACGGTTGATTTTTAAATAACCAATAGAGTCATTTAGCATATATGAGGATTCTACACTTTTTAAAGGAACTTTACCTCGCTTTAAGTCAACATCAATAATTAGGTCTTCAGACTTTCTGTATAATTTTAATTTAACATCAGTCCCAGGCTTTCCTTTTANAACACTCATTATTTTNTCAGCAGAATATTTTTTTTGATATAATGTATCTTGATTGGCTATTAAGATTCGGTCACCAGCTAACAAACCAGCTTTCTCGCTTGGGCCATCTTTTATAACTCTAATTACAGTAACTGTATCTCTTACCAAAAAAAAACTAACGCCAATTCCGTAAAATTTTCCTTGCATATTTTCAACAATCAATTGTCTATCGAAAGACGGTATATAAACTGAATGAGGGTCAAGTTTATTAACTATATCTTCAATTACAATTCCAACTAAGCTATCTGTATTTATTCTCTCTACATAATCATTTTCAATATAATTTAGAAGACGTTCTACTCTATTAATCTTTTCATTACCACCTATTTCTCGATAATGAAATTCATTTTCATTACCCAAAAAATAACCAATCAAAATAGATAGGCCAATTATTGAAAAAAGAATAAAGTTATTTTTCATTAAGCTATTAATTTTTTCATTAACTCTTGAATTATTTAATTTTCATATGAGTCAACATTACGCCAGCTTTTTTTAGAAATATCAAACCAGAATCATCTTTATAAGCCTTAGAATATACTACCCTTATAATTCCAGCCTGGTGAATTAGCTTACTACACTCCCTACATGGTGAAAGTGTAAGATATAGAGTAGCTCCAACGCATGACTGAGTAGAGGCTGCAACTTTCAAAATTGCATTGGCCTCTGCATGAAGGACGTACCATTTTGTATAGTTATCTTCATCCTCACAGGCATTTTCAAATCCTGAAGGAGTACCATTATATCCATCAGATATAATCATTCTATCCTTTACTATAAGCGCACCAACCTTTTTTCGATGACAATGTGACAGCTCTCCCCAAGTGCTTGCCATTTTTAGATAGGACAAATCGTATCTTTTTTGCTTTTCACTTGACATATATTGCGAATATAATTTATTTTAATTCAGCTAATGAATTAATTATAGATTATAATGGCCAGTTTTCAAATGCCATTGAAAAAGATTGAGATAAAACCATTGCCGCAACAATCAATTCCCATTTTTGGGTTTTAAAACCAAGTATAACAATAGCAAAAAAATTGATTAATAGCATCGATAACACAATAATTATTTGAGCAGCCTCAACACCAACTGCAAACTTTAATAGGGATAGAACAGCACTGTCATCGTTTATGGAAATCATCCTGAAATATCTTCCGAAACCGAACCCATGAATTATTCCAAAAAATAATGTAATTAAGCTTATCCAGATTGACTTAATACTTATTTTTTTTTCTTTAAATAATACAGATACACAGGTAATCCCAATTGTTATTGGAATCAAAAACTCTACCCATTTTCCATCAAATAAAATCAATTTGAAATGACTTGTCAATAAAGATATTGTGTGACCAATTGTGAAAATAGTTATCCAAACAAGGAGCCTTCTCCATTGATTAAACATGAAAGGAAGGGTTAGTGCAATTAAAAAATAAAAATGATCTAAACCACCGGGGTCCAATACATGGTAAAAGCCTAGCTTAAAATAAAACCAAAAATTTTCCATTCTTTGTTATTTATTCATTAATGTCTCGTATGCCTTTTGAACTTCTCTAAATTTTTCTTCTGCCCCCTTAATCATTGCAGGATCCTGACCCCTGAGCCGGTCTGGATGATATTTTTTTACCATATTCCGATAGGCAGTTTTGATTTCGTCTTTGCTTGCGTTAGATTCAACCTCGAGAATTTTATAGGCATTGTCTTTGTTCTTAATAAACATCGCTTTAATACTCTCAAAATCTGGTGAATGCAAACGTAAACCCGATGCTATTTGAGAAAGCTTTTGTAATTCTGAATTAGAAATACTTCCATCAGAGTTTGCAATGCCAAATAAAAAATGAAGTATTTGAAGGCGAGTCTCGTAACGAGTATGTTGTATAAAAACTGAGGTAATTTCATTCATATGTTGAACTTCTTTTTTTACCTCTATATTAAAGGTTTTGAAAATTGAATCAGCTCTATCTTTACCATACTGAGCTATGAAAAAATTTCTTACAAAACTCAATTCTTTTTGTTCGATTTTACCGTCAGCTTTAATAATCATTGCTGATAGCGCTAATAAATTGAGCTCAAATTTTTCAGGTTTAATTGAGTATGAATTTGTTCTTATATTAATTGAACCTTTTGAAAGAAGCTCAATAAAGCTACCAATAAAAAACCCTAGAATTGCACCAGGGAATCTTAAAAATGAATAACCTAAAATTGCAGCGAGCCACTTAATCATCTATAATTTTTTAAAATATAAAGATACAAATGTCAATAAAAAATTGATTGGCTCATTCTTTTAAAAAACAAGTTTTTATCTTTGTAAAAAAAAATTATGTACCCAGCTGAAATTGTAAAACCCATGAAAGACGAGTTGATTAACATTGGGTTTCAAGAACTATTATCTCCTGATGCTGTTGATAATGGCTTATCTAAACCTGGTACGACTTTGATAGTTGTGAACTCAGTTTGTGGCTGTGCAGCAGCTAATGCACGTCCTGCAGTTAGGTTGTCCCTTAAAAATGAAAAAACTCCAGATAATTTATATACCGTTTTTGCAGGAGTAGATAAAGATGCTACTGACGCTGCTCGCGCAAAAATGATACCATTCCCACCCTCTTCTCCAAGTTTAGCATTATTTAAAGATGGAGAATTGGTTCATATGATAGAACGCCACCATATAGAGGGCAGATCTGCAGAAATAATATCTGAGAATTTGATAGGGGCTTATAATGAGTTTTGCAATTAAATCAATTTTTATAAAAAGGCATTATAACACTTTTCGAAAATATGCAAAACGCAACTATTCTTCTAATAAGCATCAATAATTCTTGACTACTTGGTAAACATCATTATTTTCCAATTCCATTGGGAGTCAAAATGTCTTTTAAATTTCATAAACCAATTATCTTAAGAAAGATTAATCTTGAGGAAGCTTTCTTTAAGGTAGTGTCAGAAATTAGTGATGGGGTTGATTTAATAAAGAAAGAGTAATTATAAAAATCGTCCCTTTTTTACCAGTTTCATATTTGATTGATCCATTGTGAGAATTAACAATATTTTTTACAATTCCTAAACCTAAACCCATTCCCTTAGTTTTAGTAGTGAATTTAGGCTCAAAAACTTTAGACTGAATTGATTCAGGAATACCTTTACCATTATCAATGAATTTTATTTTGACAGATTTAACCTCTTTTATTATGGTCACTTCAATTTTGGGAACCCTTCCTTGCTTTGAGGCTTGAATGCCATTTTGAATTAAATTAGTAATTACTCTAATCCATTGGGTGCGGTCCAATTGCAAATAGATTTCTTTATGTGAACTATTAAATTTCACATCAATTCCATCAAAAATTTCCAAAGATCGTCTGGTGATTTTTACTAAATCAGACTCTACTAGCTTTGGAGTAGGAAGTGTCGCAAAATCTGAGAATGCATTAGCTACTTCGCTCATAGTATCAATTTGCTCCAACAACATTTCTGAGAATTCAGCTACTTTTCCTTTATCGTAATCATCTTTTACTGAAAATTTTCTTTGAAAATTTTGAACAGTAAGTCGCATTGGTGTTAAAGGGTTTTTTATCTCGTGAGCTACTTGTTTTGCCATTTCTTGCCAAGCTTGCTCTCTCTGTGTCCTAGCTAAAAGTTCAGCACTTTTTTCAAGTTCATCAATCATATTATTGTAAGAATTAATTATACTTGAAATATCTCGAGTAGCATTTTTAAGTTGAATTTTTTCGTTTTGTTTTAAAAGTCCAGTTTGATCAATTTTCATACGAATAGTTTCTAAT
>NZOY01000083.1 GCA_002695445.1 Flavobacteriaceae bacterium
GTTGGAAATGAGAAGGAAGGACATGTCTACAGGGGAATTACTTATAGCACTTCAGAAATCCAAAGACGTTATCTTTCTATTGTTGTGAATGATGAATTTGTTGAAAATACAATAGCCGCCATATTGAAATCAGCTGCAACTGATCAAGTTGGAGATGGAAAAATTTTTGTTTCTCCCATTGATCAAGCATATAGAATTCGAACGGGAGAGAAAGGAGGACAGTCCTTAAATTAATTAAAAATTCAAAAGTCTCAATCTGCAAAACATTACTATTCCATCTGTAAAAAAATTTTAAATTTGTTTTCAATCAAAAATTTTAAACAATCTCGAATTTAAAAATATTAGTTACAGGAGGGCTAGGATACATTGGTTCACACACCTGCGTGGAACTAATCCAAGAGGGTTTTGAGGTAGTTATTGTAGATGACCTCTCAAATTCCTCTTTGAGTGTATTGGATGGTTTAAAAAAAATCACTGGTAAAACCATACCTTTTATTGAGATTAACCTACAAGATAAAAATCAGGTAAGTAAATTATTTAAGGTCCATCCTGAAATTTCAGGTGTTATTCACTTTGCAGCTTATAAGGCTGTTGGAGAGAGTGTGTTGAAACCTTTAGAATATTATGAAAATAATTTAGGTTCATTAATCAATGTCATTAAAGAAATAGAAAAAAAGGAAAATGATTTTCCATTTATTTTTAGTTCATCATGCACAGTTTACGGACAGGCTGATAAATTACCAATTGATGAGCTAGCTCCAATCAAAAGAGCTGAATCCCCCTACGGAAAAACGAAACAATTTGGGGAGGAAATTTTAATTGATGCTTCAAGTGCAAATGATTTTTTAAAAGTTATTTCTTTGAGATATTTTAACCCAGTTGGGAATCATTGCTCGAATGAAATTGGTGAATTAATATCCGGAGCACCACAAAATCTAATTCCATTTATTACTCAAACTGCCTCTGGTGTTTACAAAAAATTAAGTGTATTTGGAGATGACTACCCTACTCGAGATGGAACTTGTGTTCGCGATTATATCCATGTAGTTGATCTTGCTAAGGCACACGTTCAGGCACTTAATAGAATATTAAATAAAAATCATTCAAAAAAATATGAAGTTTTTAATTTAGGCACAGGGAAAGGGTATACTGTAATGGAAGTGATTAAAATATTTGAAAAAATTTCTGGTGAAAAATTGAATTATGAAATTGGTCCAAGAAGAAAAGGCGATATTGCTGCTGCTTATGCAGATACACGAAAAGCCAATGATGTTTTATCTTGGAAAGCTGAGCTAACTCTTGAGGAGGCCTTAATATCAGCTTGGAGTTGGGAGAGAAAAAATCGAAATAAATGAACTAAAATAATTAAATATGAACTCTAACTTTGAATTTTTAGATTATTTAATATTTGGGATTTACGCATTTATTATTTTAGGTGTAGGACTATGGGTATCGAGAAATAAAGATGGAAAAGAAAAAAGTGCAGAGGACTATTTCTTGGCAAGCAAATCTCTTCCTTGGTGGGCAATTGGTGCCTCTCTTATAGCTGCGAATATCTCTGCAGAACAATTTATCGGAATGTCAGGATCGGGTTTTGCATTGGGACTCGCCATTGCGTCCTATGAATGGATGGCAGCCATTACTCTTATAATTGTGGGAAAATATTTTCTGCCAATCTTCATTGATAAGGGCCTTTATACAATTCCTGAATTTGTTGAAAAGCGATTTTCCTCTAATTTAAAAACGATATTAGCTATATTTTGGATTGGACTTTATGTATTTGTAAACTTAGCCTCTGTAATGTATTTGGGGGGACTTGCCTTGGAAACAATAATAGGTATAGATCTTATTAAAGCAGTTATTGGTCTAGCTTTATTTGCTGCAGCATACTCTCTTTATGGTGGTTTATCTGCAGTAGCATGGACAGATATAATTCAAGTCGTTTTTCTTGTATTAGGGGGTTTAGTAACAACTTATCTGGCTCTAGACACGGTATCTCAAGGTCAAGGTATAATTGAAGGGATTAAACATATTTACCATGCTGCTCCAGGCCGTTTTGAAATGATTTTAGATAAAAGTAACCCTGAGTACAAAAATTTACCTGGAATCGGAGTATTAGTTGGTGGACTTTGGGTAGCTAACTTATATTATTGGGGATTCAATCAATACATTATTCAAAGAACTCTAGCTGCAAAATCATTAAAAGAGTCTCAAAAAGGAATTTTATTCGCTGCAGGTTTAAAATTAATTATACCCCTAATTGTTGTTATACCTGGAATTTCTGCATATGTTATTGTTAATGATCCTGAAATATTGGCAAGTCTTGGCGAGAACGGAATTCTAAATATGCCAACAGATGGAAAAGCTGACAAAGCTTATCCATGGTTAATGCAGTTCCTACCTGTTGGTTTAAAAGGGGTTGCTTTTGCTGCACTTGCTGCAGCAATTGTTTCATCATTAGCATCTATGCTCAACTCAACTTCTACAATTTTTACAATGGATGTCTATAAACAATTGATTGACAAAGATGCGGATGACAAGAAAATTGTAAAAGTTGGAAGGTTGTCTGCCGCTATAGCACTAATTATAGGTGCTACTATGGCACCACTTTTGGGTGGAATTGACCAGGCATTCCAATTTATACANGAATATACAGGAATTGTAAGCCCAGGAATTTTAGCTGTTTTCTTACTTGGTCTATTTTGGAAAAAAACTACTAATAATGGGGCTATATGGGGGGCATTGAGCTCGATCCCAATTGCTATGTTTCTAAAAATAGGTAATAAGGGTTGGTTAGATGGTACTGGGATGGAATCTATTTTTCCAAAACTTCCGTGGATGGACCAAATGGGATTGACCGCTTTAATCACAATGGCAGTCATTATTCTAGTGAGTTATAGAGGAAATAATGGTGCAGAGGATGAAAAGGGGATTAATCTACCAAAAGGAATTTTTAAAACATCTCCTAGTTTCAATATAGGAGCGTTTGCAATTATGTTAATTCTAACAGTTATTTACTCATTACTTTGGTAGTCGGTAAAACATTTGATTTAATCGTAAGGTCTCCTGGTAGAATTAATTTGATTGGAGAACATATAGATTATAATGGCGGGCACGTATTACCTGCAGCGATAAAGCAAAATATTATAATTGGATTNAAAANGCGTAAAGGAACAATTTGCTNTNTAAGTTCAAAAGCAAAAGGTAGTTTTAAATTTAACTTGGATAAACCTCTAAAACCAAAATCGAATAATGATTGGAGTAATTATATTTTAGGGGTAATTGATGGAATTCTCAAATTAAGGCCTAAACAATTAAATGCTTTTGATTGTAAAATTGAAAGTAACCTTCCAATAGGTTCTGGTATTAGTTCCTCTGCTGCCCTAGAGTGTGGGATTGTTTTTGGATTAAACNAACTATTCGCTCTAAATCTCAGTAATATTGAACAAATTAAAATTGCTCAAAAAGCAGAGCATGATTTTGTAGGAACAAAATGTGGGATTATGGACCAGTTTGCAGTAATGATGGGTGANGAAAAAAAATTTATTCTTCTGAACTGCGAAACGCTTGAATACAAANTAATCGATGCTGAAATTAATCCNTTCAAAATTATTTTAATTAATANTAATGTNGAACACAATTTAGCAGCTAGTCAATACAATTTACGACGGAAAGAGTGTGAAGAAGCAATGAGGGTAATTAGATTAAAACATCCTGATTTTTATAATTTAGCTGAGGTTCCTATAGAAGTAATCAAGACCTTTGAAAATGAATTAGATGAATTAGTCCTCAAAAGGGCAACTTATGTTGCTGAGGAAGAAAAAAGGACAAAAGATGCTTCGAGGTTTATGCAAAATGGTGAACTTATTAAATTTGGTGAATTAATGTATGCCTCTCATGAAGGATTGTCTACAAAGTATGATGTCAGCTGCCCAGAGCTAAACTTTTTAGTCAATTATTCCAAAAAATATGATTCAGTAATAGGAGCGAGAATGATGGGAGGTGGTTTTGGTGGTTGTACCATTAATTTAATCCATGAAGATTTTGTCAATTATTTCACTGATTCAATTACTAAAGCATATAAAAATCACTTTGATTTAGAACCTAGTATATTAAAAACCGAAATATCAAAGGGTGTTTCTTTAATCAAGTCTTTATAAGCATTGAAAATATGCAAAAAAAAACTCCCAGTAATTTGGGAGTTTTTTTTTNTTGAAAGAGGTAAAATTTATTTAGCAATCTTTATTTCAACTCTTCTTTGAAATTTTACTCTTCGATTAGCTTTTCTTCCTCCAACAGTTTTATTATCCGATATTGGTCTTGTCTCACCATAAGCCTCNGTTGCTAACCTACTTCCATTTACTCCTAAAGTTATTAGAGCATCCTTAACACTTTTAGCTCTTCTTTCAGATAATTTTTGATTATATGCTTCACTTCCGTCACTAGATGCATGTCCTTCTATAATAATAGATATATTTGNGTAGTTTGACAAAATTGAATTTAATTCATCTAATTTCATTTTTGAATCTTCTGAAATTTTACTGCTACTAGCACTAAAGAGTAATGTTGATTTATCACCCTGAAGGAATTCTATTAATTTTTCTGGAACGGAAGGACAACCATTATTCGCAGCTTCACCTGCATCATTAGGACAGGAATCGTCTTTATCAGGTATACCGTCTCCATCAGAATCATCTAGAGGACAACCGTTGTTAGATGCATCACCTACCTTATCAGGGCATTTATCAACATTGTCTGCAACACCATCTCCATCAGAGTCAGGGCAACCATTCATTGATACATCGCCTGCAGCATTTGGGCAAGCATCATCTTTATCAGCAATACCATCACCATCAGCATCAGGACATCCATTTAATTCAGGGGTGCCAGCTTCTTCTGGGCAAGCATCTTTATTATCTGGAATTCCATCGCCATCAGTGTCTGGGCAGCCTTCAAACTCTTTTAAGCCTGGTATTTCAGGACAAACATCTTTTTTGTCAGAAACCCCATCATTATCAGTATCTTGAGCTCCAAATACATAGCTGAATCCAACTACGTGCTGTAAATGATTATATGTGGCTTTTTCACTTGAAGAGCGAAAAGATGTGCTAGCATTTATAGCCCACTTATCGGAAATAAAATAATTTAAACCAACACCACCAAGTATAGTTCTCCCAGCACCAACGGAGGGGAACATTCCCTCTGCATCAGGATCCTTATTAAAATTTGACAGACCATAACCACCAAATAAATAAGGCAGAAAATCTCCTTCAACTAAATTATATTTTAAGATAGCATCAATTGATGAATAATCAATGTCAGCACTTTTAATATCAAGAGAATTTAAACTGTACTGAGCGCCAATAGAAAATCCACTTGTAATATATCTGGTTAAACTAAGGGTTGGAACACCAAAACCAGTATCTGCATCGACAGCGTCGTCTTGAACACTTACTAAATTTGCACCTATATTGACTGCCCAAGGACTGTCAGATGTTTGTGCATTAGATATGAGAGAGCACCCAATGAGTGCAATTAGAAGAAAAATTTGTTTTTTCATCGGTTAAAATTTTATCAAATCTACAAAATATTTTAGTAAATTCTTATGGTTATTGCTCTTTATAAAGCTGAATTTTATTAAATATTACACAATTTAACAGCATTATCTAAAGATTTAATTGGATTTGGACCTTTGGGGATAAACTCTTGGGCTACAAATCCCTCAAATCCNGTTGATAATATTGCTTTCATTATTGCAGGGTAAAACAATTCTTGAGTTTGATCAATTTCATTTCGACCAGGAACACCTGCAGTATGATAATGACCAATAAAATGATAATTTTTAGAAATTGTCCTTATGATATCGCCTTCACTGATTTGCATATGGTATATATCATATAGTAATTTAAAATTATCAGAATTTATTCTTTGACATAACTCGAAACCCCAATTCGAGTTGTCGCACATATAGTCTTCATGATCAACCTTAGAGTTTAGTAATTCCATTTGAATAATAACTCCTTTTTTTTCTGCATGACTAAGAATCTTTTTAAGCCCAACTTCACAATTGATTAACCCTGTTTCATCATCTATATCCCTTCTATTTCCTGAAAAACAAATAAGATTTTTGAATCCTGCATCGGCAACCATATCAATATGTTTAATATAACTGTCAACCAAAGTAGAATGATANTGTTTATCATTCCAACCCTCAG
Organism: Flavobacteriaceae bacterium; assembly: GCA_002695445.1. GTDB lineage: Bacteria > Bacteroidota > Bacteroidia > Flavobacteriales > Flavobacteriaceae > UBA8316. Next base: position 6,216 of record NZOY01000083.1, read on the forward strand.
TAAGGCTNATTTCAGCTCCATTACACATTGAAGAAGTTAAGCCNTTTTTTTTTAAAATATNCCAATCTTTAGGACCAATTAAGTCAATTCCAGTTATACCAATTGCCTTGACATTCATTGCAAATTCCTCTAAGGGAATTTGACTAAAACACCATTTACATACAGAATGGTTTATCTTTCTTTTCATATTGATTTGTTTTATTGGTTTTTTATTTTTAGTTGTATTTAATTGAACAGAGGGTGATAGGTATAATCCAGCCGAAGAAAAGGAAATTCGCTTAATTACCTTTCTTCGTTCATTCTTAAAATTTGAATCCATAAACTCTATCTTACGCTGTTATTTTTTACAATATAATGAAGTAGTTTATTTGATACCCTTTTTAAATATACTCCCATTCTTTCCTTTCCTCCAAATGAAACTTCCCATTTTTTTTGATTAATAGCTTGAATTGTTTTTTTTGCTAAAAATTCTACGGGTAGGCCACTTGCATTTGCTTTATCATATTTACCCAATGGACTTCCATCTCCTGTAAGAGAATTTTTGGAAATGGGAGTATTTACAAAACCAGGACAAACGATTGTTACAAATATATTGTCTTTTTGATGTTCCATTCTCAATGAGTCAAAAAATCCATGAAGAGCATGCTTAGCGGCTGCATAACCAGATCTGTAAGGGGAACTGTACTTTCCCATTACGCTGCTGATAATAACATATGTTCCTCCTCCTTGCCCAATAAAATATGGAAGAATAGCATTTGAAATTGCTACATGACCAAGATAATTTATTTCTATAAGTTTCCTGAAAACCTCAAACTTTGTGTTAATTATCAGTGAACGTTGACTTACACCAGCATTATTAATTAATATATCAACCGTTCCAAAAATTTTAAAAGCTGAATTGACTATTTCAGATGCTGATTTAAAATCGATTAAATCGAAAGGTAAGATTTTTATATTTTCAGGATAACTACATTCAGATTTTATATTTGCCAATATATCAGCTCTTCTAGATGATAAAATCAATTTTACTCCAAGTATTGAATATTGTCTGGCAAGTTCAGCTCCAATCCCAGAGGAAGCTCCAGTAATCCATACGACTTTGGTTTTTTTATTCATTTAAGTATTTTTTTTCCCATTTGGACAACCTTAAGATTGAATTTTCTTGGATATCTTTCCAAAAAAGGTTAATGTCTGCAAAGTGATAGTTTTTTAAAAATTTGAGAAAAAATTTCCCAGGTATATCGGGAACTGAAGTCCATAAAATACCATCCTTAACTTTTACAGTTAAACTTTTTGGATAAATGTTTAGATCTTTCCCCAACAATCCCTTGTGTTCTTTTTTTAATGATTTTTCAGTTTTATCCCAAGTAATTGGATTAGAGGTCACTCCACCTAAAAACCAACTAAGGTAATTTTTGGGTAATTTGCCCATTTTATANGAATTCCAGGATACAAATCCACCAAATTCATCTTTCTTAGTCATTGGTTTAATGGTTTTAAATTCATCAGGAAAAACTCTTGTTCCAANCAAATAAGCTGCTACCAAATACTCTTTTAAAGGNTTATCATCAAAAAATAATTTGATCAATTCTTTCGCATGCATACTTCCTTGACTATGAGAGGCTATGATTATCGGTCTTCCCTTATTGAAGTTTTTTAGGTAATATTCAAATGCATTTTTTAAATCCTGAAAAGCAGTNTNCCAGGCCTTANNNCCANTGTTTTTAAATGGGTNAAAAAAAATTCTATAATGGGCTTGTCGNTAGAAAGGAATGTATAAGTTACCTGCCTTCGACCATGCTGAAGCTTGATATTTTACAGCTTTTTGAAGCACTTCTTCTCTTACCTCNTCATCCCAAATATTTGCATTCCAGTCTACTGATTTTTTATCTGTTAAAAGAGTTGGGTAGATNTAAAAAACATCAGCTTTTTTTAAACTTATCTCCTTTGAAAGATTTAGTGATTCAGGGTAATTATTTGGTAAAATCGCCCAACTGTNATAAGANGAATAATCTGGANCTTTAGGTAAATTTTTCTCNTCAAAATCAATTGTCTTAAAATTTGTTTTACAACTTAAAATCAAAAAAATTGATTTAAGCAGAAGTATTTTTTTAATCACTTATTTTCTGATTTAGTTTAGTAGGTCAAAATTATCAAGAATTTACCATTCTCTTTGTTTGTTGAGCTTTTCTAAATTTTTAAGCTCTTCCTCNGGAATTACTTTTAAGAAAGAAGGGTGCTGCTCAATCGCAAACTCTATTTTTTTTATNATTGATTCAATAGACTCGTTTTCATNATCAATTTTCAAAGGCTTTTTTATTTCCATAGTTTGAAGNATGCCACGCTTTTTAATTCTGATACCTTTTCTATCAAAAGACCTTCTAAATCCATCAATAACAATCGGAACAACNACAGGTTTATATTGCTTAATTATATGAGCNGTTCCTTTTCTAAGAGGTTTAAATGGAGTGGTAGTTCCCTGAGGAAAAGTAATCACCCATCCATCATCTAATGCCAATCCAATATTTGAAATATCTTTCATTTTAACCTGACGATTAATCTCCTTACCTTTTTCTCGCCAAGTTCTGTCGATAGAAACAGACCCTGCATAGGCTAAAACTCTAGGGAGAATTCCTGACCTCATGGTTTCTCTAGCTGCGACAAAGTAAATGTTTAGCTTTGGANTCCACAAATATCCAACATTTTTAATCGTGTCAACTCTTCCACTTAAACTAGCATTAAATACGTGAAACATGGCCACAACATCAGCAAAATAAGTTTGATGATTCGAGACAAAAAGNACNTTATTATTAGGTAAATNTCTGATTACATCAGACCCTTCAATTTGAAGTTGATTGAATCCCCTATACCTTCTATGGGTTAAATATCCCATAAATCTAATCAGAAGCTTTTTTAAGATTAAATAATGACCAAATAAATTTTTTTCTAGCATCTCATTCTTTCTGTGGCACTAGCAAATATAAACTATTTGACAAGGGCATTCTGAATTAGCATTTTTAATTCTGATAATATCATTGAAGTAGCACCCCAAATAATATTTTGATTGTAATTAAAGCATGGGACTTGAACTGATTCTTTGAACATAGTTTTAAGTCTTTTTTTGGAAACCTTNATTTTGAGCAGATCATTTACGGGTAACTCGATAATTTTTGAAACCTCAGACTTATGAGGAATGAAGGTTAGATTAGAAATACTATATGATAGAAAAGGAGTAACTAAAAAATTACTAGGTGGAATAAAAATATTTGATAAAGACATAACATATTTTATATCAGCTTTTTGAATTCCAATCTCTTCATTAGCTTCGCGCAATGCAGTTTCCCATAATTCATTATCCTGATTCTCATATTTACCTCCAGGAAAACTAATTTGTCCAGAATGGATTCCAGGATATTTACTTCTCTCTATTAAAACTAGATTTAATTGTCCATTTGGACTTGGGAAAAGAAGAATTAAAACTGCAGCGATTTTAGAATTTACGATATTATAATTCATTTTTTTTAAATCACTAATTCTATAAGATGGAGCCAAAAGGGAATGTGCATCTAAACCAGGAAGAGGTATTTCTATTAAATTTGTTTTTAAACTCAAAAAAGTTTTTAAATCCATGAAATATATTAAGTTGTTTATTCTCACTCTTGCAATCCTTGGATACCAAGGATGTCAACGAAAACCGAAAACAAAAAATCTAAATCAAAAAGTAATTGAAAAAAAGGAATCAATAAAAAAAATTACTCAAAAAAAAATCAAATCTATATTACTAAATGATAAAAATGCAATTCCTTTTTTCTATGAATATGCAAAAAAAAACAAGGAAAATAAAGTAAGGATATTAACTAGGTATGGTAATATTGAAATTGAATTGTTTAAAAAAACACCATATCACAGAGCAAATTTTATTTATTTAACAAAGAAAGGATATTTTGATGGAACAATGTTCCATAGGGTAGTTCCAGGATTTATAATTCAAGGAGGGAACTCAGATAATCGAAAAGTGATGAATAAAAGACAGGAAATTGGACGCTATCTATTACCTCCAGATACCAAAAAAGGGTATTCTCACCATAGAGGGGTAATATCAATGCCGAGTAGTGAAATAGATAATCCACATAAATTAGCTTCTCCTTATGAGTTTTTTATTGTTCAACAATCACC
>NZOY01000084.1 GCA_002695445.1 Flavobacteriaceae bacterium
AGAATATAGACACTAGAAATTGGGACAAAACAAACTATCTCTTAAAAGATAAATATAAAATTATTTGGATTCCGCTTGACGATATCGATCCCGAACAAGACACGCTAAGATTTGAGGGGAAAGAAAAAGGGGCTTTAATTTTTGCACGAGGAGAAGGAATTATCAATAGCCCTAATTCGATTTACTTTAGTTGTACATCAGGAGGTTTAAATCAAAAAGGTCAAATTTGGAGGTTCAATTTTAGTGACCCAAAAAATGAAACAATTGAACTCTGGTATGAATCTTCTAATCCTCATTACGGTAGATATAATAGGTCTTTCAAAGGCAATGAATTAAATATGCCAGACAACATGGGCCTATCACCCTGGGGTGATCTCATAATTTGTGAAGACAACTCTGATTTGAACAGGTTGTGGGGCATTTCAAAAACGGGTCGGCCATACATAATTGCTGAAAATAGTTATTCCGGATCTGAATTTGCTGGAGTTTGTTTTTCACCATCAGGAAAAACAATGTTTGTCAACTTACAGTCAAATGGTCAAACGTTTGCCATTACCGGAGACTGGGAAACAGTATNTATCTAATAATTCTACTATATTTCTAATAACTTTCTAACGAAAGTCTAANTTTACATAGAGAACTTTAAATACCAAATATAATCTTGTATTATATGTAAGAGGCCCCAGTATTTGGTTTNCCAGTCCAATACTGGGGCAAACTTTCTAATANAAAACTAACACTCCTCAAACGNAGATCAAATTTTCTTCAAATTNAGATCTAATATTTCAGAAACAATTTCAGTGANAGCTTAAATGTTTGNNAGCTGAATTTCATTTATTTAGCTCTTTTCTANTTTAAAAANCATAAGGAATTATTATGAAAATAAAAATGTTAACAATTTCACTCTTTTTATTTTTGTCTTTTGGGATATCTGATGTTATCACTGTTGGAGGTGACATTGATTCAGACGTAACCTGGAGTTCGGATAACACATATTACTTAAATAGTCAGGCGTTTGTTAAGGATGGTGTTACGCTTACAATAGAAGCAGGGACTGAGATCTTTGGTCGTTATGATGCGAACTACTCTGCAGATAATCCTGCTCCATGTTTAGTCGTTGAGCAAGGTGGTAAAATTATGGCAGAAGGAACGGCTGCTGCCCCAATTACTTTCAAGTCAGAATTAGAATCTACAGATGCTAANTATGGTAACGGAAGAGGCTTGTGGGGAGGTTTAATCATCAATGGATATGCCCCGATTGCCAATGAAGGAGGGACTGCGAACGTAGAAGGCTTAACCGGTGTTCCGTATGGTGGAACAGATCCAGATGATAACTCTGGAGTATTACGTTATGTTCGTGTCTGGAATGGTGGCTCTTCTATTGCCCCAGATAATGAGATCAATGGGATTACGCTTGCAGGTGTTGGACGCGGAACTGTTGTTGAATATTGTGAAGTAGCTTTGAACTTAGATGACGGTTTTGAGATGTTTGGTGGAACTGTGGATTTAAAATATTGTTCTGCTGTATCGGTTGGTGATGATGCTTTCGATACGGATGCAGGTTACCAGGGTCGTGGTCAGTTTTTATTGGTTGTGCGTGCAGATGATAGCGATAAAGGCCATGAAATGGATAGCAAAACCAATGGTGACCTAGATAGTCAGCCAAGGTCTCATCCACACTTTGCNAATGTTACCGTAATCAGTTCGGTTGCACATGGAGAAGATGCCTTGCGTCTCAGGGANGGTACCGGAGGTGATTTCCGTAATTATATTATCCATGGTGCAAACGATGGAGTTCGTAATGATGACAATGGATCAGAGCTTGTAACTCAAGATCTAACTGCTGCTCAAGCTCATGGTCATCCAGATTATCTTTATATATCAGGCAGTGTAGTAATGAATGGACTAGCTGATGTTCCTTGGGATGATTTTGATGAAGAAACCGATGGGGACTGGACAGGAACATACGTATCGGAATCAGCAGGACTTGCTTACACAGTAGATGCAAANGGTTTGCCNGCTACCTTAGATGTGACGCCTTCAGCTAGTGGTTCTGCTTATGAAGGCGTAGACGAAGTGATTGAAGATGACTTTTTTGTTCAAACCGATTTTAAAGGCGCATTTTCAAGTAATGAAAATTGGTTAGAGGGATGGTCTTACTTAGATGAAGCAGGTTTACTATTAAGTACGGATAATAATTCATTTACGATAGTGGCGGATAAGATTACGCTACATGGCAATTATCCAAACCCTTTTAATCCTAGTACGGAAATAGCATTTGAGTTAGGCAAAAATTACAAAACTGTTGCCTTAACCGTTTTTAATATGGTTGGACAATCTGTGTACGAAGCATCTATGAAGGATATGGCTTCAGGTTTCCACCGAATAACTTGGGATGGAAGTAGCGCAGAGGGAAAACTAGTACCAAGCGGACTTTATCTGTATCGCATTTCTACAGAAACAAAGTCAGTAATCGGGAAAATGACGCTTTTAAAGTAGATTCACAAGAAAATTCCTTGATTAAAAAAGANAAGGGGGGGCTTTTTGTCCTCCCTTNTCTTTATAAATAATTTTATATATCTAACACGAATCAAAATTAAATCTAACAAAAAACTAATAAAGCCTATCTAATATGAAANAATGATTTTAAATAAAAGATTCTTTTNTNACATATTAGTTTATTTTATAAANCTTAGTCTGACCTTTTCCAATCAAGAAAAAGGATCCCTATCAGGGGTTGTTACCGATGAAAAGAATGGCCAGCCTCTAATTGGAGCTAATGTAATTATCTCTGGAACCTCTATTGGATCCGCAACAGACATAAATGGTAGATATATAATTAAAAATCTAGATATTGGAATGATAGATCTGGTTGTTACCTATATAGGTTACAAGAAAAAGACAGTAAAGGGTATAGATATATCTTCTTTAAAGTCATTTGAAAAAAACATAATGATGGATCAGGATGTTATTTCTGTTATGGAGGTCAAAGTCCAAGCAGAAAAAAGGGAAAGCGGGGATGCTTCTGCTCTTCAAAAAAAACAAGAAGCTATTGAAATGCAAGATAATATATCAGCGGATCAAATCTCTAAATCAGGAGACAGCCATGTTGCTGACGCTGTTAGAAGAGTTACAGGTGTTACAATAGTTAGTGACAAATATTTAGTAGTTCGAGGCTTAGGTGATCGTTACAGTTCTGCTCAACTTAATAGTGTAGGAATGCCAAGTCCAGAGGCCGATAAACGTTCAGTTCCGCTTGATTTATTTAGCACNGCTTTAATTTCAGGTATAGATGTTGCCAAGAGCTATAGGCCTGATCTACCAGGAGCTTTTGGAGGAGGNAATGTAAATATTCGAACAAAACTCTATCCTTCTAAAACGATATATAAAATAAAGTTTGGGTCTGGGTTATCCAGTAACCTGACTCCAGGGAGTAATGCTTTTCAAAATTTTCAAAAGAATATTAAAGGAAATAGTGATTTCATTGGNTATGACTTCAATAAATCTAGAGATATTCCTGNGTTCTTTGATAATGAGNTGATAAGTTATAATAGCATTCCTGATGAATTTATGCCTGAACTCAGGGACACTACATATACACAATTTGGGACACAGATAATTTCTTCAGACCCAATGCGAGAATATTTGTGGGCAGAACAATCTTACAATAAAAATGCACGGTTAAAAAATACTTTTAAAAATTCCGTTCAAACTTCAGGCTTGCCTAGAAATTTGAGCATGACCTATGGAACAAAATATCAGGCAGGTAGAGATTTAGAGATGGGATTTTTAGTGGATGGAAATTTTTCAGGAAAATACACATACAATACAGAAAGAATGGNTCGTTATGTCGCCTATAATGANACAAGTAGTTATATAGACAAGGAAGATGAAAGTGGCGAAATTGTTAGAACTTACGACAAATTATTAAGACCAGGGTTTATTGGACTTGATAGAGATATCTATCAATACGNCACGAACCTGGGATTTAATTTTAGTTACGGCATAACCTTTAGGAAAAACCTTCGTTTTGGCATTAGGAACGTCTATACGCATACATCTAAAGATAACTTTACAAAAGCAGAGGGGTTATCAGGAGAGCTAACATATGATTACAAAACGCTCTACCCTGGAATAGACTTTGATAAGAATATTGAAACAGATAATATTTATAAGGGATTTAACGGAGAAGAGTGGACAGATGAAAATGGTGATGGGCTGTACAATATTCAAGAAAACTTTGTTGACTTAAATGGAGATGGCGTTTGGAATCCAGGAGACTCGATTCGGGTTCTAGATGAAAGTGGATTGCTTATTTCACAACGGTACAATGAAAAAGCGATTAACTTGACAACANTTTCTATTGAAAACAAATTTCCTCTTTTATCATTTAATAATGAGATTGATTTTAAGTTTACTTTTGGAAANTCAGATATGTATGAACCTTTTGCAAATAAATCCGAATGGGAGTATGTTCGAAATCTGAATGATCCAAGAACTGGAGCATATACTTTATACCTTAGAAATGGTTCAAACCCAGGTGTTTCTTATGTAAGTAGGGGAGAGGAGGAAATAGAGGGTTTGTCTTTTGACCATAAAATTAAATCTGTCTTTGGTGACCTGAAGTATGGAATTAAAGTTGATCGTAAAGAGCGCGATTTCAAAAGACGTTATTTATACCTTGANTATTCAGATTTTACACTGGCCAATAACGACTCAGTAACAACAAGTGGACTAACAAACTATAATGAGGTCTTAAGTGAGCCATATTGGGCTTCTATTAATTCGGACAGTACGATTCATGAAGGTTTGTTTTTTAACGAAAAAACGAGTGGCTTTGATGGATACATAGCATCTGAAAATATTGATGCGGCTTATATCATGTATAATTACAATTGGATTAACAAATTTCAACTGAGTGTCGGCGGAAGATGGGAAAACTATCGCATGAAAATGGACCCTTATCACCCTGTTTTAAAATATAAACCATATATACTAACTACGAATGGAGTGTGGGATGAGGGAGAAATATTAGATGATTTAAATGGGAATGGAGTATGGGATGAGGGAGAAACCTTTGAAGATAATGCTAGTGATACATCAGTAATAAAATTCAATAATAGCGCAGAGCACTTTCTTCCAGCTTTAACTTTAAACTACTCCTTGTCAAATAAGGTAAAGATACGATCATCTTATTCAAGGACTGTTGCTCGAGCCCAGTTTAGAGAATACGCACCTTATGTTTTTCAAGAGTTTTTGGGAGCAGATGAAACAGTAGGATATCCTTTTTTGAAAAATTCTACGATTGAAAGCGCGGATATTCGTTATGAATACTTTCCAAAGGGNGTAGAGTTGGTTTCCTTAGGGTTTTTNACCAAAAGATTTACTAATCCTATAGAGGAATCCTTAATTGCTGCTAGCGGTTTATCTTCAACTAAATCTTGGCAAAATGGTAAATATGCAAACATTGCTGGTTTAGAAACTGAAATAAGAAAAAGTTTAGATATAATACCTTCAAATNTTGGCTTTTTATTTTTAAACACAAATTTAGCTCTAAGCCGATCAGAAGTTTTATTGCCAGATTCAGTATNTGTTTATGTTGTGAGGTCGGAAAATACTGAGCAAGTTGCTTTCCCCAACAGCGTTGANAATGATGGAAATAAAGTGAGCACAAGGCCACTTCAGGGGCAGTCAGATATTGTTTTCAATGCGAGCCTTAACTTTAAAAGTCAAAAAGGGTATGATTTAAACCTTACATACAATTCTTTTAGCAAACGTCTCATTAGAATTTCAAATGAGGTGGCAGGGCACTTTTGGGAAAGGCCCTTTCATTCTTTGAACTTTGTGGCAAACAAAAAAATAAAAAGTATNAAACTATCATTCAAAGCCTCAAATATATTAAACAACCAAGTTCGGCTTGCTCATTTTTATAGCGGAGAGTATTATAACACAAGAACTTATAATCCAGGACAAAACTTCTCCTTTTCAATTCAATATAATAACTAAATAAGTCANCTATTTAATTAAAATCATTTTCTTTTTCTGCAAAAAATCTTTTGTTTCCAATGAATAAAAGTAAACGCCAGAGGATAAAGATAACCCCTCTTGGTTTTTTCCATGCCATTGAACTGTTTTTGTCCCGGGTTCTTGTAGCTCTTTATCTATAAGGGTATTTACCTTTTTTCCTAACAGATCATATATAATTATGCTAACAAGAGTTTNTTTCGGAAGANTGTAGGTAATCCTTGTTGTCGGGTTAAAAGGGTTGGGAAAGTTATGATTTAAATAATAAAACGCGGGGATGCTTTTATTTTCAAGACTAAGATTAGAGGGCTGAAAATTAAAAAAACCATCCCGCCTTATATTTCCACGGTATACATTCCAGGTCTGTTGATTGCTGACTAAAAAATCCATATCTATGACATTTAAACTTGTATTGGTTCCAAAAATAATTTCAGCATCATTATCATTATCAATGTCAGCTATTGAGGGCACAGAAAATAGGCTGTCCTGTGATATGAAAGGGAAGTTCTGGTAAAACAAGCCATCGTGATGCATTACATACATAAACCCNTCAGNTGTGTTTAATAAAATTTCTAAATCATTATCATTATCNAAGTTAACAANAATTGGTTCTGATACAAGAGACCCATTTAAGCTTANTGGCCAACCTTCAACGAAAGAACCCGAACTATAATTAAAGAGGTGTAGTCTATTATTATTATCATAAAAGACTAATTCAGCAGACCCATCCTGGTCTAAATCTGAAACGACAATATTATTTTGAATGGTGTTTTCAATTGATATTTGATTAAGTAGTATTCCTTGATAATCAATAACATAAATATTCCCTGAACTATCAGATAAAATAATTTCAAGATAGGGATCTTCATTTAAATTTGTTATCGTTGGTGAATTGTTCAAATTTGAAAAATCGTGATCGACAGCAATGCTATTTGTTTGTCCTAAATAATCAGTGATATAAANNGTGTTCTCCTTATCATAAAAAATGATACTTTTTAAGCCATCATTGTTTATATCGCCAATTGCAGGNGCTTTATAAATCGGNTTTTNAATGTAAACAGGAAAGTTTTCAATATNATTTCCAGTATAATCAACACAATGTACTCTCGATGAGGAATCATTTGTAGAAATAAAGACAACATCCAAATATCCATCATTATCAATATCTGACAAAAGAGGGTGGCCCACTATTAAATCTTCTTGTTCGTAATTAAATAATTGTGATCCATTCCTTTTTAATGAAAAGATATAACCATCTTCTGTTCCAAAAATAACTTCCTTAAAACTGTCATTATCAAGATCC
>NZOY01000085.1 GCA_002695445.1 Flavobacteriaceae bacterium
ATCAGCCAATTTTTAGGCTGTTTTTTCACGGCTCTCATCAAGCTTTGAAACTAATTGTATTTCAGCTTTACTGCCTTCTTTGTTCATGGAACAGGAAGCATTAAATGTAGCGCCAGATTCAACAATTAACTTTCCAATTATAACCTCTCCCTCAATATTACTTGTGCTTCTGAGATTAAGAGACTCTGAGACGAATAGATTCCCTTTAATTTTTCCCTCTACATCTGCATTTCTACAACTCACACCACCTTTAATAAAACCTTCTTTTCCAATAACAATTTTCCCATTGGTTTTAATGCTCCCTTGGAGCTTTCCATCAATTCTAAAATCTCCTTCAGAAATTATATCACCTTTAATGTTTGTGGAGTTCTCGATTCGGCTATATTGGCCATTAACATCATTATTTTTCATTAAATCGTAGTATTTTATCTTTAATCATTTTATTGTAATCGGACGACAAAACTACGAAATTATTTTTTTTATCGGCTTTCTTTTCTTTGTCATTAACTTTCTTTTTCCATTCATTAAACCTTCTGATATTTCTAATTCCGTGAAGAACTAAGAAAGTTTGAGTCTCGTCAAAACGGTCTTCAGTTAAAAACCAATTAGTAATTTCATCATCATTAAGTGCATTCTGAAGCTGGTTCTTAGTACTCTTTATTTCTATAGAGTCTTGAATTTTGTATACAAAAATCCATTTATAGTTAATGTAGGTCTTATTATCTTTTTTAATTTTTTTGGTCATTTGAATTTGAGTAATTATTTCTTTAACCAAATTTGAAACTGGAGTCTCAGAATATTTAGTTTTAATAATATTTAATTCCTTTTCCCATTGTTCTATACCATTCAGCCTTCCTTTAGTGTTGGCCATTAGCAATTCAAGTCTCGGCTCATACTCAGTCCCACTTAAAAAAACTGATAATGCAGATGCCTTTTCTTTAAGGTCATCAAACTCTCCTAATTTGTATAATTTAAGTAAACTTTTGTACATCAATTCAGGGGTATTTAGTGTTGTACGGTCAAAGTCGCTTGGATTGTTAAGTACCTTACTAAAAGCTGAGTCTGGATATTCCGATATAATCCTGTCAAAATAATATTTAGCTCTCTGTGGTAAAGTTTTTTCATAAATTTTATAAAGGTGATAAAGTGCGGGCGCTGCAATATTAGGCGGAGGCTCCAGTTCAATTAAATGGGTGAGTCTATCTTTTGCCAATTTATTGTCTCTAAAACTTTCTTTGTATATCATTCCTAACTGAAGATATGCATTTTGATTATTTCCAATTATACTGTCTATTACCTCTGGATTACTAGGTAAAGATTTGACATAATTTTCAGGTTTTTCTACAAAAAAGTTTTCATTGTCAATAGTTTCCTCTTGCCGTAAATTAGATTGGTCTTCCTCAATAACTGGCCTAATGGCATAGGCTAGAGCCCAATTGTCAGTATTAGGGCGGTTACCCCAAGTTGAGAGAAATTGCTGTTTTCCTTTAACAACAAGTTTGGGATTATAAAAATAAAATTGGTTAGATTTTTCCTCTTTTGAAAATAAGGAGAGTACCCTTTTTTCTTGTTTGACTAATTTAGCTAGGGCCTTAGATTCTTTTTCCTTTATAAAATTTTCAAAAAATTTTATCTGATCTTTTCTATCCATAGATAATAGTCTTAAGATACTATCGGTCTTTTGAACAACTGTCTCATATTTAATTACTCCATCAAGATTGTCACGTTCTCTTTGGGTTGTTTTTTTTGCAAGAGTTCCTTCAGGAATTAATGGTAATAAACTGTCCAAGTATCTCCCAGTNAGNACGTATTTTCCATTATCGAAGTTNAANTCTGCCATATCCCTNTANTTTGCTGNTTTTGTTGGAAGGTCAATATTNTTAGATCTTAAAGATTTAGATAGATAATAAGANCCCAAACTGTCATTTTTAAGACNAAAAAAATGAAGTCCNAGAGCCCGATTTATCCAATGATCAAATATCTCATTTTCAAAATTTTTATTTAGTTTTTCTAGTGCTTCGACTGGGTCAATTTTGTGTCGAGAACTTCTGATCTGGAGTTGTTTTATTTTTGCATTAATCCAATATTTTCTAGGTATTTTTCGATTCATTCCGACCACTTGCTCATAAGCCCACATTGCAGAATCAATATTTTTAAGCTTTTCAAAAAGCTGCCCAGTCAAAAAATAGAAACGTCCTTTGTCCTTGTATTTTTTTGAAGAGAGCGCCGCCCGCTTAATAAAAACCTTTGCGGAGTCGAGTTGCTCAGTATTAACAAATGCCTGGGCCAAAGTAGAATTGGCCATACTGTGGAAAGGACTTTTAGGAGTTATATTAAGGGCTAACGATCGAAGGTTTTTAATTGCAAGTTCATTGTTTTTTAAACGAATATTTGTTTTTTCTCTCCAGATTCTTCCCTCTACGTATGTATTCTTGTCTGCGTAATTTTCCAACAAAAAATTAAAAGATTCCAAGGCAGGAAAAAACCTTCGATCAAAATAACGGGCCTTTCCAAGTAAAAGATATGCCTCGTCAATTTTGGAATTACGTTGAATTCCCTTAATATTCATTGAATGCTTTTGAATCGCTTTAACAGCTTTTTCCTCAGCTCTTGAAAAACCAGGGACTAAAGTGGATTGTTCCATTTTTTCTCCATTTAAGGCGATAGGCTCCACCTCCAACAACTCAAAAAAATTGTCATCGTGGGCTTGCTCTAAAATAGTTCTTCCTACTTCAAAAGCTTCTTTACCATTATAAAGAACATTATACTTAGTGCTCAAAGTATGATATCCTCTATTAATCATTTTATTTTTCTGAGTGGAGCATCCAGANGTAATGATAAATACCATTATAGTTAGAATAAAAAANTGATTCCCTTTNTTCAACACTAAATTTTAATATTAATAACTCAAATTACCAGGATTTATTATAAAAAACATACCAAATAGAGCTTTTTGGCCAAATAAGATTTTACATTTTTAAGGTTTTTTAAAATACCTTTGTAAATTAAAAAAACAATATGTTAAAAATNTATCCCCTNNTAATTTCAAGTGTTGAAAGAAACACTCGAAATGCTGTTTTAATTTCTTTTNAGGTTACTGAAGAAATTAGAAAGAAGTTTAAATTTGAAGCGGGACAATACTTGACATTAGANACGAAAATTGGCGAGAATAAAGTACGCCGTTCTTATTCAATATGCAGCCCTCCTTCAGGTGGGCTGCAAGTAGGTATCAAAGAAATACCAAAAGGTGTTTTTTCAACTCATGCCAATAGAGTTTTAAAAGCTGGGGAGACAATTATGGTTGGAACACCCAAAGGAGAGTTTAAATATGTTCAATCACTTAAGGAACAGAGACTGGTAGCATTTGCGGCGGGAAGTGGAATCACGCCAATTATGTCAATTATAAAGACTGCTTTAAATGATAATAAAAATACAAGTATTTATTTGGTATATGGCAATAAGACTCCAGAAGATACAATGTTCTATAAAGATCTAAAAGCTTTAGAGGAGCAATTCTCCTTAAGACTAAAAATTAAATGGGTCTATAGCAGGGCGAATATTCCTGGAAGTTTTTTTGGAAGAATTGAAGAGGCTATTGTTAAAGATACTTTAAATCAACTANAGGGTGACNCAGATAAGTTTTACGTGTGTGGNCCAGAGGCAATGATTAGTAGTGTNTCGAAAACATTGGAAGAAAAAGGAGTAAGTTNCGATAAAATTCTTTTTGAGTTGTTCACNTCTTCAAATCAAAATCTTGAGGAAGTATCTCATTCAACTTCAGCAACTATNGAAATTATTTATGATGATNTGAATTTTAAACTAGATGGTCAAGAGGGTAAAAGTATTTTAGATACTGCTCTAGATAATAATCTGGATGTACCCTACTCCTGCCAAGNAGGTGTTTGCTCAAGTTGTATTGCAAGGATTAAATCAGGTANTGCTGAAATGCAAGGAAATCAAATTCTGACTGAAAGTGAGGTAAAGGATGGTTTAATCTTAACTTGTCAAGCCTACCCGACTAGCGATAATCTGATTGTGGATTATGACGATGTTTAATATTTTTTTTTAGGATTTCTAAAGCCTTTTCAATAACTTTTTTTGGTTTAAGAGACCTAAATGCATTTTCATAACCAGAGGGAATGGCATTACCATAAATAGAAGTAGGTATTAAAGGATATTTTTTTCTGTTAAGTGTAAGAGAGTTTTCTCGGGGCTGAAAAAAGGGAGTAAATCCACAAAAAGGGTGGGTTAGCCCCCAAATAGAAAGAACTGGAGTTCCAGCGTTAGCCGCCANGTGACCATTAGCTGAATCCATTGATATCATAAGGTCTAAATAAGGCATGAGTTGGATTTGTTCAAGTAATGATGATTTACCTGCAGTGTTGAATACATAAGTGTAGGCCTTTTCCCAAACAATTAGCTTTTGAACCTCATTTTGACCTGCTCCAAATAAAAATATTTGGTAATCTTTTTGTAAATAGGCAATTACTTGCTGCATCAAATCTAAAGGATAGGTTTTTCCAGAGTAGGAAGCAAACGGGGCTATACCAATCCATTTTCTCTCACTATTATTAAAAAGATTTAGAAAGTTAATAGGAATGGGATTTTTGTTTGGAAACTCATGGTCTTCAATATTAATTGAAAAACCGAGTTTCCTAAAAACATCTATATAGCGAAAAATATTTGGAGTAAGAGGTTGNAATTTTTTATTTTTTTTTCTTGTTAATAGGTACTTTTCTATTCTACCCTTATTTATTTGCTTGACCTTAAAAAATTTTGTTTTGAATAGAAATGATAATAAATAGGTTCTAAGNACTCCGTGTANGTCAGCAACAGCAGTGAAAGGGGTNTTTTTAAGTTCTAAAAAAAGAGTCCAAATTCCTTTAANTCCCTTGTGTCTNCCTTCAATATCGAGCGGATAAAAATTAAAGTTTTCAAACTCCTTAAAAAGAGGCTCGAAACAAGGTCTACTTACAAAAGTAATCTTTAAATCGGAGTGAGATTTNTAGAGACAGCGAATAATAGGGACCGTCATTGCTACATCTCCTAGTGCAGAAAAACGCAACAGCAATAGATGCGGNTTTTTCATACATGTATATTATTTATCCTTGTATAGAACAGGGTTGGTGTCCTCATCATTATACATTTTCATCTGCTTGTANACCTTCATGTACTTATTTCCTGATTCAATATCCTCCAGTAATTGATCAATAGCTTTACTTAGATCAGTACGTTGATNAATTAAAATTTGAAGCTTTATATTACAGTTTTTTTTATGCAGTTCAGTTGCATCAAGTCTCTTGACTTCCTCGTCCATATGATATATCTTAAGCTCTAATATAGATAATCGATCTATAGCCCAGGCTGGGCTTTCAGAATTAATTGTTGCNGNATCTTTAATTTTAACATCTTTATATAGGTCAAAGAAATAATTGTCGATATATTCAACTGTGTTAGTCCTATCTTGNTTGGAAGCGTCGATTTTCCTTTTTAAATCCATTCCNTTAACTGGATTGATTTTAGGGTCTCTAATTAAATCTTCATAATGCCACTGAACAGTATCAATCCAGTTTTTTTTATATAAAAGATAATTGATAGAATTTACAGGGTATGGGTTTTTAANTGGTTGATCTATTGAATTAATTAAATGGTATTTATCGATACTTTGTTTAAAAATTTTGATTGCATTAANGCTAAAAGAGTTTTGACNCATATTNATATTTTAATTATATGATAATGCTAAGATACGATTTGAGGTTAAATAAAATTATTGCAAAATGATATGCTAAATTTTTAAAACCTCGAAGTGAAAAAGTTTAAAAAACACAATAAAAATTAATCCTAAAAAAAATATAGCATTTTTTAATATTTCAGATCTCATCTTTTCAATAAGATGGCCAAAGAAGAAAGCACTAGGAATAAAACTTAAAAGCCACCTTTCCTGGCCAAGATTTAATCCTAAAAAACCTATAAAAATACTTAAGTACAACCAAATTTTCATAAATAGAAAAACTGTAGATTTCTCACTCTCTTTTGGAGGCTTAAAAATTGAAACGTAAATTGAAATAAGTAATATTACAAACCAAACCCAATCTGCACTGGTTTGGTCTAAATATCCTAAAAGTTGAATCTTTGGAATATGATTAGCCACTCCAAATANATTTGTTGGAGCTAGGGTGGAAAGCCCATAAAAAGTAAAGGGTANNAGTATAATAGGCAAAAACAGGGCAATAAAACTTTTTTTACTAAATAATTTTTCACTGAAAACTANTAAAATNGGAAATACATAAAAAATTAAGAGCGCTTTNTTAAACAAAACAATGATTGAAATAAAAATAGACAAATCGAATAAATACTTATACTTTGACTTAGAATAAATTGCTAAAAAAAACAAATGTTCTGCATAAACTAAGATNANTCCAATAATTATTTTTGGAATTACCAGGCCAGGTCCATTNGGGAAAAAAAGAAAAATGCATGGGAAGGTCAATAAATGAACCCCCGATAATTTAGAACTTAATTTTTTTGATTGCAAAAAAGTAACATAAATAGTAAACAAAGCAAAAATTNCCCATAAAACAAAAATTTCAAGAATATTATTTAAAGCCCAATCTTGATGATATTTACAATAGTTTATTAAAGAAATTGCTGCCAGAGAAAAAGCAAATGAAAGAGCATAAGCTCTAGGTCCAACTTTATAAAAAAACTTTACAATCATCAAGAGTTTTATTATTTTTGCAATATAAATAATCAGTAATTAATGAAGAATTTTTTTGAGACAATAGCAAGTTTATTTGAAGAGTTACTTTTTTCTCCTTTTCAACTGCTAACCCAGGTTGAGCTTTTTAGTTGGTGGGTAGCCAATTGTGTTTCGTTTATTTTTTTAATTGTTGGATTAATTGCATCAGCTTACTGGATTATACAATTACAAAATTTTGATAAAAGCGGTGAGGAAAAAAAAGATTCGTCTGCCCATTCTTTTCTATAAGTCAAAACCTATATCTCCTCTAAAATACATTCCTTCNAAGTTGATTTTTTGAATCTCTCGGTAAGATTGTTTTAATGCGGATTTATGATTTTCCCCANAGGAAGTAACTGCTAAAACCCGTCCACCATTTGTAATTGTTTTTCCATTCTTTATAATGGTCCCCGCATGAAAGACATTGCTATCCTNAACTTTTTGCAGCCCACTTATTTCTTTGCCTTTTAGGTAATCTTCTGGATAACCCCCAGATACCGCAACGACTGTTGTTGCAGAACGATTATCGATTTCAATTTCAATTTGAGATAAGCGTTTCTCTGCTGCAGCCAATAAAAGTTCTGCCAAATCNTTTTTTATCCTTGGTAAAACCACTTGTGTCTCAGGATCTCCCATCCTTACATTATATTCAATAACATAAGGTTCCTCCCCGACTTTAATCAGGCCAATAAAAACAAAGCCTACATAAGGAATATTGTCTTTTTGTAATCCCTCAATTGTAGGTCTAACAATTCTGTCGTGTATTTTTTTTTTAAATTGTTTATCGGAAAATGGAACTGGTGATATCGCTCCCATTCCTCCAGTGTTAAGCCCTTTATCTCCCTCGCCAATTCTTTTGTAGTCTTTTGCCAAAGGGAAGGTTAGATATTTTTTTCCATCAGTCAAAACAAAGCAGGAGAGTTCAATCCCTTTTAAAAACTCTTCAATAACAACTTTTGAGGAGGCAACTCCAAACTTTTTGTCNAGTAGCATNTTAGCAAGCTCATATTTTGCCTCANTTAAATCATCAATTATTAGTACACCTTTTCCAGCAGCCAAACCATCAGCCTTAAGTACGTATGGAGATTTCATTCTATCCAAAAAAGCGTATCCTTCATTAATATTCTCAGCGGTAAAGGAACCATATTCTGCTGTTGGGATTTCATGTCTTAGCATGAAATCCTTCGCAAACTCTTTGCTACCCTCAAGTGTGGCCCCCAACTTTTGGGGGCCAATAACTGGAATATACTTTAATGTTTCATCTGAAAGGAAAAAATCGTGAATGCCATTTACAAGTGGATCTTCAGGGCCAACTAATACTAAATTGATTTGATTTTGAATAACTGCTTTTTTTATACCCTCGAAATCATTAATCCCAATATCTAGGTTTGTTGCAATGACAGAAGTTCCTGCATTTCCAGGAGCAATAAATAGCCTATTGGTGATTTTACTCTTTACTAATTTCCAACAAAAGGTATGCTCTCTTCCTCCGCTTCCCAAAACAAGTATATTGATTTTCTCCATTTAATGTAAATATAAAATAAGTGTANATTATTTTGGTTTTATCCGNCTTAAAATCATCCTCCACCGGTATTTTCTTATAAATTTTCCTTGTAATTGGTCAACTGTAAATGGAGTCTTATTTTTTTTTGCAATTGAATAGCCNTTAAGGTAGCTCCAAAATACCCCAAAGCTTTGAACAACCATTCCTCGTTTTATAGCAATAATAAAGGTTAATAACCAACCTAACCTCATTCTATAGATTGCCTCACCTTGTAATAAGGTGGAACCTTTACTATAATTGAAACCTGTNGGCTTAAGGTGCTTTACTTTAAGAGAANCATCCACTAANACTTCCCATTGATAATATTGGGCAAGTAGTTCATCTAAAGTGTCCCAGCCAATGGCTNTTCTTAATTTTCCAACCTGAAAAAAGCATTCCTTTCTGTAAGCTTTTAATGCCCCTCTTATATGGTTATTTTGACTCAAGTTTTCTAGTATCCAATTATTTTCTTTTTTAATATAGCAAACCCCTCCAAACATTCCCAATCTGGGGTTGTTCTCAAAATTTANTTTTAGNCTAGACAAATAATTTGGTTCAAAGATTAAGTCTCCATCGAANTTACATAATACATCATAATCTTCGTCAAGAATTTCATACCCCGCATAAAAGGCATTGATGGTTTTGGTCCCAGGAAGGTGAAAGTTAGAGGATTTATTTTCTACCTTTTGAATCCAGTCAAAGCGTTTGACGAAATCATTAATGATTAATCCTGTATTATCTGAGGAATTGTCATTTACGACTACAAGTTTTTTAGGTTTTAAAATTTGATTTACAATAGATTGGAGCGTTTGAGATATATATTTTTCCTCATTGTGAACCGGTATAATAATATAGAAATTCAATTTTTGGGCTTGTTTTTTTTAGCAAATACAATGTAGTAGCGCGGAGTGAAGTATCTCAAAATTGTTCTTATTCCAAACCCACGGTTGGGATTGGTCCATTGCTCACTTGCAATTATTTTCCATCCTGTTTTTTCTAAGAGCCAATCAAGTTGCCAATCTTCAAACTCATGATAATGCCTGTCCCAAAGGTCCTTTTTACTCCTGTAAGCAGGAGAAAACCAAAGCCGTAACGGAACACTTACAACTATCTTTTCGGCTTTTATACTTTTTAACANCTCATAAGAAGAAAGCAAGTGTTCTAATATTTCAAAAGCGGTTACAACCTCTGCTTTAGACTGAATTAATGCAGATTTATCTTCGTCTAGNTCTTCTCCTGATGTGTTTTNAACNTTATAACCTTGTTGCTCCATAAGTTNTGACAATGGATTTTTAACCCCTAAGTCGAGGATACTTGNACCCTTTGGNACATGCTTTTCTAGGAAACTGAGCGTTTTTCGATAGCGTTTATCATGGGAGGCGTTTTGATACATATTACCTAATTGGAAGTTGATCTGCTATTTTTCTGTCATTAGATAATCGAGGAACTTTATTTTGTCCACCAAGTTTTCCAATATTTTTCATAAAANTTTGAAANCCACCTTTAACAACTGGTGTAACGACTAAAGTACGTAATACTTTTCCTAAGATTAAATCTTGATAATAAATATTTTGGTTTTGCATGGTTTGGTCTAANAGGGCNGCAAANTGATCAATTTTNTCAGGNATTTTNTCAAACTCAACAAACCATTCATGATAAGGTAGTCCGACTTNAGGATTGATTTGCGGGGCAACNGTAAACTCTTTTATCTGAATAGCAAAGTANTTACAGGCCTCCTCCATTGCTATTTCAACCTCCTTACCAATAACGTGTTCGCCGAATGCAGAAATATAGTGCTTAATTCTTCCTGTTACAATAAGTCGATAAGGTAGCAAGGAAATAAACTTTACGGTATCCCCGATATTATAACCCCACAANCCTGCTGTAGTTGACAATATGAGAACATAATTGACATCTAGTTCGACCTGACCTAAAGTATATCGTTTAGGGTTGTCCTCCCAAAATTCTTCAGCTTTGATAAATTCATAAAAAATTCCATTATTAACTAAAAGCAGCAAGCCTCTTTCCATGGGCTGATCTTGATATGCAAAAAACCCTTCGGAGGCAGGAAATAATTCAATTGAATCTACTTTCCTTCCAATTAATTTTTCAAACATGGGTCGATAAGGTTCATAATTTACACCCCCATACACAAATAATGAGAAATTTTTAAACTTCTCTCCTACTGGGAGATTAGATTTTTCAATTAACTTTTCAAAATACATTTGAACCCAAGATGGAATCCCAGCAATTAAAGTCATGTTTTCAGAAAAAGTTTCTTCCACAATTGCATTTACTTTGGTTTCCCAATCATCAATACAATTATTTTCCCATGAAGGCATTCTGCTTTTTTGGAGATATTTGGGAACATAATGAGCTACAATCCCAGATAGCCGACCGTAAGTAATTCCCTCTTTGGTTTTTTCTAAAATTGGGCTTCCTTGAAGAAAAATTTGTTTTCCGTTAACAAAATTAGCTTTACCAGTTTTGTAAATATAATTTAAAATTGAATCTCGAGCCGCTTTGATGTGGGTTGGCATAGAATCTTTACTAATAGGTATGTATTTGACTCCAGAGGTAGTTCCGCTTGTTTTGGCGAAATAAAGCGGTTTTCCAGGCCACAATACAGATTCTCTACCGGCTAACATTTTATCGACATAAGGGCGTAAACCTTCGTAATCTCTAATTGGTACTTCTGCTTGAAAATCACTGTAATCCTTAATTTTATGAAAGTTATGATCTTTCCCAAAATCAGTATAAGTAGCTTTTTTTATTAGGTTATTAAATGTTTTTCTCTGAAATTCTAGTGGATTATTAATCCACTTTTTATTTTTTTGGTGGATTATCTTTGAAAACAGTTTTGCCATTATTGCCTTGATCATAAACCTTGAGAAAAATCGATAAAATTTGTTGGATCTACTGGATACCCATCAATCCATAATTCAAAATGAAGATGGTAGCCTGTGGAAAGTTCTCCTGAATTTCCAGCAAATGCAATAACTTCTCCGGCCTGAACAATATCTCCCTGTGACTTTTCAATTGTAGAGTTATGCTTGTAAACAGAAAGTAATCCATGATTATGTTTGATAACAATTACATAACCTGTATCTGAGGTCCATTCAGCAAGAACGACTGTACCAACTGCTACTGATTTAATTGGTGTATCTTTGGCTAATGCAATATCAACAGCAAAATGTTTAATTTCGCTATTAAAAGGTTCTGAAATAAGTCCAGAAGCTGGTGAAAATAACATAAATTTGACATTATTTTTGGAGTTTGGCATCAAATTATACTTGTCTTCTTGCATAACCTCTAATCTTAAAAGGGAATCTGCCTTAACGCGATTAAACTCTCGATTAAAGGGCTCTAAATTGCTTTTGTTAATCTCCTTTAATAATCCCTCATCACTTTCATTTTTTCCACTTAGTGCACTTTTGATTGACTTAATAAATTGGTCTTGTTTTTGAAATTTAGTAACTAAAGAGTCGAGAAGAAATGTATTTCTGATAGCTTCTTTTCTTACTTTCGTGGAAGTATACCCTGGAATGAACTCCTTTATGGGTGTGTAAGAAACCAAAAAAAATGTTCCAGTAAAAATAAAGACTAATAACAAGATTATTATTGACAAAATATTCAATCTCGAAAACCGGAATGAAAGCTCTTCATTGAATGTAGTTTCGTTAATTACAATCATTCGGTACCGATTCAAAAGATTTTGAAGCCAAGTACGATTATTGTTTTTTTTATTAGCCATTATAAACAAATATAGTTATAACACTGATAAAATTATTTTCTAGGCTTTGAAAGAAATTTAGATTTGACTTAAATATTAATTACATTTGAGAAAAATATTTAATGTTCTCAATGATAATATTTCTAGGTATGATAGGCGCACCACAAATTATTCTTATAGTAGTTGTTGTTTTATTACTTTTCGGAGGTAGAAAAATACCTGAATTGATGAAAGGGCTTGGCAGTGGAATAAAAGAGTTTAAAAAAGCTACAAAAGAAGACCAAGAGACTGATGACAAAAATTCAGAAAAAAAGTAATCAGGTTTAAAATTATTTAAACTTTACACTACCTAAAATTGTGTTTAATTCAAACATATAATCCCTTTTGCTTATAGAAGGTGCAAAGGTAAAACCCTCCAGTACAATCCATCTATTTTTGGAGGTATCTCTCACCATGTAATTGATAAAGGGACCAGCCATAAAATCATTTGCTACCTCCCAAGTTCCCTTTGTTAAATATGTTAAGTTACCTTTTATTTGGGTCTTAAAAAAGTAAGGACGATAAGCCTTCTCAGTAATCATGTAGGAGCCTGGCAATCTGCCAGGAATATATACCCTTCCTATAGAATCCCTTATGGCTGGAATTCTTTTTTTTATAATCCCCTTTAAAGTATTAAGTGGTAAAGTATATGCAATTATATTCATGTGGCCTTTTAGAATCGGTTTCTGCATCCATAGAAAGTTTACAGTATCCTTGAAAATCTTATATGCTGATGGATAAGTTATTGAAATTTGAAATTTATTGATAAGCTCCTTATTATCACTTGGAGATTTCATAATTCTTCTAATTTTTTCTTTTTGCTCAACTTTACTTATTGATGCTTTTAATAATTCAATGTTCTCATTTAAATAAAATGCCTGAATTTCGTCATCTTCACCGCTAACTCTAGCGACAAGTTGCGGTTTAGCCATCATATTCTCTATAAGTTCAAATCTTCCAATAGTATCCTTTACAAACCAAATAATATTTCTACTATTCTTGGCAAATCCAGTAAAAATCTTTTGAGGAATAAATTTTACTGAAAATTGTGGCTCATCAAATGGGAGGCCATGATAGGGAGTCGAAAGTAATTTCCTTGTTCTAGCACCCAAAAAACTATTCCAACTTTTTTCGGACATTACAATAGTCAAATGATTGATGTTTCCACTAGAATCAGGAAGGTAGGGTATCTTTGGTTGGATTTCTTTACAACCATGAAACAAAATAAAGACAAATAATAAAGCTTTCCTCATAATTGAGCCTAATTNAAAAGCGCTTCTATTCCGGGAAGCGTNTTTCCTTCTAGACATTCCAACATTGCCCCTCCGCCAGTTGAAATGTAGCTCATTTTTGACTCTAAAGAAAACTGTTTAACTGCAGCCACTGAGTCTCCTCCTCCAACTAAAGAAAAGGCTCCAGCAGAGGTACTCTTACCAATAATTTTTCCAAGTNCAATAGTTCCAATTGAAAATTTTTCAAATTCAAAGACACCCAATGGACCGTTCCATAAAATAGTTTTGGAATTCATTACGACTTTTTCAAAGGCATTTAATGTTTCTGGTCCAGCATCAAGCCCTTGCCAATTATCCGGAATTTCTGATGCTTTACATATTTTTTTATTTGCATTATTTGAAAAACTATCTGCTATAATAACATCAATAGGTAAATGAATTTTTACGTTTTTTAATTTTGCTTTTTCAATTAATTCCANAGCAAAGTCTGTATAGTTATCTTCACAAATAGATTGACCAATATTTCCNCCCAATGCCTTAACAAAAGTGTAAACCATTCCACCNCCGATTATAAGGTGATCAATTTTATCTAATATGTTTTCAATTATGGTGATCTTAGANGAAACTTTTGCTCCACCTAATATTGCCAAAACAGGTTTATCNCCAGTCTTCATTATTTTTTGTACTGCCTTGAATTCTCTTTCTAATAGCTTACCAAAATATTTTTCCTCGTCAAAAAANTGTGCAATTATTGTCGTTGATGAATGAGCACGATGAGCTGTTCCAAATGCATCATTTACATAAAAGTCCCCAAGCCTAGATAATGCAAGAGCAAAATTAGTATCNCCAGCCGTCTCTTCTGAATAATACCGAAGGTTTTCCATAAGCAGTACTTCCCCTGGCTTGAGCGCCGATGCTGCTGCCTCAGCATTTGACCCTATACAATCATCNCAAAAANAAATGTTTAGTCNTAGGACTTCTGANACTTTATAAACAATATTAGATAACGAAAGGGCTGGATCTTTTCCTTTAGGACGACCAAGATGCGAAATTAGAACACAGCTNCCTCCATTACTTAAAATATATTCAATTGATTCTTTAGCGGCTNGGATTCTAGTGCTATCAGTAACCTTNAGATTTTCATCTAANGGTACATTAAAATCAACCCTAATTAGTGCTCTACGATTTGAAAAATCATTATTAATAAGTGTTCGCATCATTAAATTTTTTCAAAAATAAGTTTTTTTTCAAACTACATAGGCTGTATTNTANGGATTAATTACATTGTTTTTGACAATAAAGGAGAATCCAAAAGTATTGATTATTTTTAGTATTATAAATAAATAATTGCCTAATGTACCTAAACGAAATTATTGGACAAGAGGAGCTAAAATTAAAGCTGAAAAAGATGGTAAACAAAGGTCAATTCCCTCATTGTCAGTTGTTTATAGATTCTAAAGGCTATGGTGCTCTTCCGCTAGCTTTGTCCTGCGGAATGGGGTTAATTTATGGTTTTGAGTTCTTGGATAATGAAGAGCAAAAGGGGGTTTCATCTAATAAATTTCATCATCATCCTGACTTACATTTTGTTTATCCAGTAATTAACAAATACTCAGGAAGCGCTAAAGCGACATCTGAAGATTTTTATAAAGATTGGTCCAAATTTCTTTCAGATAATATTTATGGAGGATCACAGGATTGGATAAATCATCTCAATGCAACTAATAAACAGGGAATCATTGGTGTTGAAGAGATTCTGAAGATAAATCATAAAATGCATCTAAAAGCCCACAGTGGTAATAATAAAGTAGTAATATTTTTTGGAACGGAGAAACTGACAGAATCTGCGTCAAATAAACTTTTAAAAATTCTGGAGGAGCCGTCAAGGAATACTTATTTCCTTTTGGTTGCAGAGCAGCTAGAATTGCTTTTGCCAACATTAGCATCTAGATGCCAAATTCTCAAATTAAAGCCACTTCTTGATAAAACTATTGAAAATAAGCTATCAGCAATTGGCAAGAGTGAAGAATCGAAAGATTTAATAAGAAGTGGCAGGGGGAGCTGGAGAAAAATATTATCCTCATTAAACCCTTCTAAACAGTCAATTCTATANGAAGAGCTTTGGATAAATTGCTTAAGAACNTCTTTTCAAGCAAAATCCAATAAGGCTATTNTAATTAATTTAATGGAATGGTCTGATAATGTTAGTAGGTTAAATCGAGAAGAACAAAAGTCCTTTTTAGAATATGCCTTAGAATTTATCCGGCAAGCAATGCTAATATCATANAATTCAGAAACNTTATTTAATTTAACTATTCATAATAATTTTAATATGAAAAAATTTGCTTCTTTTATTCACAGTGGCAACATTCTTCAAATAGTTAGATTATTNGAAAATGCAAATTACTATCTTATNAGGAATGCCAACCCTAAAATTTTATTTAGCAATTTAGCNCTAGAAATGNNCCGCTTGCTGAATATTAAGGAGACTGCTTCTTAAAGACAAAAGAAATCGTAGAGTGCTTTTTAGTAAAAAAAGATAGTATGCTAAAATAGCAACCCTTTATGGCCGCTAATATAAAAGCCAGCTTATTTCCCTTGTGCTTTTCAGATAAAAAGGATATATAGAAAACATCAAAGAAAAGTGGATNTTTTTTTAGNAATTCAAACCCTGCGCTAGATANCATTTCCTCCAAGCCATCAGGTGTAAAGTGCCANAGATGTCGCGGAACATCAAGTGCTGCCCACTTATTCTGGTAATGTTCACGATCATGACTGGAAAAATTTGGAACTGCAATAACTAAAACTCCCTCAGAAGATAGTAAATTATATATCTTTTCAATGATTTTATAGGGTTGAGGTAAATGCTCCAGTACATGCCACAAAGAGACAATATCGAANAATTCATGCGGTAAATTTTCTANAGAATCATAAACTTTAAGGTTTTTTTTCTTACATATTTCTAGAGCNNNACTGTTGTTTTCAACACCTGTCACCTTAAGGTTTTTCTTGCCCATAAATGATAAAAAATTTCCAAGCCCGCAGCCGATATCTAAGAGCTTGTCAAGTGGTTTTACGAATGACTTAAGGGTTCTGTACTTATAATGAAACATTATTGATCTCACAAGATTGTAAAGCATTTGGATGAAAGATTTGTTCATTGTGTTATGAGAAATATATTGATCAGATTTGTAATATTTACTTAAATCTTTAGTATTACTTACATCAGTCCATGCTATTTTTCTTTTCTTGTCCCAATAGAGATTGAAAGAGTCATTTGATGTTAATTCATCTCTTACAGAGTATAGAAAAAAATCATTTTTATTTTTCATAAGTGAGGTTCCACGTGGAACATTATCTGCCCAGCTTTACTAAAAGAACACTAATATCACTTGGATTAATTCCACTAATTCTTGAAGCTTGAGAAAGGTTTGCTGGTTTGATCATATTTAATTTCTCTTTTGCCTCAAGAGATAATGAGCCTAAAGAATTGTAGTCAAAGTCCTCAGGGACCTTTATGCGATCTAGCCGATTGAGCTTCTCAGCATTAACAATTTCTTTTTTTATGTAGCCTTCATATTTAATCTGAATCTCTGCTTGCTCGATAATATCTAGATTTAGTTTATTTTTTTTTACGTACGCAGAGACAGATTCAATAGACATCATATCTTCGCGGGTAATATTTGGACGAGAGAAAATTTTGTTAAGCTTGTCTGGCTGTTTCACGTAATTAGAATTCTTTTTTTCTAGAAGCATATTTACCTCACTTACATTATAACTTTGTGACTTAAAAAAAGAAACCAATTCCTTAGTTTGAGTTGACTTTAGCTCAACAGCTTTCATGCGATCTTCACTTGCTAGGCCCAGCTCAAAAGAGATAGGTGTCAGTCTTAAATCAGCATTGTCCTGTCTCAAAAGTGTTCGGTATTCAGCTCTTGACGTAAACATACGATAAGGCTCGTCAGTACCCTTAGTAATTAAGTCATCTATCAAAACTCCAATATATGCCTCATTTCTTTTCAAAACAAAGGGAGCTTGGTCATTCAACATAAGGTGGGCGTTAATACCTGCCATAAGTCCTTGAGAAGCCGCCTCTTCATAACCAGTAGTCCCATTTATTTGCCCAGCGAAAAAAAGACCTCTAATAAGCTTAGTTTCCAGAGTGTTTTTTAACTGAGTAGGAGGAAAATAATCGTATTCGATGGCGTAGCCAGGTCTAAAAAACTTGACTTTTTCAAAACCTTTGAC
>NZOY01000086.1 GCA_002695445.1 Flavobacteriaceae bacterium
ATAATAATCAAAAACATCACATTCTATATCAACTTGATGGAAGTGAATTGAATTAATTTCACAGGTTTTATGTTCATGATCCTCAAATAAATGAAGAAATGATCCTCCATAAGGAAAAACTAGTACAAAAGTTAAGAAAGTTGGAATGATTATTTTAACCNANTTAGNTCTCATNGAAAATTTAGTACTATATATNGATGNCAAATATAGATGTTAATCTTTAAATTAGCGNATTAACCTTCNAAAAATNNTTCATTAANATGNNTAAANCCNTTGTTCTAGTNTNTTNGNNNTTACTAATAATTGGATGNNAANCAAAGCCTAAAAAANCNGNGGTTAANCNAGTAAAAAATTTNGATGGAATGGTNTGGATTCCNGGAAGTACTTTTCAAATGGGTAGTGAAGATAATCAGGCAAGACCTGACGAGGGTCCTGTTCATTCGGTAANAGTNGATGGATTTTGGATTGATCAAACTGANGTAACNAATTCNCAGTTTGCTAGATTCGTAGAAGCAACAGGATATATTACTACGGCAGAAAAACCNNTAGATTGGGAGGAAATGAAAAAGCAATTGCCCCCTGACACGCCTAAACCCCACGATTCTCTTCTGCAAGCTTCTTCNTTGGTTTTTAAACCTACTTCTGGTCCAGTAGATTTAAATAATTTTTCTGCTTGGTGGGAATGGAAACCTAAAGCAAACTGGAGATCTCCTAGAGGTAAAGGGAGTACTATTGAAGNAAAAGAAAATCATCCTGTTGTNCATGTNTCTTGGGATGATGCTGTAGCTTATGCAAAATGGGCTGGGAAAAGATTGCCAACCGAAGCAGAGTGGGAATGGGCAGCGAGGGGCGGTTTAAAAGAAAAAAAATATCCGTGGGGTGATGAAGATATAGGNGCTGGAAAGGTAAAGGCAAACAGTTGGGAAGGCACATTTCCTTATGACAATACAAATAAAGATCTATTTTTTTATTCTGCACCAGTAAAATCTTTCGAGGCTAATGGTTATGGGCTTTTTGATATGGCAGGAAATGTTTGGGAGTGGTGCTCAGATTGGTACAACTACGATTACTACAAAAGCATTGCTGGACAGACTACAAATAATCCAAAAGGTGCAGATGAAAGTTATGATCCTTATAATCCTTATATCGATCAAAAAATTATTCGTGGGGGATCTTTTCTNTGCAATGACACCTATTGTTCAGGTTATCGGGTNGCATCTANAATGAAGTCTTCCCCTGATACAGGGTCACANCATACCGGTTTTAGATGCGTATCAAATTAAATTTTCTATGAATTAGATTTTTTTCTTCCGAAATTCTAATTGAAGTTACTTATGTTACATCCTTAATTCAAGTTCATAAACGGGTTTAAATAGAATAAAATTAATTCTGAAACTATTGAATTATGACCTTTATAGCTTCATTGTTTCCTGCACTGTGATTAAAAGAAAAATTATATTTTATTCCATCAATTGTAACCTCACCAAGGTAATCTCCATAAAATCCATTGAAAACAATAGGTTTTTTAACTTTCTGGNTTATTTCTGTTTTAGTTGACCAATCTTCCTTTATCAATTTTTTTAAAGCGTAAAAAGATTTTTTTGGATTGAGTTCTTTATCTAGTATACCACCTGCATGTCCTCGCCAAGCATTAAGATCAGTCAAATTCCAAATAGTAATAGAAGTTAAGTCAGGGTGACTAAATGCTAGAGTAAAAAAATCTCTCAAATAATCAGCTTGATAAATCTCATATTCATCTAGACTCTCAAGATTTAAATCCTTTCCTTGATTTCTCAAATCATCTCTCTTTTTAAGATAAATCTTGTGCTCCTCCCAATCTTTAAACCTCTTTGAGCTAGTAACTGTAATTTCGGTAAAATGAATCTCCTTTTCAAATTTGGAATAATCTTCAAGTAAATTCCAAAGATCGGTTTCGGATAATACTCCATAATCTGTTTGCATATGAGCCTGCATTCCAATGGCGCTATAATTTACTTTTTTATCAATGAAATATTGATTAATTGATATGAACTCAGCTTCCTTGGGGTGGTAATGATTATTGACATATTTTTTTGTAGGGTCAATTTTATTCACCAGATCATACAAGTATAACATTGCTGGCTCGATTCCACCCTTATAGGAAATCCAACGAGTAATTCCACTTGGATGAACATGAGCTTTAAAAGGAGCAACAGGTTCATTATAAACATCCCAATAAGGAATTTTAGGATAAGACTTAATTAAACTAGAAATTCTTTTGTTAATGATTTGCTCTAATTCCCCCATATCTTCAAAATCAATTACCCAGTTGGGCAAAGATTCATGCCATAACAGTGGATGTCCTTTGACCCTTAAATTATTCTCGTCCGCCCACTTTAGATTGTCATTCATNTATGCGTTTGCATAGCTAGTATCCCCTCTTTCGTCAAATAGAACCCAATAAAATCCCACTGTNACAAAGTTGAAGAGTTCTTTTACACGATCTCGATAAAGATTAAATTTAGGNGTGTTATATAAATCTCTTGACTGAGTCATAGAGACTCCGAAATTAAAATTATGACTAATTAGCTCAATTTTAAAATCCCCTATTTTATTCCTTAAACTTTTATTTTCAAAATAAAATTCTAATACTGCTTTACCTTTTCTTACTTTTTCAATTCTCTCAGTTGCACCATCAAGTTTCCATGGAATATGTTTGCTCCCCTCTTGGGCTTTGAGCTTAATCCCTAANAAAATAACAGTAAAGTAAATTATTATTTTATTTGTTTTCATTTTCATTTAANGGATATTCAAAGAGAATGATACTTTATAAAATTATTNTTTGATAATTTTAAAAGTAATTGTTTTTNTCAATTTTATTTTCATTTAGATATTTTAACTTAAATTGTTTNGGCACCATACCAGTATACTCTTTGAATCTTTTTGTAAAATATGAGGGNGAGGAAAAGCCAACATTATAGCATATTTCAGATATAGAAAAATTTGATTTTAATAATAATTCTTTTGATCGTTCAATACGTAATTTCCTAATGAGCTGATTAGCTGAAATTCCTGATGTATTTTTAATATTTCGATAAAGTTTGCTCTTACTTATATTCAGCTCCTCAGCAATATCCTCAATTACCAAATTTTCATTAGACAAGTTTTCATTTATAAAGCTNACTGCATCAGTCAAAAAATTAGATTTATTATTCGATTCAGCCTCAATACTAAATTTACCCATAAAAACCTCAAAGAAGTTACTCTTACTTTTTANTAGTTGTTCTAAGTGGGACTTTAGTAATTCTATACTAAACGGTTTTTTTAAATATACATCTGCCCCAGAACTAATACCTAAGATTCTATCTTTGTGACTTACTTTTGCTGTAAGCATAATTATTGGAATAGTTTTGGTTAAGCTATCCGATTTAAGAAGTGAACACATCTCGATTCCATTTATTTCTGGCATCATAACATCTGTAATTATAATATTTGGTCTTTTATTTTTGGCTATTTCAAGTCCTATTTTACCATTGATAGCCTCATATATCTTATAATTATCGGTAAGCTCACTTTTGAGATACTTTCTTAATTGAGAATTATCTTCAACAATGAGCAATGTAGGTTTCGAATCAACTTCCGTATGGATAGGGTCTAAATTTTCATCGCTAAATATATCCTCATTGCTTGAATTAATTTTTTTATTTCCNGTAGGTTGTTTTCTTAACTGACTTTCATTGAAATGACTTTTCCCTGCAGGAAAAAAAACTTTCATCGCAGTCCCAACATTTTCCTCACTTTCTACCTCAATTTTTCCTTTATGGTATTTTATAAATGTGCTAACTACCTCAAGGCCAATTCCAGTTCCTCCATAATATTGCTGATCGTTTTCCTCATCTTGATAAAAACGTTCAAAAACTTTATCTAAATTTTCTTTTTTAATTCCAAACCCACTATCTCGAATAATTAACTCAAATGCAGGATAAGTTTGAACGGAGTTAATAGAGGGAAATAAAACTCCAGACTTGTGGTAGTTACAAACTACTGCTATTTTTCCATTTTCAGAGGTAGCCTTGAAAGCATTAGATAGAAGATTAAATACAATTTTTTCAAACATAGAATTATCAACCCAAATTTCGTTTTTTGAAAGATTNAAATTTGTTTCTAGAGTAATTTTTCTCTCACTTGCCTCAATTGTAAAATTTGAAACTACTGATGATAAAATTTCTGATAAATTACATCTCTCAACTTGAAGCTTTGTCTTATTAAACTGAATTTTTCTAAAATCCATTAACTCGTCAATTAATCTGAGCATTCTATTTGCATTATTGTAAACAATCATGTATTTCTGTCTGACTTCTTTTCCTACAGTTTCAAGTGATCTTGAAATCAATGACTCCATAGGATTTAAAATTAAGGTCAAAGGAGTTCTAAACTCATGTGAAATATTGGTAAAAAATTGAAGTTTTTGCTCATTTAGTTCCTCAATCTGCTTGCGTTTATCCTTTTCAAGTTCGGCTCTTCTCCTTTCCTTGTATTGCTGGTTAATAAGCTTATAAAATACATATAAAAGACCCGTCATAATGAGAACATAAATTGAGTAGGCAATTTTTGTTGCCCACCATGGTGGACTGACTATAATTGGGAGAGCAAATGGTTCATTATTCCACTTCCCATCAATATTTGAGGCATTAAGCTCGAAGGTATATTTGCCCGGTCTTATGTTTGTATAATTTGCACTTCGATTATTTCCAACATAATTCCAATCTTCNTCGAAGCCTTTCAGTCTATATGCATAACTATTTTGGTTACCTCTAGTGTAATTAATTCCAACATAGTCAATTGAAAAAGATGATTGATAGTGGTCAAGTTTAAGAACCTTTATGGCATCAAGAGCATTTGGAAGGGTCCCATTTTCATTTACTTCAATTAATTTATTCGAAATTCTTAATTCCTTAAGTTTAATTTTAGGAGCTAGCTCGTTACTTTTTAATTTATTGTAATTAAAAAAATTAACCCCCTTATTTGTACCCAAATAAAGTATATCATTATCCTTATAAAAAGTATTCTTATTTATCATATTACTCATCAATCCATCCGATGAATTATAAAACTTAATTTCCTCTAAAGAAGGGTCAAAACGAACTAAACCATTATCTCCTCCAAACCAATGAAAACCATCATTAGTTTGTGTTATTGAGTTTACGGTTAGAAGTGGGATGCTATTTTTCTCGTTAAACCATTCCATAACATCATCAGAAGGGTTATAACAGAACACACCATAACCGTCTGTCCCAATCCATATCTTTTTATTTAAATCTTCATAAAGGGAAAAAATAACAATCTCGGAAAATTTTTTTTTGAGAAGCTCTTGAATTCTATAATTAAATGATTTTAGAGCAGAAGTTTTTTTATCATAAATAAAAACCCCTTGGCGTGTTCCCAACCAAACATTATCTCTAGAATCTGCCAAAACTTTTCTAATGTTTGCTCTGTTAAGTCCATTTTCACGAATACTNGGAGAGTCATGATTTGAAAAAGTCTCGGACACAGGATCATATGAAATCAAGCCACTTTGAAAAGTTCCTATCCAAATTTTTCCATTTAAATCCTCTGAAAAACTTGCTATCCTATTAGATTTAAAAATTTCTGGATGGGTTTTCCTATTAAAGTTTACAAATCTATCAGTCCCATTTTTCAGTAAATAAATTCCCGAATACCATGATGCAACCCATACATTCCCCTGTTTATCAATATATAATGAGGGAATATCATAACTATTTATTCCACTTGCTAATTTATTTTTAGGATCATTCAAATGATAATAGTAATCCTTATTTGAATTATAAGCATATACCCCCTGGTCTATTGAGCTAAACCATATTAATCCATTTTTATCCTTAGCAATACCNGAAATGGATTTTGGTATTATGCTATTGCCCGCCGAATTTTTATTTTCAAAGAAATTAAATTTAAAATGTTTTGGGTCATATTTATCTAAACCCTTGTCATAATAACCAATCCATAACCTCTGTTCGTTATCTGAAAAAATCGACCAAACAGAGTTGGAGGCAATACTAAAACTCTCAGAATTATTTGAAAGATACCTATCTGCAATATTCCCTTGGTAATCTAAAACAAATAATCCATCATTTTCAGTGCCACAGAAAATTTTATCACTCCCATATTCTTCAAGAGCAAGAATTCTCTTATTAGTCAATGGAATCTGTTTTAAACTCAAATAATTAGAATTATTAGATTGGATTTTAAGAACCCCNGAAGAGACAGTTCCAAGCCATATATTACTCTGACTGTCTACCAATATGGATAAAATATTTTTTTCAAGTAATAGCGATGATTTATAATCTTGGACTTTAACCCTTTTTAACAAAAATTCATCAATGTCGAATTGGAATAGTCCAANATTAGTAGCCACCCATATCCTTCTTGAAATATCTCTTTTTATATCGTGGATGAGAAAATTATTTTTTTCTATGTTACTTGAAAGCTTAATCTCAGATATTGAGTTAGTTGAGGAATTGATTACAAAAAGACCACTCTGGTGGGTTCCAACTAGAATATTATCATTATCTAATGGTTCAATCGCATGAACTTTGATTGGTTTTCCCTGAAAATTATTTAAAAATCTTAAAAAATTGTCCTTTTCAGAGCTATATAAATGGAGCCCATCATTTGATCCTACCCATAGGTTACCTGCATCATCAATCATTAAATCATGTATAATAGAACTCGCAAGTGCAGTCTCATCGTATATATTATGACGATATGTTTTTACTTCAATGCCATCAAATTTTTTCAATCCGCCGCCATAAGTGCCAACCCATAAAAAAGAATTTCTATCCTTTACCATNGTGGTAATAGGACGGTTTCCCATCTCAACAGATGAATTAACAAATAAATAAGGTTCTTGCTGAGTGTACCCTAATATAAAAAAGAATAGAAAAATATATGAAATGAAAAATTTGAACAACTGTGATAATTTTCGCAAAATTATAACTATTTAGTCATTGAGACAATCTATATATAACATTTTATTCATTTTGACTGAAAATTATAAATAATCACTTTTTATATTCTTTGAATTAAATTATTTGTTATAGGTTAGAATATTAATTTAATCAGAATTAATTCAATTTTATGGTTTATCCAATACTAAAGTTATATCTAATCCTAATCATCAATTTACTTAATATTAAGCAATACAAAGAAAAGACTGATAACCCTCCTAATATCTTTATTTATATATCTGATGATCAAAATCAATGGGATTATGGTGCTTATGGAAATCCAGAAGTTTCTACAACAGCGGCAGATAGACTTGCTAAAGAAGGAATTAAATTTAATAATGCATATACTGCTCAAGCAGTTTGCTCCCCCAGTAGATCTCAGCTCTTCACGGGTTTATATCCAATAAAAAATGGATGCATGGCTAATCATCTTCCAATAAAAAATGTAAAAGAAATTAATGATTATTTACAGCCCTTGGGTTATGATGTTGTGCTTGCTGGAAAAGGACATATCTATCCAAACGAAAAATTTAACTGGTCGCATTTTTTTGGAAAAGAAAAAACCAGAGAAATACCATTAGATAAAGTTGAAAAATATATAGAAAATGCCACAAAACCTTTTTGTATTATTTTTTCTTCGGACTACCCCCATGGTCCCTACCCCTCTGATACACCTTATCATAATATGGATTTAAAATATGACCCTACAATTNTAGNCGGAAAAGGTCGAAATAGTAATTTTAAATCAGGTTATTATCAAAATGTAAAAAACGATAACCTCCAGTTAGAAAAAACTATAAATATGCTATCTCGTCAAAATGTATTTGACGAGGGGGTGTTTTTTTACATATCAGATCATAGTTTAAAAGGTAAGTGGAGTGTNAGAGAAACTGGCTTAAAAATTCCTCTAATAGTTAGATGGCCAAAAAAAATAAAGAAAGGGGCCCATTCTGATCAAATTGTTTCAGTTATTGATATACTGCCAACAATTATTGATATTATCGGAGGCAAAGTTAGTGACCTTGACGGCAAAAGTTTTTTGCCAATTTTAAATGGAAAAGATAAACCAATTAAAGAATATGTATATGGAATTGCTACCAGGCAAAACATACAAAAATGTTATATTTTTCCATCACGTTCAATAAGGGGAAAAAAATTTAAATACATTAAAAATTTTAACTCAAATGAAGTGGTTAAAAACAATTTAGGAAATGACAATGAAATAAATAAGTTTATTTTAAGGGGTTCCCAAGCATTCAAAAAAATTCCATACGAAGAACTTTATGATTTGGAAAAGGATCCATTTGAACACAAAAATCTTGCAAAAGTTGAATCGTTCAAAAAAATTAAAATAAAATTGGAGGATAAATTACATCAATGGATGATTGAGCAAGGAGACTTTTTGATAAAACATAAAATGCCACTTATCAAACCCACTTTTCATCCATTGGATCGCACTTCAAAATTTAATAAAATTGATTCATCCTTGGAAGGAATTCTTGAGTTAGAAGATTACATCCCTGTGCACTATTAAATTTAAAAACTTGCTTATGACGGTCTTGTTTTATTTTTTGAACGGTTTCTTATAAAGCAGAGTATTTTCTCGTCCTACTTTTACTTATTAATTTTTTAAAATTTAAAATGTNTAGTTTTTTTAAAATTACTTGCAAAGAATTATTAGTATTAGCTTGTTTAGCTTCATTAAAAATGATTGCTCAACCAAGTGAATTAATCAATCCTAATCCCGATTTTAAAAATTTACCCCTAATTAATAAAATTTACACGGCTGATCCATCTGCTCACCTCTTTGAGGGTAGAGTTTATATTTATGCCTCTCACGATATTGAAACTGGAAGCATAGAGGACGACACTGGAAATCATTTTAATATGAAGGATTATCACGTAATTTCTATGAATAAAGATGGTAGTGACTTGACAATTCATCCTGTGGGACTTTCAGTAGAAGATGTAAAGTGGGCAAAAAGTAGGTTTTGGGCTCCTGATGCAGCTTATAAAAATGGGACTTATTACTTGTATTTTCCTGCAAAAGATAAAGACGAAATTTTCAGAATTGGAGTTGCAACATCAAAAAACCCTGCTGGTCCCTTCAAAGCGAGGCCAAAACCCATGAAAGGGAGTTATAGTATAGATCCAACAACATTTATTGATGATGATGGAAGTGCCTATATGTATTTTGGAGGTATTTGGGGAGGTCAATTACAGCAATGGGAATCGGGTGAGTTTGACCCCAATGGATCATTGACAGACCTTGGTATAGCAAATAATCCAGCTATTATGCCACGTATGGCAAAACTAAAAAATAATATGTTGGAATTTGATGAAGATGTTAAGGAGATTCAAATCTTAAATAAATCTGGGGAGCCTATACTTACAAAAGAACTTGAAATTAGATTTTTTGAAGCCCCATGGATTCACAAAATTAAAGATGTCTATTACCTAAGTTATTCAACAGGTGATACCCATAATTTGGCCTATGCAACTGGAGATAATCCATATGGACCTTTCACTTATCAGGGCATATTAGGTGAACCCGTACAAGGATGGACAAACCACCACTCAACAATTAAAATTGGTNAACAATGGTACCTTTTTTACCATGACACAGAAATTTCGGGTAAAACTCATTTAAGAAANNTAAAATTTACTCGNTTCNACCATAATCCTGATGGATCNATTTCACCTATTAAAACTTATTTTGGCTCTGACTGGAAGTTTTAATTNATTTTAGATGAAANTTTGAGNTANTTACATCTTAATTAAATNACGATGTTGAAATCAATNATAAATAATGGCTTNCTTTTTTTTNTTTTAATTNTTNNTNTANTANATCANACACTTTATAGTCANTTAACNCCNGGAGGAATTGGNAGTTTTGANTCNAANGTNCATNNNAAATGGAAAGCNGCNCCTGANAATNCAGACTTNACNAATNNAGNNAGNGATTTTTNNGANCANTCAGGANCATTAAAAGTNATTT
This sequence comes from Flavobacteriaceae bacterium, assembly GCA_002695445.1. Lineage (GTDB taxonomy): Bacteria > Bacteroidota > Bacteroidia > Flavobacteriales > Flavobacteriaceae > UBA8316. Next base: position 10,006 of record NZOY01000086.1, read on the forward strand.
CNGGNGGAGANCACNCNTTAATTAANTATGATNCNTCAAATTTTAATAANCAAATAGGGCAAGAAGTNANTATTTCNTTTTATNNNAANTCNAAAAAAGGAAATTCGATTAGTGTAACAATTAAAGATGGATGGGGAAATGCTGCTGAGGAAACACCTCAGATACAAACTGTTAGATCTAATGAGTGGTCTTACTATTCTTTCAGTTTTATTCCAACTTCGGCAAGTAGCTCAGGAAAAATAAAATTAATTTTTTCAAATTCTGGAACTTATATAATCGATGCTCTTACATTAGAAAATAAATCCACATCTAATTTATATGTTTCTGCATCAGCAGGAAATGGTGGAAATGGGAGCTTAGCAAGTCCTTTCAATACTATTCAGAAAGCGGTTAACTCTTGGAAAAAGGGAGATATAATTTATGTTCGCTCAGGAACTTATTTCAATGACAACCATGGTAATGGTACAAATAATGATCATGTGGTTAACCTATCCCCAGCATATTACAATATTTCGACAGCTCCAGATATTTACAACCCATTAGTAATAAGAAATTATTCTGGGGAGACCCCCAAGATAAAATTTGACGGATCTGGAGGTATTATTGGGGGTAGATCAGGAGTTGAAGCTAGTTTTATAGAAATTTCGGGTTTTGAAATTGAAGGACCCAATGCAAACATCACTTATAATGATGCAATAACAAATAGAACGAGTTTTGTAAATCAAGTAGCTGTGAATCCAAACTCGCAGCCACAGAAAAAATTCACAGGTAGAGGGATTGCAATATGGAGCGGTCATCATATAATTTTACACAATAATATAGTTTATAATTGTCCAAATTCAGGGATTAGGGTAAATAACGGAGATTATGTTGTAATTGCTCATAACCAAGTATATAATTCAACTTGGTGGTCATTTAATGCAGAAAGTGCAATAGTAATAGCGCAATCTAAACATATAGATGATAAGACCTATAAAATTAAAATGCGTATTACACATAATAAGACTTATGATAACATCAATAAAATTCCATATTTCAATAAGACATATATGAATAACGGGACATGTGATGGAGTAACTGCCAGTTCCTCAAGAAGCGATAAATATGGGTGCGATGTACAAGATTATATAATTGACGGATCAGGATGTTACATAACGAGAAATAACAGCAACGGATCTGGAGCCAATGACCAAAACCCTAACGGTCAATATAAAGGTACTTTTTACTTTGCAAACAACGTATCTTATGGTAATGGGCTTAATGGTTTGGTAGTTCATAAGACGAACAATGCAATTGTTGCAAATAACACCATATATGAAAATGGTCAGATACCAACGAA
>NZOY01000087.1 GCA_002695445.1 Flavobacteriaceae bacterium
ATGGAGGCTGAAAATCTTTTCAATCTTATTGATCAATACGACCCATTAGACAAAAATACAGCCTTAGAATTTTTATCACTTTCTAAAAAGTATCCATATTTTCAATTACCAATGTTCTATCATACAAAATCTCTTAAAGAGCAGGGTAGTGATCATTACAAACAAAACTTAAATAAACTTGCACTAAAAACCATGGATAGGGGTATTCTTAAAAACTTAATGGAGGCTCCAATTAAAGCTCATTCCCCGTTTGAAATAAAAAAACCAATTATTGAAAAAGAATCAAATAAAATTCAAGTTGATTTAGATAATAAAGTTCTAGTTGATAATAGTAGTAATGAAGAAATTGATAAACTAAAATTAAGCTTTATTGATTGGATTGAATTTACCGAAGATAATAATACAAAGTATGAATTAGAGATAGTTGAGGATAAAAAAAGTCCTTTACAAGATAAGTTGTCAATTATAGATAAATTTATTGAAAATGATCCAAAAATTTCTCCCATTGATAAATCAGTAAACAGTTTTGACGAGATTGAATTTAATGATTACTCGGATGAGTTAATGACTGAGACTTTAGCAAAGGTTTTAGTAAAACAGAAAAAATATAAAAAAGCCATTCGTGCATACAAAATTTTATGTTTGAAATATCCAGAAAAAAATGTTTTATTTGCATCTGAAATTGAAAAAATTAAAAATTTACAGCTACAGTAGTAATAATGAGTAGTTTTTCAATATTTATAGCGCTTATAATTCTAGTTTGTTTTCTGCTAGTCCTTGTAGTAATGGTCCAAAATCCTAAGGGTGGAGGTTTATCGTCCTCTTTTGGTGGTGGGGGTCAACAAATGGGTGGAGTACAGAAAACTTCTGATTTTCTAGATCGAAGTACTTGGGTTTTAGCTGGTCTACTTTTAATATTGATATTATTGTCTAATATTTCACTCAACACAGGTCAAAGCGTTAGAGATTCAAGGTTACTTCAGGATGATACAAATGATGTTGTTATTCCTGAAATTATTCCTGAGACCATACCGGAAATACCTGAAGAGACTCCTCAAACTAATTAGTGCCATACTGTCAGTGAAAAAAGAAAATCACATCAAATTGTCATTAATGTTATTACTGGCATAGTTTGTGAAATAGTAATTTAAAATTTTAAAAAAATGAGTAAAATTAATATCAAACCCCTAGCAGATCGTGTATTAATCGTCCCTGCTGATGCTGAAACTAAGACAGCATCTGGAATTATTATACCAGACACTGCTAAAGAAAAGCCGCAAAAAGGAACTGTAGTATCTGTTGGTCCAGGGACTACTGAAAACCCAATAACTGTTAAAGTTGGGGATAGTGTACTTTATGGAAAATATGCTGGTACTGAACTTCAGCATGATGGAGAAGATTATCTTATCATGAAAGAAAGTGATATTCTAGCAATTGTTTAACGAAATAAACCTAAAATAAAATGGCAAAGAAAATAGAATTCGATTTAGAGGCAAGAGATGGTATTAAACGCGGCGTTGACGCCCTAGCTAATGCTGTTAAAGTAACATTAGGCCCTAAAGGAAGAAACGTTATAATAGGTAAATCATTTGGAGCCCCACAAGTAACCAAAGATGGCGTTACAGTGGCCAAAGAAATTGAATTAGAAGATACATTGGAGAATATGGGAGCGCAAATGGTAAAAGAAGTAGCTTCAAAAACCAATGATCAAGCGGGAGATGGAACTACTACGGCAACAATTCTTGCTCAATCTATAGTTAAAGAAGGTCTTAAAAATGTCGCTGCTGGAGCAAATCCTATGGATTTAAAAAGAGGAATTGATAAAGCAGTTAATTCAATTGTTGATGCGCTGGGCAGCCAATCTGTAGAGGTTGGAAATGCTTCAGAAAAAATTAAACAGGTAGCCAGTATTTCTGCAAATAATGACGAAAAAATTGGTAGTTTAATCACTGAAGCTTTTGAAAAAGTAGGAAAAGAAGGGGTTATAACTGTTGAAGAAGCTAAGGGAACAGATACATATGTTGATGTTGTCGAGGGAATGCAATTTGATCGAGGATATCTTTCTCCTTATTTTGTAACTGATTCTGAAAAAATGGAAGCAGATCTTGAAACCCCTTACATTTTGTTGTATGACAAAAAGATTTCTGCAATGAAAGATTTACTTCCTGTACTTGAACCGGTCTCACAATCTGGAAAACCTTTGTTAGTTATAGCTGAAGATGTCGATGGAGAAGCATTAGCAACTCTTGTTGTGAATAAGTTGAGAGGTGCGCTAAAAATTGCTGCAGTTAAGGCTCCTGGATTTGGAGATAGGAGAAAAGCCATGCTTGANGACATTGCAATACTCACTGGTGGAACTGTCATTTCTGAAGAAAGAGGTTTTACACTTGAGAATACAACAATTGAAATGCTTGGAACTGCAGAGAAAGTTACTATCGATAAAGACAACACAACTGTGGTTAATGGTTATGGAGATACTGAATTAATCCAAGGACGTGTAAACCAAATAAAATCACAAATTGAAACTACTACATCTGATTACGATAAAGAAAAGCTTCAAGAGCGTTTAGCCAAACTCTCTGGTGGTGTAGCTGTATTGTATGTTGGAGCTCCTTCAGAAGTTGAGATGAAGGAGAAGAAAGATCGTGTAGATGACGCTCTTCATGCGACTAGAGCAGCAGTTGAGGAAGGAATTGTTGCTGGAGGTGGTGTAGCTTTATTGAGTACTCAAAAAAGTATCGCATCACTTAAAACTGACAATGCTGATGAAGCTACAGGGGTCCAAATTATAAATAAAGCTATTGAATCTCCTTTGAGAACTATAGTTGAAAACTCTGGAGGTGAAGGCTCCGTTGTTGTCTCAAAAGTTTTAGAAGGAAAAGATAATTTCGGTTACAATGCCAAAGATGGTAAGTTCGTAGATATGTTGAAAGAGGGTATTATAGACCCAAAGAAAGTNGCTCGAGTTGCGCTTGAAAATGCTGCCTCAGTTGCTGGAATGATTTTAACAACTGAATGTGCATTAGTTGATATAAAGGAGGAAGCCCCTCCAGCAATGCCACCTATGGGAGGTGGAGGCGGGATGCCTGGAATGATGTAATCAAAAAGTTTGAAATTAAAAAACCTGCTTTAAAGCAGGTTTTTTTTTAACTAAAAAATTAATATTGACAACACATTGGGAGTTTATTATAATCTTCTTTTTTAGACTTAATTTCAGAAGTACTATAACCTGATTTAGCTATTGCATTATGAATATTTATAACGTCGACTTTTCTTCGGTTAAATATTAAACTGAGTTGATTAGAAGGAATATCCCATTTTGCCATTTTGACCCCTTTAATAGAAAGGGCAGCCTTCTCAATTGTTTTTTTACACATCTCACAATTACCATTAACTATAAATTGAGATGTAACTATTTTTTTCTGACTCTGTTGAGCCAAAATTAAAGTTGGAAAAATTAACAAAATAATTAATGTNTTTNTCATTTNTTNTAATNTAAATTAAATTTTTATTCTTAANCCTGAGTAAATCATTCCACCAAATATTGGTNCATATATTTGACTTGANTCAAAATTNATNCCAAAGGGGTCNTNAGATCCTATNATTGGATTNNTTTGTTTNAAGTTTCCAATATTTTCCCCACCTAAATAAATTTCAAATTTTTTCGAAAATNCACGTGANAACTGAAAATTCCATATTGAGTAAATTGGGGAATAACTATTCAAGTCATCCCGGATTGTCTCTACAAGCCTCTGATTTCCTACTAAATGAAATGTCAAATCCCATCGCCATTGTCTTCCCCTTGGTGTTGTTTTTGATTCAATCCCAATGTTTACAAAAAATCGATTTTTTGCAAGTAGCGGTTTTTCTTTATAACCACTTATGTAATCTTGTTTAACATCATAGTTTTTNAACGCTAACCTCATATTAATTAGATTCTGATAGCTATAATCTATTTCAATATGAAAACTCTTTGCTATACTTTTNCCCTCNAGATTGTAGAAGGAAATTTGATCAAAATTTTCCCAATCAACCACTACCTGGTCCTTGAAGTTGGTTATATAATAATCCATAAAAGCCGATAGCTGATGAGTATTACTAANATNAAAAGTCTTNGTCAATCCTAATCCGTAATTCCANGCTNTCTCTGGATTTAAACCATAAATTAANCCTCCATTGGATTGAATATTTATCTTTCTAGCAGTGGAAAATAAGTTTTGATTTTCAGCAAATATATTTGCTACTTTTCTTCCAGCTCCACCGGATAGTCTTANGACAATNTCATCAATTGGAACAAACCTAATATGCAATCTAGGTGTAAAAAAAGTTCCAATGTTACTATGATGATCTAATCTCGCTCCAGCAATCCAGCTAAAATTAATACCATTGTCATGAGTCAATTCAAAAAAGCTTCCAATATTTTTATCTAAGCGTTGATATTGGAATGAGTCAACATTCTCATCGTATTGATCATAACTGTAATTTATTCCAACTTTAAATTTATTTTGTGTATTACCAATTATTGAATTAAATAGTAAATTACCATAGAAGCTCTTTTGGTTTATATTGTAGTTTCTAATTCCATAATAGGCTTGCTGATCATGATTGCTAAAAGCAATTTGAAAACCAAAACTTTGATATGGTATATGTGGAAAAACATAACCCATCTTGAATGAACTATCAAAACGATTTGTGTCAATTTCACTCCCCCAGTAATTTAATTTTCCCTTGTGAATACTTGGGATAAAATCCATAGATCCAAGAAGCTTCTGATCTNTCATCCACCGCCAACTTAATAAACTAATCCATCCTTTCTCAGTATTAATATATTGCAAGCGGTTCATAATATTAACTTGATCTGATATTGGCAGATCNAGAAAGCCGTCTTNATTATTATCAAATTTTTGGGTACGTTTATCGGCATGAGTATATAGACCAACACTTAATTTATCACCAAGTTTATAATTAGTATGCATATTTACTTCATACNTTCCATTGATTGATCCATAAAGGTTAAGAAAAAATGGTGCGTCCAATGAGGGTTTTTGAAGTTCCGAATTAATTTGACCAGTAATACTTTCAAAACCATTTGTCACACTTCCAGCTCCTTTGCTAATTTGAATACTTTCCACCCAAGTTCCAGGAGTAAAAGTAAGTCCGTAGGCCTGAGATGCACCTCTGACCATTGGCATATTTTCTTCTGANATTAGTATATATGGACTCGAAAGCCCAAGCATTTTGATTTGCCTGGTACCTGAAAGTGCATCGGAAAAATTAACATCAATTAACGGGTTAGTTTCAAAGCTCTCTGAAAGATTACAGCATGCTGCCTTGAGCAATTCCTCACTACTTACTTTAAGAATATTTTGAGTTTCAATAAATGATTTTTGAATTGATTTACGTCTTTGACTAAGAATTACTCCATCTAATTTTTCTTCTGGAGCTTTAGTCAAAAAGTGATTAATTTTTTTCGCTGATTTTATATTTAATGTATCAGTTTTAAATCCAAGATGACTTATTACCAGAAGGGTCCTTTCTGGTTTTTTTTCTAATTCGAAAAAGCCTTCCCCATTGGTTGAGGTACCTAATGAAGTATCCTGCCAAAAAACATTGGCACCTTCAAGTGGGTAGATTTTGTCATTTTCTTTATATTGAATGTTCCCAGTTATATATTCTTGAGAAAAGATTAAACCATAGGACAAACAAGCAATTAATAAATGTATTTTCATTGTTATAGTCATAAATTAATAAATACTGTACTGGTATTTCTAATTCAATTAACCATAAAAAATAAGAGCACTATTAAAAAGAAAGATTTTACCTTTAGGAATGAGAAAATGGTTTCTCGGATTTTTTTTTTGATTTAAATAAATTTCTTCCGTAAAAAAGAAGCCCTTTTCATCATAATTTAAAATTGGTAAGTTAANATCATAACTTAGGTCAACAATTTTTTGAGGAGTATTATTCTGAACATAAACTCTTTCATTGTTGCAACAATGGTTTTTTTTAACAACGAACCCAAGATGATCCGTAATGGGTTGCATCTGACATCCCTTTGCATCCCAAGCCATTGATATTTCANGAATTTTTCCGCAGCAATAATGGACATTTATCGCAAGTCCAACTTTAGAAGTTATTAAGATGATTATAAAAAAGATNGATTTAAAACNCTTTGAATTCATGAAACAAATTTAAGCTTTTTTTAGCTGAATTGATAAAAAATCATCGAAACAGACATGACGAGCATTATAATATTTTCAATCAAGGTTGCCTCTGTCATTGGTAATTTAATTGCTGTCCCAAGACATGCACAGTTAATTTTCTTTTTGTCAANAAAGGTATTAATAACCCCAATGGTCGTAATAGATAATATTANTAAAGTNATTATTAAGGCTGTTTTTATTTGCCACCTAAATAAAAACATTATACCCAGAGAAGTCTCAATGAATGGATACATTTTTCCATATATAAGACTTCTTTTCGCAATTGGATCGTATTGTGCGAATGCAGGGCCAAATCCATTATAATCCAAAAATTTAAAAAAACTAAAAACTATAAAAAATAGTCCCATNAAATCAAACATNAATTTGGNGAAATTGAAATTATCAAGTTGTAAAAATAAAGTTCCTGCAATCAAATAAATAAAAATCAAAAATAATGGGAATAGTCGCTTAATTTTTGAGTGAGCAATAATAAACCTATGATTTTTGGATTTGAAAATAATTGAAGGGGTGTACTTTAAAGGCAATACCTTTTTAATTTGATCTAGTTTTAACTCTCTAGAAACATTGAGTTGAATATTGCCACTTTTCAGATCAATTTTTAAATCCTTAACTCCCTGAATAGTATATATACTTTTGGAAACTATAGCTAAACACGAGTTACATGTCATACCTGAAACATGAATACTTTGCTTCATTGTTGAAAAGTTAAGTTTTTTAGTTAATTAATCAAGCTTTTTGAAAATTCACGTTTGATGATTTTTAATATTTTTGTTTTATTAGTGCTTTTTTCAAATTTACTTAAATCTACATAAACTTTTTTTCATTTAAATTTAAATAGATTAATAAATAATGAGCAAAAAAAAGATATCCTCCG
>NZOY01000088.1 GCA_002695445.1 Flavobacteriaceae bacterium
GATCCAACCCGATTACAAGAAACATATAAAACTGAAAACTTTAACAATATTAAAAAGAGTATTTTAGATTTTTTCATTTCAAAATTTTTAGATTATTTAATTTAACATGTATTAAATCATATTTAAATTTTATTCCTTTCAAATTATGTTTTTTAAAACAATTTGTAATTAAATAAATCATAGTTTTTTTAAATCTTAATATAATTAATGATAAAAAATTATTAATTTTTAAATGTTATGATTACTAATTTTAAAAATTCAATTTCCAGGGTCAGTCAACTTTATATATTTATCTTGATTGCGCCAATAATGGTATTATTTCCAGGACATGCCCAAGTAAAAATTTTGAAAAAACAAACTATATTTCCACTCCAGGAGAATCATGTTCATAGTAGCTCGATTGTAGAGTTACCAAATGGAGATATATTGAGCTGTTGGTTCGAGGGATCAGGTGAGAGAAATGCTGATGATGTAAAAATTAAAGGTGCAAGACTTAAAAATGGAGACAAACAATGGGGAAAACCTTTTTTACTTGCAGATACCCCAGAATTTCCTGACTGTAACCCAGTTNTTTTTTTAAATCCAAAGAATGAATTATTCTTATTTTGGATCGTAATAAAAAGTAATAGATGGGAAGAATCCATTTTGAAGTATAAAAAAAGTATACAATATGAGTCTTATGGACCACCAGTTTGGAGCTGGCAGGATATTATTCTTTTGAAACCNGGAGAAGATTTTAAAAAGTCAACAGAGTTAAAGTTTAATGAACTTCCAGAAAGAGGTGTTGGCTGGGGAGAGTATGCGCCTTTATATGAGAAGATGTTAGTTGAGGCAGCAGGAGATAAAACAAAAAGACAAAGTGGTTGGATGACTAGAACAAAACCTTTATTACTNAATAGTGGTAGAATTTTACTNCCCCTTTATTCAGATGGATTCAATTTCTCNATAATCGCTTATTCTGACGATAATGGAAACCNTTGGAAAACAAGTGANCCAATAGTGGGATATGGAAATGTTCAGCCATCTCTGACTCAAAGAAAAAATGGTGATATTGTTGCGTTAATGAGAGATAATGGGGATCGACCTAATCGTGTGATTCAAAGTATTTCATCGGATAGGGGTGAAAATTGGTCAGCTGTCAAAGATCTCAATATTTACAATCCTGGGTCCAGTCTTCATACACTNNACTTATCTGGGGGAAAGTGGTTAATGGTTAATAATAATCTTGAGCACGGTAGAAATATTTTAAATCTAAATCAATCTTTAGATGAGGGCGAAACATGGGAAANTATCTTTGAAATTGAAAATTCCGATAACCCAAAAGACAGTTTTTCTTACCCAACAATAATTTACAGTAAAAAAAAACAAATTCACCTAACATACTCTTATAGTTCTGGAGGACAAAAAACCATAATGCATGCCATCATTGAAAATTAAATACACGACTTTATTAANTTTTGTATTTATAAGTTCATATTCTCAACATTACNTTGATATTCCGTTTACTCAAGATTATTCAGTTAAGTATGACAAACAAAAATCANATCTTAACTTATTAGATGTTGGTACAGACAGAAATAGCAAAACAATAGTAGTTTCCTCAGAAGGTTTACTATCTCCATGGGATGATAAGCTAAAGCCAAATTTTCAGTACAGACCTCTGGAAAATATTAAGATTAATGACATTGAAGTGTACGAAAATCAATTTTATTTCTTGACAAATAATGCAGTTTTAAGTTTGTCACACGGTGGAAATTTTTATGAAGAACATGGATTAAAAGATCCTAAACTTTTCAGTTTNGCAAATGATAAATCCTTAATTGTCCTAAATAATGAATCTCTTGTCTATTTAAGTAAAATTGAACCATATAAGAAGATATTAGAACTGGATGAAAAACCACTTTCCTTAAGTTATGATAATAAAAAGGGCCGATTTCTTATTCTTACTCCAAAAAATATTTATGAATTTTCTCTTGATTCCCTNNGTCTNAGAAATATATNCAAAGGAAAAGGTTTGACATGCTTTGAATATCACCAAGAAAAAATATGGGTAGGAACAAATAATGGAATTTATCAATTGGAAAGTAAAAATTTTTCAGTCGTAAAAATTATTAATGAACTTCCACATAACGAGATAACTAGTCTAAAGCAAATAAATGGAAAATTATGGGCAGGAANTACACGAGGAGCATTTAAATTTAGAAGTGATGGAAAATTTGACTACTATGCTTCAAAAAGATGGTTATTGGATGACAGAGTCATNACAATTAATCCTGGGCCNGACGATAGCGTTTTTATATTAACCAAAAAAGGACTTAATAAAATTGCTTTTAAATCAATGACACTAGAACAAAAAGCAAGCTATTTTCAGGGTATTCAAAGAAAAAGACATATAAGATATGGCCTAGAATCTTCTGTTAAACTCAGAAAAGCAGGAGATTTATCTACTTTGGAGTTGATAGATACGGATAATGATGGACTGTGGACTTCAATGTATCTAGCCTCTGAATTATTCCGTTATGCAGTTACTGGATCTGATGATGCTAAACTCAATGCTTTTGAGGCTTTTGAAGCTATGGAAANACTGACCAATATATCTNATATNAAGGGATTTCCTGCTAGGACTTATGAAATAAATGGTTATCAGAGAAGTAATTGGAANGAAAACTCTTCCTTAGGAGTATGGCAAAATGCAAAAGACGAAAAATGGGTGTGGAAAACTACNACAAGTAGTGACGAATCTTGCGGCCANTTCTTTGTATATGCCCTTTTTGCCGAAATTATAAAGGATAAAGAATGGAAAAATAGAGCCATTAAATTAATTCAAGATCAAATGGACCATATCATCAATAATGATTGGTATTTAGTTACATGGAATGGTAAACCGACTCGTTGGGGNAGATGGAACCCTGATTATGTAAATAGTTTTCCCATTGCGGTGGGTGACAGACGACTAAATTCTACTTTAATATTGGCATTTCTTCAAACAGCATATCATTTTACAAATGATCAGAAATATAAAAAACATGCATTTAATTTGATAAATGAATATGGTTATGGTGAAAATGCTAGTCGCTCTGCAAATGTAATTGGATATGTTGAGGGAGAAATGTTGAGTGATAGCTGGAATCATTCTGATGANGAGATGTATTTTCTTACTGCTCCTGCATTTGTAAACTATGCTTTTGATGATAAAATGAAAAAAAAACATTTGAAGGCTGTTACCTCTCATTGGNAAATTGAAAGGTCTGAAAAAAATCCTCTTTGGAATTTTTTATACACCCTATCGGGNGGAGATNAAATTGATTTAGAAGAATCAATCTGGTGGTTAAAGCATTATCCTTTGGACTTAATTGACTGGAGGGTTGAAAATAAACACCGAAAAGATTTAGTTAAATTAAACCCTAATTTTAGAAAACAAGAGTACCTTGATGTACTCCCTCGTGATGAGAGGCCTCACCANTTACATAATGCAGCCTATAAAAATGANGGTGGGAGTGATGGTTATANAGAGTACTCGCCATACNTATACCTTCTNCCCTATTGGGCTGGTAGATATACAAAAAAAATTCAGTCTATAAATAATCGATAATAATGAAATTTNATATTGATTTTAAATAAAATCAATAATAGCAAACCANGTGGTGATTAAAGAAAAAAGTATTACCGCTATAATTGATAAATTTTCAATTAGATTGGGTCTATGAGACTGCATTAAGCTTTTTTTATTTATCAAAAGAAAAATTGGTATTGCAACAGCAGGCAAAATACATGCTTGAAAAGCCTGTGAAAAAATCATCAATGCTGGCGGTCGTTGATCCATTAAAACCGAACCAAATGAAAAAACTAAACCAATTAAAATTAATANTCTNGACTGNGTNGTTCGAATATCTCTCGAAGTNCCTTTGTAATCTGCAATAAGCCAGGGTGCNATCAAAACAATNGGAAAAACTGTTGATAAACCTGCTCCNGCTATACCAATTATTAATACAATAGCAGANAGTCTTCCTCCAAGAGGCTCAAAAAGNNTAATCATTTCAATTGTATTTTCAACTTTCAATCCAGAAANGTGAAGCGTNCCGGCTGAAACAGCCATTATTATTCCACTTAAAAAAAGCATCATAGATGCAGAAACAAAAGAATCNTTTTTTTCTTTTTTTAAGTCATTAACTGTCCAGCCTTTTTCGGCAACAACTGTACTCCTTACAATAAAAACAGCAGCTGAACATGTAGTACCTGTTATTGCAGCAATTAAACCTAACGCCCCNGGTACATCAGGAATGCTAGGCAGTAAACCCTTAGCAATAGATGTTAGGCTAGGCTTTACCATAAAAAATACTATTATAAAGGACAGTCCCATAATAATCACCAAAAATGTNAGAGCTTTTTCAAAATGAGAGTACTTACCATAAAAAATTAATATATAAATAATGGTGCTGAAAAATAAAATAATCCATCCTTTGTGAATAATAGTATTTTCAAAGCCAATCCTAATTCCCTCTTGTATTAAATCTGCCACAATACCCATTACTCCTATTAGAGCTAGTAGTTCACCTATAATGAGTGCCGTGATTATGTAAATTGATAGGAGAGATCCAAATTTAAATTGTTTCTTAAAATTAAATAATGCAGTGTTACCTGATACTAGTGTGACTTTCCCATAAGCTACCATCAAAACGTAAGTAAAAACACAGGAAAGCAATAATGCCCAGAATAAACTCATTCCAAAATTAGCTCCTGTTTTTGCCATGGTGGTAATACTTCCTGTACCTATATTGTAACCAATTAAAAAAAGTCCTGGTCCAAGCGAGCTAATAGCTATTAAAAGCTTTTTGTAATTCAATTATATATTTTTAACTAAGTTATTTTTTATTTTAAATTGTCTGTTGGTTGAGATTATAGTTCTATNTCTTCCCATNGCCCACTTATTGATGACTTTTCAAGGGCCTCTAATATAGCAATACCATGAATTATACTTTTGTGTTCTCGGGGCTCTTTTCCAGTTTTAAACATCGTCACCATATCTAAATCACTTTTAGAGGGCACTCTTTTATTAACACTAGGTTTAAGCTCGACAAATCCACTTTTTGTCTCAACGAATGTTTGCCAACCTCTATTTTTAATTGAAAAAATTAAAGTTGCGAATGTACCATTGTCAAAAATAATATTTGCACTTCCGCTTCCATTATTTTTATTNACGCGTACTTTAATTGCCATACTGTCAATAATATAAATTAAAGGCTCAATTAAATGTGGTCCATAAAAAAATACACCTCCATACTTTGAGTTTAAATCTATTGGACCGTACATCAATAAATTTTCTTTGGATTCAATTTCACTTAATTGCTTTTTNATTTCGAATGTTGCATAACTGTGAGCAATAGAACTATAAGAAGTCACAGGTGTATTTAATTCTCTTGCTTTNTTCAGAAACTCTTCTCCTTTTTTTCTTCTNTAGCAAAAAGGTTTATCTATAAACATAGGTATTCGCTCCTCTAAAAAGGGCATCGCAGCGTCTAAATGATATTTTCCATGTCTGTGATCAACTATCAATGCATCAATTTTACCAAGCATATCAATTGGTTCGTTAACAATATTTGGAATATTTCCCTTTTGCGCAGCAACTNNAGCAAAAGCCTCTGTTTCCCCCCATACATANNCAACTTCTATGTTTGGAAAAATTTTATCCACGTTGAATAACTTCCCAAATGCAGCAGTATGTGAGTTTTCTGCACCAATTATACCAATTTTGATGTTTTTATTATTTACAACTTTTTTAGGTTGATTTGCAAAAACTTTTGATGAGCTTGTCAAAGAAGAGGTAAAAGCTATCCCCTTAATCATATTTTTAACAAATAGTCTTCTAGGAATAATTTTNTGCATTAATTTTTTTTAGATTTTCATTTCCCAACCACTCTCATAATCCCTACTCCACAATTTCATTGCATTTTTATCGTTTATTATATGACCATTCCTATGATTAATATTTAGGGTCCTACCCACTCTGTATGCAATATTTCCAAGTTGAACAAGCAAAGTACTTTTGTGTCCTGAATCAATATCAGAATTTAGTTTTTTATTATGAGTTATTGCATCAAACATATTTCTAATATGCAACGCATCAAGATATTCCGATGGATTTACGACATCTCTTGCATCAATTTTTTTATCATAAGTCTCCTCTTCAATTAACTTATTTTTTAAATCAAAAATTTTGTAACTATTTCCTCCAGGTATTAAAATACTTCCATTCTCACCATAAATTACAACTCCAACTGAGCTACCCTCACTATATTTTCCATTACAACTTCTTGATTCCCATGACATAGACAAACCGTCCTTAAAATCCAAATTGATTGTCTGGGTATCGGGAGTTTCCCAATCATCATTATACCTATATCTACCTCCNTTAGAACTCACCCTAATAGGAAAATCAACACCCATCCCCCATCTTAACAAATCTATCATATGTGTGCCGTTNTTTAAGGCTTCACCTGTTCCCCAATGCCAGTGCCAATGCCAGTTGTAATGTATTAAATTATCTTTAAATGGTTTTCTNGGTGCTGGACCCTGCCACAAATCCCAATCNAGCCATTCTGGAGGAGCTACTTTTTTCCCAATTCCAATTGANGGTCTATTATTTGAATACCATCCACGACCATAATANACACGTCCAATTGCNCCATTTTTAATAGCATTAATTCCTTTAACAACGTTTGGCCATGATCTTCTCTGATTTCCCATTTGGACCACTTTACCATAATAATTTGCAGCTTTGACCAGAATCTCTCCCTCGTTTGGATTATGGCTACATGGTTTTTCAACATAAACATGTTTTCCTGCCTTTAAAGCCATTAATGAAGCTGGTGCATGCCAATGATCAGGAGCAGCAATTACCAAAATATCAACATCCTTACTTTCTAAGGATTTTCTTACATCCTTAAACCCTTCAGTTTTTATTTCTTGAATTTCTTTTAATTCAGATGAGGTTTTAGTAATAGTTCTACTATCAACATCACAAAGATGAATGACATTGCAGTTTTTTTGATTNGCAAAATTTTTNGCTAATCTNGAACCACGGCTTTTTAGTCCCATTACAGAAACATTAAACCGATNATTAGATCCTATAATCCTGCCATAACTTTTAGCGCTAAACATAGGAAGAACTCCTCCAAAAGCTATTAAAGCTGAGCCTTTGCTAGCTTTATTTATAAAAGATCTTCTTGATATTAATTTTTTATCCATTTTTAAATTTTATATTTTTAAAATACATATAATTAAACCGATAAAAAAACTTAAGCATATTCATTCAAAATATATTTAATTTTTGACAAACAAATACTACAATAAAACATGGGTTTTTATAAGCTTTATTTATTTTTTTTAACAATATTATTATTTTGTAAAATAAATTCACAAAATTTAAAGAAACCAAACTTTGTCTTTTTTTTAGTTGACGATCTCGGATACAGTGATATTGGATGTTACGGAAGTAACTATTATAAAACTCCAAGTATAGATAAACTTGCTGCTGAAGGTGCAATGTTTACAAATGCTTATTCATCTGGTATGGTTTGTTCTCCATCACGTGCAAGTATTTTAACTGGAAAATATCCAGCCAGATTGAGAATTACTACTGCAATTCCCATTAAAGGGTATGCACGAATAAAAAATGGAACAGGTACGCCATTAATGGATGCTGATTATGTGATGAATTTACCCCTTGAGGAATTAACGATTGCCGAAGCATTGAAAAATAACGGGTACTCTACATCAAGTATTGGTAAATGGCATGTCTGTAAAGACTCCCTTTTCTTCCCACAAAATCAAGGTTTCGATGAAAATATTGGAGGAAGTGGAAGAGGTCATAGTGCAGATTATTNTTATCCATATTATGGAAAGTGGAGAATGACAGATGGACATCCATGGATAGAGTGGAATACTGTAAAAGGGGGTGAACCAGGAGAGTACCTGACTGATAGGCTTACTTCCGATGCACTAAGTTTCATTGAAAAAAATAAAAATCAGCCATTTTTTCTTTATCTATCTCATTATGCTGTTCATACTCCCATCCAGGCAAAAGAAAATATTTTATCGAAATATCAAGATATTCCCCCTGATATAAAAAGAGGTCATATTTTTCCAAAATATGCTGCCATGATTGAAAGTGTTGACCAAAGTCTTGCTACAATAGTACAAAAATTAGAAGAGTTGAATCTGTCAGATAATACAATAATAATATTTACATCCGATAATGGAGGTCATGGAAAGTGGACATCTAATTATCCATTTAGAGGAAATAAAGGAAATTTCTATGAGGGTGGCATACGTGTCCCTCTGATAATCAAATGGTCAAATCAAATTAAGTCCTCACTAATTTTGGAGGATATCGTTATTGGAAATGATTTTTATCCAACTATGTTGGAAATGGCTGAATTAACTTTTATTCCAAAACAACATATTGACGGGGTAAGTTTATGGCCTTTATTAAAGTCTGGAAAAAAAATTAAAAGAAAAAAGCTCTTTTGGCATTTTCCCAATTACATAGGTGCAGGTCACCCAGATCGAGCTAAACCATCAAGTGTTATTCGAAAAGGTAAATGGAAACTTATTGAAAATTTGGAAAATGGAGAGGTTGAGTTATTTGATTTAAAAAACGATATCTCAGAAAAAACTGATCTCTCTAATAAATTCAAAAAAAAGGTAGTTGAGTTAAAAAATGAATTAAATAATTGGAGAGTATCAGTAAATGCGCAAATGCCAATAGTAAACGAAAATTACATTCAATAATTTTAATTTAATAAATTTAAATATCCATATTTTTATAAAAATAATATGGTTGCCACTCATTTAAATTGATGAATAAATTTTAAAACTATTATATCTAGTTTCATTGAAAATAAATTACATAGGGTATGTTTAGGGTTCTACTATTAATTTCCTTACTTCTATTAACTTCATCATCTTATTATAAAAAAAATAATAGACTTAACTTTTTGTTAATAGTTTCTGAGGATAATGGACCAGAACTGGGGTGTTATGGCACGCCAATCAGTACTCCAAATATTGATCAACTTGCTAGGGATGGTTTTTTATTTGAAAAAGCATATGTGACTCAAGCAGGTTGTTCCCAATCGCGTGCTTCATTTCTGACCGGTTTATATCCTCACCAAAATGGTCAAATAGGTCTTGCAACCTGGAAATATAAAATGTTTAATGCAGAGATACCAAACATTCCTAAAAGTCTGAAAACAGCTGGTTATTCAACTGGAATAATTGGGAAAATACACGTCAATCCAGAGTCAGCTTTTCCATATGATTTTAAGGAAATTCGATCGTCTAATTTTAAACGAGAAAAAATGAATCTTTACATTGAAAAAGCATTTGATTTTTTTTCAAAAAGTAAAAAACCTTTTTTCCTTCAAGTAAACTTTCCTGACGCACATGCCCCTTTCTTAAAACAAGTTAATGACATACCAAAAAAGCCATTAAACTCCAGTGAGGTAAAACCCATACCATATATGGGTATTGATCATCCTAAAATTAAAGAGTTGACTGCAAACTATTATAATTGTTTGATGAGGCTTGATACATATATTGGCGAATTAATCAATGCTTTAAAAAAAAGTGGAAAATATGAAAACACAGTGATTATTTATATGGGAGATCATGGGGCTGATATGCTCAGGGGAAAAAGAACAAGCTATGAGGGAGGTTTGAGAATACCATTTATCATTAACTGGCCTAGTTTAAAATCAAAACCTTTAAAAATAAGTAGACTGGTAAGCTCTATAGATTTGTATCCAACTATTTTAGATATTGCTGGATTAAAGGTTCCAAATTATTTACCAGGTAAATCTCTTGTTAGACTAATTAAAAATAAAAATATTAAATGGAGGGAGTTTCTATACACTGAATACCATGTCCACTCTAATCATAATCCATATCCACAAAGAACAGTAAGAAACGATCGACATAAGCTTGTATGGAACCCCCTTTCTGGAATTAAAAACCCAGGTTACGAATTCACATTATCAAAAGTATTAGGTATAAGTGAGGAGAAAATTTTCGAGCATATCAATACGAATGCAATTAATGCATATTCAATCATGAAAAATCCACCTGAATACGAATTATATGATCTCGTAAATGATCCCTATGAATTTAATAACATCGCTGGGAATAATGAAAATGTTTTAATTCTTGAAAACATGAAAAATGCATTACATAATTGGCAAAAAGAATCGAATGATCCATTAATTGATAAAAGTTTAGCAAAAAAATTATTTAATTCAATTTTAAAAGTTGGAACAGATATTAAACCAAGAGTTTTAGTGCCATATTTAGATCTATTGAAAACTGATCAAAATCCACTTTCCTTTCCTTATAAATAATTGTTTAATGAAAAAAATATTTTTATATATCACATTACTTTTTTTGTTTGGATGTAATAAACTAAATATTATTAGCGATGTTAATTTTAATAAAGAAACAAGGCCGAATGTTCTCATAATTTCAATCGATGATTTAAAAGATTGGGTGGGCTTTCTTAACGGGTATGAAGGTAAAGTACATACCCCAAACATTGATAAACTTGCCTCGCAGGGTGTAGC
>NZOY01000089.1 GCA_002695445.1 Flavobacteriaceae bacterium
CTTGTAACACAAGATGCTGTTCAGCAAAATCATACTATTTCAGTTTCTGGTGGTTCTGATTCTACTACATATAACTTTTCTGCTGGTAAACAGTTAGAGGAAGGATTAGTAACTGGAAATGATTATACTCGTCTGAGTTTAAATGCTGGGATTGAAAGTCAAGTATCAGACAAATTTACAGTAGGCTTTACTGCTTACCTTACAGAAAATGAAAGAAATTGGGGTTCGCATGAGGCTGTAAGATCTGCCATGAGGGCAAGACCAACTGCAACGCCATTTTTCAACGATATTGTCAACCCTAACAAAAGAGATACAAATTTTGGACCTGTAGGGCCATATGCTTTTTACATGGGAATCAATGACTCACAGGTAATTAATCCATTAGTTGAAATACATCCAGATAACTATCAAAGACAAAATCGTTCAAATTCATTGATAGCAAATGTATATCTTGAGTATGAGATAACTCCTGGTTTGAAGTTTAAAACTTCCTACTCGGGGTATAACAATAATATTAGAGAGGGTGAATATCGAGGAACTTACACAAAATCAAGAAAGGGTTCNAGAAGTCCAATTGCTAGTACTAACCAATTCAAAACTTCTAATTACACAATTGACAATACCCTAACCTACATAGCAGAATTTGGAAAGCATTCTGTAAATGCTACAGCCCTTGCAAGTATTTTTGAGGAGTATTATGAGCAAATAGGTTTGGCCGTGGAGGATCTTCCCTACAAGTCATTGTGGCATAGTCTTGGAACAGGTGCAACTGTGACAAATTACGGTTCTAATCTTGAGGAGTATTCCATTGCTTCATACATGGGAAGAATTAACTATGGATTTGATGATAAATACCTCCTAACTCTAACTGGAAGATATGATGGAGCGTCTCAATTNGCCGANGGCAACAAGTGGGCTTTTTTCCCATCTGCTGCAATTGGATGGAGATTATCTGAGGAGTCATTTATCCAAGACCTTGGTGTTTTTAATAATTTAAAATTAAGAGTTAGTTATGGTGAAGTTGGAAACAATGCAAGTATTAGCCCATATGCAACTCAAGCAAACATATTCCAAACTTACTATGATTTTGATGGAACACCTTCTCTAGGTTACACTATTAACGCTTTGTCTAATCAAGGTATTGTTTGGGAGAGAAGTAAGGAAATTAATGTTGGACTCGATTTTTCATTAAGTGATTTACCTATCAGTGGTACAGTTGAATATTACAAAAGAAATACTGAAGATTTAATCCTNGATGACAAAGTACCAAATTCAACAGGATTTAATAATGTACTTGGAAATGTTGGAGAGATTGAAAATAGTGGTATTGAAGTTTCATTGAATTCAGTAAATGTGAGTACAGGNGATTTTAGATGGACGTCTAATTTAACCTTTACTGCTAATGATGACAAAGTTGTAAAACTAGCTGGTGGACTTACCGAAGATGTAGGAAACGCTAGATTTGTTGGTGAGTCAGTAAGGGCTTATTATACCTACAAGTTTGAGGGTATATGGCAATTAGGACAAGAAGCTGCAGCTGCAGAATTTGGCCAAGTGCCAGGACAGGTTCGTATTCGCGATCTTAATGGTGATAAAAAAATCAATTCCGAAGACAGAATGATTGTTGGAAAGGGAACTCCTGATTGGACTGCTGGTTTGAGAAATCAGTTAACTTATAAAAATTGGGATTTATCTTTCTTCGTATACACTCGTCAAGGACTGATGTATTCAAATGCATTTCTTAATGGAACGTTTGGAGATATTGCAAGTGATCGTTATAATAGATCAGCAGATATAGATTATTGGACACCTGACAATCCAAGTAATACTTATTACAATCCTGTAACAGGTCCAGGCCTCAACTCCAAGAATGAGAGAAAAGGTGGAACATCCAGNGTTGGACTCAGTTATCAAATGGCTGACTTTGTTAGAATCTCTGATATTACAATGGGATATAGCCTACCGAAGCAAATTCTTAGTGAACTTGGGGTTTCCAGATTTAGGGTTTACGGTCAATTACAAAACCCATTTGTNTTTACCGACTTCCTAACTTTTGATCCTGAATATAATTCAGGTGCATATAACGATGATTTCCCAGCACTTACTGTATTGTTTGGGGTTAATATTAATTTTTAATCACAAATGAAGAATACAATGAAAAGTTTAAAAGAAATTAAAACAGAAATGAAAACATTAAATAAAATTTTAATCGCTTTCTCTTTAGNCTTCANNATGAGTTGTGATACTGAATCATTNCTTACAGAGGAGAGTATATCGAATCAGACCGCTGGTGCATATTTTTCTACGACCTCCGGTTTCGANGATCTAAGTAAGTCAATTTATCCACTTTTAAGACCTATTGCTCAACTNAGGGCTCTAACTTTAAATGGAACTGATATTTTCTCACGNAGTGGTGGCTTTAGAAATGTAAATACTGAACTCAATGTTAATTTTGATACTTATGGGCCAGAATTTACTGAAGGCATCTCAGAAGTTCAAGACTTTTGGGTTTATCATTACAAAGCAATAAATCGAGCAAATACTCTTTTATCAAGAGCTGAATCGCTTGAGAATGTTGGGGCTTATGGTCCTACTCGCGATGTTAGAGTTGCAGAAGCAAAGTTTATAAGAGCTTATTGCCTATTTTCACTTGTTCAGCAATTTGGTGACATCCCTTTGCCACTTGAGGAAACCACTTCAGCTAATAAGGAAGTTATTAGAGTTCCTTCTGCTGAGGTTTATGCTCAAATTATTAAGGATTTAACCGAGGCTGAAGCAGTTTTACCTGCTAGTGCCTCTGATTATGGACGTGCTAACTTGGGCTCAGCTCAGCATCTTCTTGCGAGAGTTTATTTAACAAGAGGATGGAATTTTGGAAATTCACTGGGAGGTACTGCTGCTGATTTTGAGCAGGCAAGAGTTTATGCTGATAAAGTAATTGCAGCTCACCCAATGGTTGATAATTATAAAGATCTCTTTCCTAAAAAGAATGAAGATGTAACAAATCAAACTCATGGTCCAGCAGATCAAAATTATAGAAATAGTGAAACAATTTTTGCTGTTCAATACTCCAATAATCCACTTACTAATGTTGGTGAGAATGCCTATGCAATTGGTGACCAAGTGGCAGGTGATTCTGGNAATAATTCACATAGTATTTTTGGTGGATCTCATGATGAATCTCCTGGTAGTCCAGGTAGAACATCTGACTACAACAGACAATTAGGTGCTCATTCTACTGTACCAGGTGTTTGGAGACTTTTTGATCCAGAAACTGACACAAGATATCATCTAAACTTTGTTGAGAAAGTCTATGCTGTTGTTGATAATCCTGGTTTTGTCCCTGCTGATGGTGTAGCACCAATTGATATTAAATCCGGTGATGTTGTTGTCGAGTATAGGGATTGGAACAATCCAGCCACCACTCTAGAAGAAAGAGGTAAGGATGTTGGAGGTAACATGAATTATGCTGTAATCAATCATGATCAGATTGGAAAAATAGAAGAATCTAATTATCATAACCCCAATCACCACCCAATGATGTGGAAGTTTTGGGAGCCAGGTATAGACTACGGTAATGGGTTTGGTCAGGCTGATCATCCACTTATGAGGTCTTCAGAGGCATATCTTATAGCAGCTGAGGCAATTGTTAAGGGCGCAAGTGCTGGATCTGTTGGCTCAGCCGCAGACTATTACAATGCGGTTGTAAATCGTGCTGTTGGTGGAGCTCTCGCTGATGCTGATATGGCAGCTGATCCTAACGATTTAAGTTCATTGGCCACTAAAAGCTATAGATCCTCAGGTAACGTCACAATTGAAATGATTATGGACGAAAGAGCTCGTGAGTTTATGGGAGAAGGACTAAGATGGTATGACCTTAAAAGAACAGGTACTTTAATTAGTAGAAGTAAAGCATTCAATCCATGGATAGGTGCACTAAATTATATTAAAGAACACCACTATTTAAGACCTATTCCACTTTCTGAAATCGATCTTGCAACCAATGAAGTAGTTCAAAATCCAGGATATTAATTCCTTGTGGTTTGTATTAATAAAGGGGGCTTTTGCCCCCTTTTTTTGTAGTATTATTTTTAAAGCTCACTATTGTAACGCCGCTTGTCATATTCAATAAATTCCACATTTTCTTTGGTTACAATTTCTAAAGGTGTTGGTATTTCTTGTTCAGGCTTTACTTTATGAACCAAATAATTTACCATTGTTATTATTGATTTATAACCTTGATTAAAAGATTTTTGTGAAATTAAAAAAGTTATTTGCCCATTTTTTAATGCAGATATATTTTTTGGTGTAGTATCAAAGCCTACAACTTTAATCTCAGACTTGATATTTGGATGTATTAATTCAATTATATTGGATGCTCTGCTAGATGGAATTATAATGCCTCTAATTTTCTTTTTTGATTTTAAAAGTTCATTAATTTTTTTTTCAACTTTTCTTAAATTTTTAAGCCCATCAAATTGAATTTGGTGAATTTTTTTTTTGATTTTATTTTTTTTAAAATAATTAATAAAACCCTTACCCCTTTGACTAAAAGAGCGATAGTCGTCAATATTTTTTCTTGTCTGAACGATAAGAAGTTCATCCTGTGGAAAAACACAAAGATCTAAAAGTTGACCTGCAAGGCCTCCCGCCTCGTAGGATTTTTGTCCGATATAACAAAGATTATCATATCCCTTTTGATTAATATTTAAGAAAATAAATGGAATTTTTTTTTCATTAAGGGATTTTATGATTATTGAAGTCTCCTTAATGAAAATAGGTGCCATTACAATAGCATCGGGATTAATCTTCATCAAATTTTTGAATGTTTCAATATAGTTTTTTGAATTAAACTGATCAAATGAGAAGTTAATGACTTCTACTCCATTGGCGTTTACCTCTTGACTTGCCTTTTGAATTCCTGAATGTGGAGATTTCCAAAATAAATTTTCATTGTCGAATAATGGAATAAGCGTTGCTATCTTAAGATGTTTTTTCATTGCTAGAGAACTAGCAATCTGATTTATTTTAAAGTTTTTTTTCTTTAAAATCTTACTTATTCTATTACTGGTCTCAAGTGATACCCCACCGCGATTGTGAAGAACCCTATCAACTGTGCCTGGAGAAACTTGAGCTTCTCTAGCGATATCTTTTATTGTAGTCAATAGATAAAATTATTTAAAATACATTGTGGTAAACATATAAAAATATAGCTCTATAAAGGTTAATTCCATTAAAATTTAACATATTATTTTATGTTTTTTTCGTCTTCATTTTTAAATATTATGAATAACAATTTGGTTATATTTGTTAATATATGTGTACGCACACGAATTTAAGCTAAAATGTCGAAAAGTTTCAAATGGATTNTAGTAGCAGCGCTATCTGGATTCCTCTTTGGTTTTGATACTGTAGTCATATCAGGAGCTAANTTACCNATCAAAGAATTGTGGTCAACAACTCCTATATTTCANGGTTTNTTTATAATGTCAATGGCTCTTTGGGGNACAGTNATTGGCGCCTTGTTTGGCTCTTTGCCTACAAACAGGCTAGGAAGGAAAGTAACTCTTACATGGATTGGTTTTTTCTTCTTTTTTTCTGCCTTAGGTTCTGCTTTAGCTGTTGATCCATATACCTTTTCTTTTTTTAGATTTATTGGTGGTATAGCAGTAGGTGTATCCTCTGTAACAGCACCTATATATATATCTGAAATAACTACACCAAAAAACAGGGGGACATTGGGAGTGTTATATCAGTTTAGCCTAGTTTTTGGAATATTAATTGCTTATTTTTCTAATTACCTTCTCACAGGATTTGATGGATCTAATGATTGGCGTTGGATGCTAGGTATCGAGGCTATTCCTGCCCTCTTATATTTATTAATGACCCTTTACATCCCTGATTCCCCTCGATGGTTAGTATTATTCAAAAATGATGACCTAACTGCACAAAAAGTTTTGGAAGTAATTTATTCCAACAAAAGTGAAGCTGACGATGTTTTAAAATCCATTAAGAAGACTGATAATACTGTTTCAAAAGAAAACAACTTATTTATTCCTAGATTCAAAAAAACTATTCTTTTAGCCTTTTTTATTTCCTTTTTTAATCAATTATCAGGTATTAATTTCATTCTTTATTACGCACCAGAAATATTAGAAATGGGAGGTTTTGCAACTAAAGAGTCTTTGTTCAATTCAGTTATCATCGGATTAACCAATATTGTATTTACATTTGGAGGATTATTGTTAATTGACCGTCTAGGTCGAAAACAATTACTTGTAATTGGTTCCATAGGTTACATTATTGGCCTTTGTGGTGTTTCCGGTGCATTTTATTATGAATGGAATCCTCAGTTAATTGCTTTTTTTATTTTTGCTTTTATAGCTGCTCACGCTATTGGTCAAGGTACTGTGATATGGGTTTTCATTTCAGAAATTTTTCCTAATAGAATTAGGGCATTAGGACAGTCTTTTGGCTCAGGTATTCATTGGGTTTTTGCTGCTCTTATTACTTTGTTGGGACCATCTGTTATCGAAATTTATAATAATAATCCTTGGCCAATCTTTGCTTTTTTTGCTTTCATGATGGTACTTCAACTTCTGTTTTCTATTTTTATAATGCCTGAGACTAAAGGAAAGTCTCTTGAAAATATTTACGAAATAATTAATAAAAAATAAATTACCACCAAAATGAGAAGAAAGGACTTTATATTAAATACAGGTGGATTAATTCTTAGCTCATTCACATCAGCTAATCTCCTTGCCAGTGTACACTCCTCAAATAGTTTAAATAGTCAAATCAACATTGGCGTTATTGGAACTGGTTCAAGAGGTCAAGGATTAATTAAACTTTTAAATGGTATTGAAGGTTTCAACGTAGTTGGAGCTTGTGATAATATTCCTTTCAGACTCGAGGAGGGGATTAGTTTGATTCCAACAACTAAAATTGCAAAAGCTTATAGTGATTACAGAAAATTATTAGACGATAAAAAAATTGATGCTGTAATTGTATCAACACCACTCAATACTCATGATGAAATTTCAATTGATGCATTAGACGCGGGTAAACATGTCTATTGTGAGAAAACAATGGCTAAAGGAATATCCTCTACTCAAAAACTTGTAAAAAAATGTAAGCAATCCAATAAAATTTTTCAAACTGGTCACCAGTTTCATAGCTCAAGGATGTATAAGCAATTGGTAGAAATTATTTTAGATGGAAAAGTTGGTAATATAGTTTCTATTGAAGCTCAGTGGAACAGGAATGGAGATTGGAGAAGAATAGTAAAAAACCCTTTACAAGAAAGACAAATTAATTGGAGAATGTATAGAGAGTATTCATATGGTCTTCTTGCGGAGTTGAGTGCTCATCAAATTGATTTTGCAAATTGGATTTTAGCAGAGACACCAAAAAGAGCGGTTGGTTTTGGAGGCATAAACTATTGGAAAGACGGTAGAGAAACTTATGATAATACCAAGGTCATTTATGAATACTCTAATGGCGTAAAAGCTACATTTACCTCCCTAACAGCTAATGCTAAAGATGGATATAAAATTATGGTAATGGGAGATAAAGGAACATTAACAATTTTTCAGGACTCTGCATGGTTTTATCCTGAGGGACAATATATACCTGAATATGGTGATGTTGATGGTGTATCTGGTGCAACTTCAAATTGGTCTCAAAGTAAAGGTTTGCCCCTTGATCTAATTGAAAGTGATACTAATAGGGCAACTTTGCAAGCTTTGATAGATTTTAGGGATTCAATTTTAAATAACAAGATTCCATTGTCTAATGTTACTTCAGGGGCAAATGTTGCTTATGCTGTTGAGATTGGAATCCAAGCGATGGACACTAATAAAGTCATTGAGTGGGATAGTAAAAAATTTATAACATAAAACTAATGAAACCAAATTTTGATTTAAAAGATAAAGTTGCAGTTATTACTGGAGGTGGAGGCGCATTGGGTAGTTGCATAGCTCAAAGCTTAGCAGAATCTGGTGTTAAAATTGCAATTCTTGACCTTACTATAGATTCAGCAAAAAAAACAGTTGATTTAATTGAAAGTAAAGGTGGTATTGCCATAGGTTTTGAGTCTAATGTTCTATCTACTGAATCTATTGGTAAAATTAGTAAAGAAATATTAGCTAAATGGGGGCGGTTAGATATTCTCCTTAATGCAGCAGGAGGTAATATGCCTGGTGCTACTATCGCAGTTGATCAAACAATTTTTGATTTATCAATGGACGATTTTAAAAAAGTTACAGAATTAAATCTTAATGGATCTGTGATTCCCTCTTTGATATTTGGTAAGATTATGGCTGAACAGGGTAGAGGATCTATAATTAACTATTCCTCTATGAGTGTAGATAGGGTAATAACTCGTGTCGTAGGCTATTCTGCCTCTAAAGCAGGTATTGAAAACTTTACTCGATGGATGGCTGTTGAGATGGCATTAAAGTTTGGACCAAGTGTAAGGGTTAATGCAATAGCACCTGGATTTTTTGTTGGAAATCAAAATCGAGCTTTATTACTAAATGAAGACGGAACTTATACTGACAGAGGAGATACTATAATTAGAAATACCCCTATGAGAAGATTTGGGGAAGCTGAGGAATTAAATGGTGCTATTCACTTCTTATGCAGTGATGCAGCTAAATTCATAACTGGAGTTGTACTTCCTATTGACGGAGGCTTTAGTGCCTTTAGTGGGGTCTAAAAAAACGAAAAATGAAAATGACACAAACTTGGCGTTGGTATGGTCCTAATGACCCTGTAAGTTTGTCAGATATAAGACAAGCTGGGGCAACAGGTATTGTTAATGCTCTTCACCATATACCCAACGGATCTATATGGTCTGAGGCTGAAATACAAAAAAGAAAAAATGAAATAGAATCAGCAGGACTTTCTTGGGATGTAGTGGAATCGCTTCCAGTTCATGAGAAAATAAAAACACGAACTAAGGATTTTGATCAGCTTATTGAAAATTATAAGGTGAGTTTGAAAAACTTGGCTAATTGTGGAGTATTTGTAATATGTTATAACTTCATGCCAATACTAGACTGGACTCGAACTAGATTAGATTTGGTTATGGATGATGGTTCTCTTGCCTTAGAATTTAATGCTTCAGAATTAAGAGTTTTTGACTTATTTATACTCAAAAGGGAGGGTGCTGAAAAAGACTATACAGATAAAGAAATTTCTGATGCGAAATTGCAATTTGAAAATATGTCCAAAAGTGATATTCAAAGAATTTCAGACAATATACTTAAAGGTTTACCAGGTTCAGAAGAAGGATATTCTTTAGAGGAGTTTACCGCTATGCTTGATACATATAAGGGGATAGATGCTAATAAATTACGTTTAAATTTAGTTCAGTTCTTATCTGAAATTATTCCTGTTGCAGAGTCCTTAGGTCTTAGAATGTGTATTCATCCAGACGACCCTCCATTTTCTCTTTTAGGATTGCCCAGAGTGGTTAGTAAAATTGAGGATTATCAGTATATTTTCGATAAGGTTCCATCTATTAGTAATGGGATAACCTTCTGTACAGGATCTTTAGGAGTAATACCAGAAAATGATTTACCTTTTATTTTTAACTCATTTGCAAATCGGGTACATTTTTTACACTTAAGAAGTACAAAACGAGATGATGAAGGAAATTTTTATGAGGCCGACCACCTTGAAGGGGATGTTGATATGCATGAAATAATTAAATGTGTAATAATAGAACAAAGACGAAGAGCTAGTGAAAATCGAGATGATGCCTCAATCCCAATGCGTCCTGATCATGGACACCAGATGCTTGATGATTTGGGAAAACCAAAAATTAATCCTGGATATTCAGCAATTGGAAGACTTAGAGGTCTTGCCGAGTTAAGAGGTTTAGAGTGGGGAATTAATAGATTAATCTAGTTATGGAGTTTAAAACTAAAAATAGCTTTATTAAAGAAAACTTTTTGCTTGAAAATAAAACAGCAGAAAAACTATTTTTTGATTATGCAGTATCAATGCCGATTATTGATTATCACAATCATTTATCTCCAAATATAATAGCAAATAATGAGCCTTTTTCAGGAATTAACGAAATTTGGCTTAGTGGTGACCATTATAAGTGGCGCGCCATGAGGACCCTTGGGATTGAAGAAAAATTTATTACTGGGAAAAATACCAGTGATAAAGAAAAATTTGATAAATGGGCCTATACTGTTCCTTTTACCGTAGGTAATCCATTATTTCACTGGACTCATCTTGAACTAGAGCGTTATTTTGATATTAAAATGCTTTTGCAACCCTCTACATCGAATGAGATATTTGAGGAAACTAATCATCAGCTTAAGACACTGCTCCCAAAGCAATTACTTAAAGACATGAGGGTTGAAATGCTATGTACAACAGATGATCCAATTGATGACCTTTCATCCCATCAAAAGATTTCTTTAAGTTTAGATGGTCCAAAAGTTTTTCCAGGTTTTAGACCTGATAGAATTTTTGGAATAGAGGAGGAAAATTATTTAGATTATCTTAACGCTTTAGCCGTTACTTCAGGAAAAGAGATAATTGATTTAAATAGTTTACTTGAAGCACTTCGATCTCGAATTGCTTTCTTTCATGAAAATGGTTGTAGGATTTCAGATCATGGCCTTGAGTTTACTTACTCATCTGACTTCACCTTTGCCCAGGTTAATGCAATTCTAAAAAATCGATTACTTGGTAAGATTCCAAAAAAGGAAGATAAAATCAAGTTTAATTCTTGTGTTTTATTTGAACTTTTTAAAATGTATCATGATTTTGAGTGGACACA
>NZOY01000090.1 GCA_002695445.1 Flavobacteriaceae bacterium
TTATATCCCTCCTCATTTAAGTGGACACCATCACTTGAATAAATTTCATTTAAATTATTATCATTATCTAAAAATTCTTTATGTGTATCAATAATATGAATTCCCACAGGTAATTCTACAGTCTTTAACATGGTATTCGTTTCTATTATTTGTGTATTTAAATCTTTTTCTCTATCTAGCTTTATATTTTTTACTAGTTCGTACATATCTAAATTTACTGGAAGGATGGTTTGAATGTATATTGAGGTATGTATCGATTCTGCCTTAATATTTTTTGCAATATTTATAATATTATTAGCTACATACTTAGGATTAATCACTTCTCCATTTTCAATATTTGTATCAAAAAGATCATTAATTCCAATTAAAATAAAAACTGCTAGAGGTTTATAGTAATAAATTTCACCCAACCTCTCCAATACACCTTCAGTAATATCGCCGGATATTCCTCTGTTTACTATGTTTCTTTGATTGAGTCTTTTATTCCAACTTCTTGCACCCTCAGTTATGCTATTACCTAAAAAGACGATCTTTTTAAAACCAATTGGAAACTTTTTAAAGTCTATTATCCTTTTATGATATAGGTTATATTGCCAATCTTGTTGAAATTTAATTTTTATATTCTTTGGAGGATACATATTAATTGGTTTTGAAGAATTTCCAGAATTAAAAACTTGACATCCACTTATTAATAGCGATACAAAAAAAATAAAATTTTTCTTTTTCATAAGGTAATTTCTCATTTTCAAAAAGAGTATCTAAACCCAAGATCTAATGTTCTACCATAAAACTGTTTTAATTTAAAATTATCTCCACCTGATGATACTCCTCGATATCGACTAATATCACTTGTTTCTGTAAGATTACTCGCGTTTAGAAATAGCTCTGGTCCTTCTATGGGTAATTCTTGTTTCATTGAAAGATCAAATCTTTGGTAGGCATCTGTATTTTCTCGTAACTCTGGCCAGAAATCAGTATTTACAAAAACATTATCATTGTAAAGCATCGATAATCGTCCAGAAAAACCCTTGTAATCAAGACCAACTGAAATATTAACAATTTCATCTGGTTGGTCCAAAAGACGATCTATATATGTGCTATCATTATTTACATAAACATATGTAAAGGTTTCAAAATCAAAGTAGCTATCAAATGTAGTTCTTGGGTATTGAACTTCAGATGTAGCTACTGTGTAATTTGCATTAAATACTAAACCACTAAATATAGAAGGGAGGTACCAAAAACGAGTTTGATAATCAATCTCTAGACCTTCTAGTTTAATTTTATTTGGATTATTCAACTCATAGTTTATTAAAGAAAAATTGGAGTATTCGCTAGGTAAATCAAATCTTAGTGTATCATCAGGGAGTACTACTCTTGAACCACTTGAGTAGATCAAGTTTTTTATAGATTTTTCAAAGTAACCAATTGTTAACAATCCCAGCTTGTCAGAATGTGCTGATATAGAAAGATCAAGATTATCAGATAGACCAGGCTCTAGAAACTTATTTCTCCATTCTAGTTCTCTATTATAGCCCCAGGCTCTAGTTAGAGGAATTATACTTGAATAATCAGGCCGAGTTAGTGTCTTTGTTCTTGCAAAACGAATGCTGATTGTATTAAAAGGTTTGTAGTTAAGAAATAAAGCTGGAAAAGAGTTCGAGTTTCTTCTTTTGTATTTTGTAGTGTCTCCTACGAAAATCCAATGTGATAAAGCATGATCTAAGGAGTTCATAGAATAGTAGGTTGTTTCATTGGTTTCATTTCTAACTCCAGCTATAAGGTTTAATTTCGGTCCAACATCTAAATCTATCATAAAATAGTCGGCGCGGTAATTCTCTTCTCCTCGGTAATCATACATTTGAGAATTTGTCTGATGGACGTGATGCATGACATATTCATCTATATTTGTGTTTGATGTTGCTTTATTCCAATTTACACTAAAATAATCATACACTTGCATAAGGATGTCAAGATCTCCAACTGCATCAAAGTGATAGTCACCATTGTAAAAGTCGCTCCCATCATAATCTGTATCAATTAGAGCAGTTAACGGGATATTTCTATCTTGAACATCATTTATATATTGCTCAAAACCAAATATACTAATCAAAGAGTCTCTTTGATCCCTAGCGCCTGCTGCTTTTGATACTACTCCAAATTCATTGTGTCTATCAAATGTTCGATTCTTAGACCTAAATTTTGTTCCAAATTTCAGGTTACCAGAAATAAAATTAGATATTCTGTATTTATATTTGACATTAAATCCATAAGAAGATTCTTTTTCGATACTATTATTGATCCAATAGTTGTAGTTATTTAATATAGTTTTGGATGTGTCATTCTTCGCGATTTGTTGAATTTCTTTAATGCTTCGATCATATGTAGTGCTGTCGTAGGCAAATTGTTCACTAAAGGCAAAATCATAATAATTATCATTGTTATCGGATTTGGAAAATGATTTAAATGCCTCAAGATCAAACTTTTCAAACAATGTATTTTCATATTTCCACGATTCNGTTAATACTTGAATACTATTAATGCCTTCACTAGAGTTCATATATCGAAAGTTATCAGCTAAACCATAGCTAAAACTATATCGCGTAATATCTTTATCAATATTGCTATTAAGATTGCTGTANGTAATATTNCCAAAAGAAGATTTAAAATCAANTACTTGAAGCTGATTCTGCCTATCATTTATTCTAATCCAATCATTGAGATTGAGATTNTTGAGNTAAAGAGGGTTTATTGAATCAAGTTTCTCNCCAACAAGATTGTATCCAGCACCAACTTCGTGTGAACTTCGATTACGNTTTTCAAGATCAAGCTGTAAAAGGACACCCAAACGGTTGGAAAAAAATCTATTGCTAAGATCTAGGACAAACTTANTATCATTAAATGTCCCCTTTAGTCCATTGTGCATACCTTGGGTTATGATATTTCCATGAAGTCCAGGCTCTGCTTTTTTTAATAAAAAATTAACGGTACCCCCAAGGACATCAGAGTCTTGATCTGGAGTNCCTGCTTTTGTTACTTCAATTCCATCGAGCATNTATTGAGATATCATACTTAAATCAGTGCTCCTATCATCATTGTCTGTTGAGGCTAATTTTACGCCATTNACNGTTATATTGTTGTATTTAGGTGATAATCCTCTNATTACAACTTTATTCCCTTCTCCCCCTTCCCGTCTAATAGATACACCAGGAACTCTAGCAACAGTTTCAGCGGCATTTGCATCTGGTAGCTCTTGNATACGATCGGATGAAATTATGTTTACAAGNGACTTTGAATTTAATTGCTTATTAATCGCATCCATTTGTCCTTTCGCTTGGGCAGTTACGACTACTTCATTACCTTCAATAGTTGTGTAGTTGAGATTAAAATCTAAATTAGTATCAAGATCTTCACCTGATATACTGATGGAGTCAGTATCTGTTTTGTATCCAATGTAGGATGCTTTAATTATATATATTCCATCCTTTAAATTTTCNAGCTTATAAAAACCATCCTTGTCTGTAGAAGAACCAATGGATGTCCCTTCAATGTAAACATTTGCTCCAATCAATAAATCACCACTATCACGATCTTTTACATATCCAGAAAGCGTGTAGTTTTGAGATAGTAATTGTTGGTATAAAATGAAAATTAATAGTTTGGCTAANGTAGAAACTNTATTCATTAATTACTCCTTGGTAAGATATATTTTATGTCATTATTCCTAATTTAAATAATTTATCCTTTATAGCTTGAATTTGATCTGGGTCATTACAATCACTAGGTCTTAGTAGTTTAGGTCCAAATGTTTTTAGACATTTATATTGCATCGCCTTCCAGCTTTTTTTTAGAACAGCTGTATATTCATTTGCAAATTTATTTTGGGTTAGATCGTCAATTTTAGAGAATTCTTCTCTTTTATCTAAAATTTTATTTAGAATTTCTATCCCATCATCGTTGCAATCGCAAATAGTTTTGGGTTTGTAGGAATCTTCTGTCAATAATTTAGGCATCTGATTNAGTACCTTTTTTTTGTTATCGCATGATGTTAATAAAAGAATGATCAATGATAAAATAGCTTTGATTATTAAAGTTAATTTTAAATTCATATAATATTTTAAAATAAAATTCATTAAATAAAAAGGGGCAGATAAATCTGCCCCTTTCTAAAAATGAAATTTAGTGAATTCACTAAATTACTTCATTAATGCCATCTTTTTTGTAAAAGATGAAGTTCCATCAGAAAGTGTGTAAAAGTATAATCCTGTTGGAACTGAAGAACCAAATTCATCTTTACCATCCCATTTTGCAGTATGAGTACCAGCTAATTTAGAACTATTTTCAAGAACTCTAATCTGTTGTCCAATGACATTAAAGATGGTTAGAGTAATATTTGAAGCTTGCTCTAAACTGTAAGCAATTTCTGTTGATGGGTTAAATGGATTAGGATAATTCTGTGATAAGCTGAATTTAGACGGTGCTATATTGCTCTTATCAGAATCAGTTGATAATAGATCCCACTCTGCTTTCTTGTCTGGGAATGCATTCAAATTTCCTACTGGAAAACCATCTAGTGAATGTGTGTATGCAGTTGAAGTAGTACTGTAAGACACATCCAAATGGAACGGCCACTCAACTACGACATGTGAGCCATCATTTTGATAAACCCACTCATGAGTTGCTCCAACACCATCTGTAGATTGATTATCTCTAAAATCAAGTGTTCTAGCTAACTGATGAATAATGTAGTTCTCATCCAAATTCATACCCAAATCTTCGCTGGTAAGTAGCGCATTATTAGTACTTGTAATACCAATGTTAGCAGCTACAGCAGCTAAAGCAGTATCACTGTGAACTCGAGCTTGAACTTCAACAGAAGCCATAGTGTCTGTCACTGTAACTTCGTTTCCGTCTGCATCTGTGGTAGTCCAAGACCATGGATTTTCATGCATAGTTGTCATCCAATCAACTAAGGCAGGACTCCATACAACAGCATTGTTTGACCACGCTTGATTTCTGTTATTTACATCAACCTGCTGACCATCACCCATTGTGTAAAATCCTGAAGGCTCACCACCTGTAGAATCTTGTGTTCCTATTACCTTTTGTCTTGTCGCAAGCTGGCCAACATATCCAGGCCATACAACTCCCCAACCTGTAATATCGTAGGTTGATTGTCCGTAGGATCTTGTGTTGTAGAAAAGATTATTCGTAACTTGAAGATTATTTGCAGTGTAAGTATATGACGCTCCCATTGAAACGTTGGCAAATGTATTTTGGTTGAGACGACTTCCAGGTTCAGTGTAGGAATATGCAACGATAGCCTCACCGACTATACCATGAACTGTATTATTTTCAAAAACTAATTCATC
Organism: Flavobacteriaceae bacterium; assembly: GCA_002695445.1. Lineage (GTDB taxonomy): Bacteria > Bacteroidota > Bacteroidia > Flavobacteriales > Flavobacteriaceae > UBA8316. The sequence goes on from NZOY01000090.1 coordinate 5,373, forward strand.
CATAGTACCCATCCATGATCCACCGCCCCAAACGGCGCCACCATAAAAGGCACCACCTGGATAGCTAGTTTGACCATCAAATGTTGAATTTGTTATATGGAAATCTGTTCCAGTTCCCATCGTATGCAAAAACAGTGAGCTGGCTCCAGAAAGAAAACAATTGTCTACAACGATTTTGTTTGCATCTGCTCTTGCACCAGCGACTCCAACTTGTCCACCTTCATTAACAGCCATACAGTTTAAAATGAGATGATGAAGATGTAATTCACCGTTATTCCCGACAAGATTAAACATTTGTCCGTCTGTAAGTGAGACTTCACCTTCTGCATTTGGAGAAGGTTGTAATGTTGCAGGATGCACATCTGTTGATCCAGAACCCATGATTTTTACAACTCCGTTTTCAGGCACCGGAATATGATCTAACATTAGGTAAACGTTACCATCTTCTAATACAAATGTACCAGTACCTCCATTTGCAGCAACAGCGGCTTCAACTTCCCCTGGTGTACCTGTCCATGGAACATCAATATGTCCATCTTGGGCATTTAGGTTAAATGAAACAGAAGTCATTACAAATAAAGAAATGATTTTTAACGATTTCAGCATTTATTGCTCCTTGATTATTATTAAAATACATACTTATTAAAATACTTTATTTAATTTTAAATATTTTTTTTAAAAAGTAATGATATCTCAATGATCAGATAATATTTATCATATCTTTGAGAATATAAGTAAGTTTAATAATTTTTACCAAGTAGGACAACTAAATATTGAAAATCAAATCTCTTATCTCTTTACCATGCGTTTAATCTCCTGTTATGAATAATATTACCCTAAGTCTAAATGATAAATGGGAGTTTAGGAGTCCAAATGGTAGATCTTTTTTATCAGCTAAAGTTCCAGGATGTGTTCATTTAGATCTTCTACATCACAATTTTATTGAGGATCCGTTTGTTGGGGAAAATGAAAAAGATGTGCAATGGGTATCGGAAAAAAATTGGGACTACAGGTGTAAATTTTTTGTAAAAGAGGATTTATTTTTAAAAAGGTGTAAGCAGATAGTTTTCAATGGAATAGACACTTTTGCCAAAGTTTACTTAAATAAAGTTTTAATTATCGAGGCGGATAATATGTTTCGCCCTTGGGCAGCAGATATATCAGAAATTCTAAAATTGGGAAACAACATATTAGAAGTGCAATTTCGATCTCCTCTTAAAGAAATTTTACCAAGGTTGAAAAATAATACTTATAATCTTCCTGCTGATAATGATCAGGCAGGAGGAGCTAGCCCATACATTAGGAAGGCACCTTTTCACTTCGGATGGGATTGGGGACCTTGCTTGATCACGTCAGGATTATGGAGGACTGTAAGTTTAATAGGCTATGATTTTTTTAACATAGAATCTTTTAATATCAATCAATTAAAAGTTGATTTAAAATTTGCAGAAATAACGCTAGAGACAGAAATTAACTCCAAAATAAAAGGAGAAGCTATCTTAAATGTGATGCAAGAAGATTTAGGGTTGAATAAAGAGTTTAAAATTGGTATCACTAAAGGTCTAAATAAAGTGATCAACCTATTAAAAGTAAATAATCCAAAATTGTGGTGGCCTTCAGGTCATGGAGATCAGCAGATATACAATTTTAAAGTAAATATTTTATTTAATGGATCAATTATTAAGCTAGAAAAACAAACTGGGTTCAGAAGTGTTGAAATAATTAGAGAAAATGATTCAAAAGGCGAGAGTTTTTTTGTTAAAGTTAACGGCAAACCCATTTTTCTAAAGGGAGCTAATTGGATACCTGCAGACTCTTTTACAACGAGATTGAAAACAGAGGATTATAAATCTTTGCTTCAGAGCGCTGTCGAATCAAACATGAATACGCTTCGTGTTTGGGGAGGAGGTATTTATGAACCAGAGTCCTTTTATAAAATATGCGATGAGTTGGGGATTCTTGTTTGGCAAGACTTTATGTTTGCATGTTCTTTGTATCCTGCAAGTAAAATTTTTTTAGATAGTGTTGAAAAAGAAGCAATCTATCAAATCCAAAGGCTGAAAAGTTTCGCTTGTATTATTTTATGGTGTGGTAATAATGAAGTCGCAGATGCTTGGTATAATTGGGGCTGGAAAGAAAAATTGCCTAATGATTTATGGAATGATTACAAAACATTATTTCATAGTATTCTCCCAAGGATATGTAAAGATTATGATTCAAAAAGGTTGTATTGGCCATCGTCACCTGGGCATAAAATTGAACCACCAAAAGAAGGGCAATTATATGGATCAGGTGATAATCATTATTGGGGAGTATGGCATGGAGGTGATGATTTTGAAGCCTTTGATAAAAATATTGGGAGATTAATGTCGGAATATGGGATGCAATCTTATCCTGAACTATCAACTATTAAAAGTTTCTATAAATCAAAGAAAATGAATATAAAATCAAAAGTAATGACTGCACATCAAAAGGCGTCCTTGGGTAATAAAAATGTTTTGATGTACATAGATAGGTATTATTTAAAACCAAATAGTTTTGAATCATTGCTAACTTTGAGTCAAATCATGCAAGGAGAGGCTATTAAAACAGCGGTCGAAGCCCATAGACGTAATATGCCGTATTGCATGGGTACATTGTATTGGCAATTAAATGACTGTTGGCCAGGAGCATCTTGGTCAAGCATCGATTATAACAAAAATTGGAAGGTTTTGCATTATTTAGCTAAACACTTTTTTAAAACTATACTTGTCACTGTATATAAAGGTAAAAGTAATATTGAAGTTTTTGTTATAAATGATACAGATAAAGAAAAAATGTGTACCTTGCTTATTGAACTACATGATTTTGAGGGTGATAAAAAAGTATTATTTAATAAGAATTTAAAAATTATCCCTTTGGCCTCAAAAAGGTACTTTTTTCATGATATCAGAGAGTTAATTTCAAACAAAGATAAGAGTCAATTAATGTTAAGAGTTTATGTTAAGGAAGGGAATAAGATATTATCATCAAATAACTACCTTTTTTCAAGGCCAAAAGAATTAAAATTACCAAGACCTGATTTTAGGATTGAGCAAAAAAATTTAGGAGATCGTACTTCTTTAAAGATCACTGCTAAAACCTTTCTATATAAAGTTTGTCTTACTTGTAAAAATCAAAAAGGCCAATTCAGCGATAATTATTTTGATATGGTAAAAGGAGAGGTAAAAAACATTTCATTTCGTAGTGAGGTTTTCAATAATGATAAAAAAGAATTTAACTTTAGTCTGAGAACAATGTGTGATTTAATAGAGTAAGGACAAATATGGCATCAGAAAATGGGGTTACGATCAATGAGGATTGGGCAAATTTAAACTATTACAAAGAGGAAAATTTAAAACTAGTTCGAGAGGGGACAAAAAAGAGGATTGTCTTCATAGGGGACTCTATTACAGAAGAGTGGGGACGAATTATGCCTGAGTTTTTTTCCAATAATCAATATGTAAATCGGGGGATAGGTGGACAAACCACGCCTCAGATATTGGTAAGGTTTCGACAAGATGTTATAGATTTAAATCCGAAAGCAGTAGTAATTCTTGCAGGTACAAATGACATTGCTGGAAATACCGGACCATCATCAGTAAAGATGATAGTTGATAATTTGATGTCAATGGCTGAAATAGCAATTAAACAAAACATTCAAGTCTTTATGTCATCAATTTTACCTGTTTTTAGATACCCTTGGAATAAAACTATCATCGAACCCTTTAAAAAAATTGCAGAAATAAATAATTTTATTAAAGACTTTTCAAACAGAGAGAAACTGGTTTATGTTGACTACCATGCTCATATGGTTGACTCCAGGCCTGGTTTAAAGTCAGAATTAACAACTGATGAAGTGCATTTAAGTGAAGCTGGGTATATGATAATGTCAGAAGTTGTCAATAGATTGATGAGAGATAGGTTAAAAAGGACTCTTACTTGATCATGTTTATAAGTTTGGGGATATTACTATGAAATTCTTTTTAAAGTTAGGTTTTATAGGTTTGCTTTTTTCTCAAGGTTTTTGGGGTAATGAGTGGCCAATGCCAAAAATAGAATACAAACCAAAGACATATGTTTGTTATAAAACACCCTCTCCAATCAAAATGGATGGGAAATTAGATGATGAAGCATGGAAAACTGCCACTTGGACGGACTTATTTGTTGATATTGAGGGAAGATTAAAACCAAAACCCTTTTTTGATACGAAGCTTAAAATGCTCTGGGATGATCAATTTTTTTATTTTGGTGTTGATATGGAAGAGCCTCATGTTTGGGCCAAGCTAAGGCAACGGGATACGGTTATCTTCAAAGATAATGATTTTGAAATATTCCTAGATCCTGATGGAGATACACATAATTATTATGAATTAGAAGTAAACGCCTTTGAAACAGAATGGGACTTACTGTTATTAAAACCATATCATAATGCAGATAAAGTTGCTGTTGATTCTTGGGATATCCCTGGTTTGATAACCAAAGTGTTTGTAGATGGAACTCTAAATGATCCTAGCGATAGAGATAGAGGTTGGAGTGTTGAAATAGCAATCCCCTGGAAAGCATTAATCAATAATTATCGATCAAATAATCCTCCTAAGGAGGGCGAGCAATGGAAAGTGAATTTCTCTCGTGTCCAATGGGATGTAGATATTATTGATGGAAAATATATCAAAACAGATTCACCTGAATATAATTGGGTTTGGTCTCCTCAAGGTTTAATATACATGCATACTCCAGAAACTTGGGGATTAGTTCAGTTCACCAATGAAGTATCAACAAACAAAAGTATAAGGTTTAATAGAGATAATTTCGATATGTCTAAATGGGCATTAAGAAATTTATGGTATCGACAGTCTAATTACTTTTTAAACCACAATAGATACACAGACTCAATAAAAAAGTTAGGTTTAGACACTAAGCCTGTTCCAGGGGTCAATTGGCCGCCATCAATATTGATAACACCTTCTGGATGGGAAGCACATTTACAACATAATAATCAAAAGATAATCATTCGGAAAGATGGTAAGGTTTGGGTTG
>NZOY01000091.1 GCA_002695445.1 Flavobacteriaceae bacterium
GGTAAACTCTATGTGGTGCAACGCCAAGTATGATTGTGTTTGAGGGTTGCTCGCCCGATACAATTGGGTAGGCGGCTAGAATGTTATAGTAATTTAACATCCAGATAAATAATAAGACTCGACAGAATCCGGCTTACAGGCCTGCCTTTTTATTTTCAAAAAAACTAAATGTGCTACTGCTATATTTTCTTGAATAACTAAATTTTAAATGATTATTAAAATTTATTTTGCTACTATGTTCTATAATCAATAAACCATCTCTTCTTAATTTAATATTTTCAAAAACAGTATGGATTAGTTCTATGTACCTGGAGTAGTCATAATTATAGGGTGGATCAGCGAAAATCAAATCAAAATTAATTGTAATTTCCTTTAGGTAAATGACTGAATCACTTTGTAAAGCAATTATCTCAAGTTGAAGTTTTTTACTAGTATGCCTAATAAATTTTACACACATACTGTCTATATCAACTGCAAATACTTTTGAAGCTCCCCTAGAGGCAAATTCATAACTAATATTTCCAGTACCTGCAAAAAGATCAATAACCTTAATCTCTTTCCAATCATATTGATTTTGTAATATGTTGAATAAAGCTTCTTTTGATCTATCAGTAGTAGGGCGAACTGGGAGGTTTTTTGGTGCAAATATTTTTCTTCCTTTAAGTGAACCTGAGATAATCCGCATTAATCAAAAATATTTATAAAAAACGGTGCAGGGAAATTATCTTTATTTATAGCTATTTCATTTTTTTCTTCGGTGAATTCTATTTTTTCTAAAAACATTTCTAACGCTTTATAATATGAGTTATAACGATTAAATTTACCAAGGAATATTATCGGTAACTTCTCTTTATTTGGTATATATTCTTCCGCTACTGCCATACTGTAGTATAGAAATTCATCCTCGTTTTTATGGGAATAGGTATTGTAAAACAATAAATTTTTCCCATCAAAGACCATCACGTCAAAAAAGTTATCTCTTAAATGGATGTAGATTACAACTCCATTTCCTGATTTGACACCCTTAAAAATATATTCATAAAGTACTTTTGTATAATGGGTGAGGGTTAAATTATCATACAACTTTTTAAACAATTCTTCCTCAGTGGTAGAGGCCTGATACAGGATTTTGATCTCATGGTTAGAGGTAGTATTCTCAATAATTTTTAAATTTGAATCAATTCTTACATTTTGTTTAAGGTAGCTCTCCTTCTTTGAGGAATCATATAGTGTGATTGGAACAAAAGTTGCTGGTCTTTTAAAGTGTATGCAATTTACTCGTTCAAAATTCAATAATTCATTTTCTTCCAAAATTTTTTCAAACGAACTATTTTTTTTTATTTGAGTGAAAGTATGGTCAAAAAAAAACTGTGAGTAACTAGTAAAAAAACAAAAACCTCCAGAGTGAATATGTATGGACAGCTCTTTTTCTTTAATTATATTTTTATTGAACAGCATCAAATATCGTTGGCCAATTTCCATTCGTGCTGACTTCGGTAAGCGACCCAAGTATTATTGAAGGACCATTGACACCATCCACAGATACAGTCTCCTTTTCTTGCTGAAGTAAATCTTTATTTTGATCGTGAAGAATAATTTTTTTATCAACTTTTACCTCGAATACAGGAACTCGAAACCCATTTTTATCAACTATGTCAGCTTTGATATCGAATTCAGCTTCAATTCCTTTTATCGGAACTTTTGCAAAGTCTTTGTANATTTNAGAATCTTTAAATAAAGAATCCTTAACTGGAAAATAGCCTAAAGTGTCAACTACAATAACCTCTCTCAGCATATCAATTCTATAAGTTCTGTCATATTCCATATACGAGGANTCTCTTTTTTCTATCAAAGTAAAAATACCTTCATCAATAAACTTCACAAGACTGTCAAAGTTATTTGAATAAATTCCTTTAACATCTTTATGGGCAATTTGAGCCTTGCGAATAAGTTTTAGTTTGTTTATTACTTTCGCATATCTTTCATTCTTAACTTTATTAAAGTTTATGGGTCCATTAATAGAGTCATAAATTTTATAGCTAAAAAAGATTGCTAATATCCATAAGACTGCTTGAAGAGCTAATTTCATTCTTTTTTTTTAAGTAGAACAAATCTACAATTTTTTTTTATGCTAAAAGTTTTATAAATGAATTATATTGTTGAAAATAAGCTTTATGAAAGGCAAACCTTTCCACGATCTACTCAAAGATAAATTTCCCTTTAAACCAACAAAATCTCAAGAAAAGGGTTTTAAAGCTATATCTGAATTTCTAACTAATTCTAAGAAAAATAAAATACTACTGATCAAAGGTTATGCTGGTACGGGAAAAACAACTTTAATTGGACATTTGGTTAAACATTTGAACTTGGTCAAAAAAAANTCAATATTACTAGCTCCAACTGGAAGAGCTGCTAAAGTTTTGTCCTCTTATGCAGGAAATTCTTCTTACACAATTCATAAAAAAATTTATTTTACCCAGTCCTATACTGAGGGATCAGAAATAAAATTTTCACTAAAGGAAAATAAGCACACCAATACTGTTTTTATTGTTGATGAATCCTCTATGATTGGCGATGATCGTAAGGAAAACAAATTCTTTGAAAATGGATCACTGCTAAATGATTTGTTATATTTTGTAAGAAGTGGTGAAAANTGTCAATTGATTTTTGTTGGAGATANNGCTCAATTACCACCTGTTAAATTAAAGCTTAGTCCTGCATTNAGCAAAGAAAAATTGGAATTACAATTTAATTGTGAAGTTGATAATTTAACNTTGGATGATGTTGTTCGTCAAGATGCATTATCTGGTATTTTATTTAATGCAACAAAAATTAGGGAGCTACTGCTAGCTGAGAAATTTGAGGGATTTGAATTTATTTTGGATGGGTTTAAAGATGTCTTTAAAATTAATGAAGGCGGTGAATTTTTCGAATTATTAGAGGAGTTTCTTATAAAAGACGGTATTGATCAGACAGTTCTAATTGTTCGTTCGAATAAAAGGGCAAACTTATTTAATAAAAGTATTAGGGAAAAAATATTGTTTTTGGAAGCTGATCTTTCAAGTGGTGATCAACTAATGGTTGTTAAAAATAATTATTTTTGGCTAGGTAATGATTCGCAACCAGGATTTATCGCTAACGGNGATGTGATTCGTATNAATAGCATTAATAAATATATAAATCGTTATAATATGAAATTTGCCNAAGTTAATGTGCAAATGGTCGATTATCCAGATGAACCNTCTTTTGANACTGTTTTACTGCTTGATACCCTAACTTCAGAAACAGCTAATCTCAATTATGAGCAATCTCAGTCTCTTTATAAGAAAATATCTCTTGAGTATCTTGATGAAAAATCAAAATACAAACGTTTNTTAAAAGTTAAAACTAATCCCTATTTTAATGCNCTCCAGGTCAAATATTCCTATGCAATTACCTGCCACAAGTCGCAAGGAGGACAATGGAATAATGTTTTTGTTGAGCGACCTTATTTTCGTGATGGTCCTGATAAAGATTATTTTAGGTGGTTATATACTGCGGTCACTAGAGCCAAAAGAAAACTTTTTTTAATTGGCTTCCGATAGAATTTTTGTTAAAATATTTTNAATTTTTTCATTAATTTACTTTAGAGAGCCTTCAGTTATNTGAATGTTAATTAACTATTATTTAGCATCTTTGCATAAATGAAAATAGTTTCAATAATTCCAGCTCGACATGAGTCCTTAAGATTTCCTGCTAAGTTGATGCAGCTCTTGGGCGGTAAGACAGTGATACTCAGAACTTATGAGAATGTCCTTTCAACAGGTCTTTTNGANCAGGTAATTGTTGCAACAGATAGTAAGGTTATTTATGATGAAATTTTTNGTAATGGAGGAAAAGTTGTAATGACTAAAACTAGTCATCAATGTGGGAGTGATCGTATTGCAGAGGCAGTTATTGGAATAGATACTGATGTTGTTGTTAATGTTCAGGGTGATGAGCCTTTTGTAAATAGGGAAAGTTTAAAAGAGCTTATCGAAGTTTTTGAAAATGATTCTAATCAAGAAATCGCTTTGTCTTCTCTTATGACCAGTTTAAGAGGAAATCAAGAAATTAAAAATCCAAGCAATGTTAAGGTNATTGTTGACTTAAATAATTTTGCTCTTTATTTTTCCCGATCTGTAATACCATTCGTTCGTGATGGAGATTTACCTCATAATTACTACAAACACATTGGGGTTTATGCCTTTAGAAAAGGTGCTCTAATAGAATTTAGTCAACAAAAAATTACTCCACTTGAAGCAGCAGAGAAAATTGAATGTATTCGTTTTATAGAATATGGTAAAAANATTAAAATGGTTTATACCGATCATGTTAATTTTGGCATAGACACCCCTGAAGATTTAGAGCAAGCAAAACTATACTTAAAAGAAAAATTTTCCCAATGATTAATTGGCTGGCCAAAATAATTTTCCTTCGAATAATGGGNTGGAGGGTAGTAGGTAATTTTCCTAAGTTAAATAAATTTATTCTTGCAGTTGTNCCCCATAATAGAAATTTTGATTTCATTGTTGGAGTTTTAACCCGTGCTGTTATTAATGAGGAAGTAAATTTTATTGGTAAAAAAGAATTATTTAACCCCCTTACTGGATGGTTTTTTACTTCTATGGGAGGTTCTCCAATTAACAGGGATAAAAATGAAAATAATGTAACAACTATCTCAGAAATTTTTAATCAACGTGAACTATTTCGACTTGCAATTGCTCCAGAGGGTACGCGAAAAAAAGTAAATCGATGGAAAACAGGGTTTTATCATATAGCCCTGAAGGCTAATGTCCCAATACTACTAGTCAATTTTAATTATAAGGTAAAAAAAGTTTCCTTTTTAAAACTATTTTATCCTTCCGGCGATTTGAAAAAAGACTTTAANATAATGGAGGGTTATTTTAATAAAGCAATGCAACTAAAATCTTGAATGATTNACTAACTAAGANTTTTTTTTAAAGATTAAGTTTGATATTAAATCATTAATTACTCGCTCACTTTTGAATAAAAAAGTTTATTTTAACTAAACCATTTTAAGAGTGTGATAGACATTTTGTACATCGTCGTCATCTTCAATTTTTTCAATTAATTTTGTAACCTCTATTTTTTGTTTTGGTGTGATTTCATGAGTAATTTTTGGAATTCTGTCAAATCCTGAAGATAGTATTTCTAATGCACGATCTTCTAATTCTTTCTGAATTTTGCCAAAATATTCAAAGGAGGCATAAAGCAATATACCATCTTCNTCTTCAAACACCTCTTCCACACCATAATCAATAAAGTCCAACTCTATTTCTTCAACATTAACTATTTCAGAATTAATCCTGAAGTTACATTTATGATCAAACATAAATTCAACTGAACCTGATGTGCTAAGGCTGCCATTGTATTTGTTGAAATAGCTTCTTAGATTAGCTACTGTTCGTTTATTATTATCAGTTGCAGTCTCAACCAAAATAGCTATTCCATGTGGTGCATAGCCTTCAAATAAAACTTCCTTAAAATTATCTATAGTTTTTTCGTACGCTTTTTTTATTGCTCGTTCTATATTTTCCTTAGGCATATTTGCAGCTTTTGCATTTTGCATTACGGCACGCAGCCTAGAGTTATTATTTGGATCTGGACCACCTTCTTTTACTGCAATTACAATATCCTTTCCAATTCTTGTGAAGGTTTTTGCCATTGTTGACCACCTTTTTATCTTTCTCGCTTTTCTAAATTCAAACGCTCTTCCCATTTTAATGATGGTATTTTAATTATAAAACTATTAAAATTCTTTTTTTGTTAGGGTAAGATCATTCAATATTTCAGTATAAGAAAACAATAAGTTGTTGGGTAATTTATTTTCTTTTGCCAATACAGCTATATAGCGCATTCTATTTGAGGTAAAGACTTGTTTAAAAACTGCTCTTTTTTGATATCTTCTTTCGATAAGTTGTTTTAAAAAATCATAATGATAAATTAAATCTGTGCTTCCCAAATGATATATACCTGTAAGTTTATGATTAATAATAAAATGTACTTGCTGACTAAGACGTATATCGCTGTTTACATTTATAATGGTGTTAGGAAAAACTTCTATTGATTCATTATTTTTAATTGCTTGTTCAATCTCTAAAATTCGCGGAGAATTGTTTCCAAATATCATTGGTATTCTTGCTAAAACATATTTTGTAGATGGAAGCCTCATTAGATTGTTTTCAATTTTAATTTTAAGACGACCGTAGATACTATCTGACATGGTTTTATCGTACTCATAACTTGGAAAATGTTCAAAGGTATCGAATACGTTTGCAGAAGATAAAAAAAGTAATCTACAATCGGATTTATTAACAAAATCAATTACAAAATCGTGAACTTCAATTAAAGCTTCAAATGATCCCCTCAGGGAGGAAATGATTAATTTAGGTTTAACTTCCCTAATTATTTTTTCGAGTCCACCTTCTTCTATATTAAAATTGAAAAAATGCTGGTTTTTAGAAAATCCTTTTTTGGTAAAATAAGTTCCAAAAGTATCATAATAGGAGTTTAATTCTTTGTAAAATGAACCACCAATAAATCCGCTGGCACCAAGAATCAAAATTCTTTTCAATTTTTATCTTTTTTGATTTTATAAAAAGGTGGTTTTACAACAGTGCATGGAATAAATTTTTCCCTAATCCCAATGTAAAGCTTTTTACCATTTGCAGAAAAATTTGACTTTACGTATCCCATACCAATTCCTTTATTAAGCAATGGTGACTGAGTCCCAGAGGTTACTTTACCAATTAAATTTTCTTTTTCGTCAAAAATACAATAACCTGAACGTGGTATTCCTCTTGCATCCATCTCAAAAGCAATTAGTTTACTATCAGTCCCACATTCAATCGATTTTTTATGAGACTCATAGTTTATAAATTCAGTTTCAGTTTTCGTAATCCATCCCAAACCAGCACTTATTGGTGAGGTAGTTTCATTGATTTCGTGACCATATAAACAATAACCCATTTCAATACGTAATGTATCTCTTGCAGCCAATCCAATAGGGGAGATTCCAAAACTATTCCCAGCAATCATTATTTTATCCCAAATTTTTTCAGCATATCTGGTATCAAAATAAATTTCAATTCCTCCAGAGCCAGTATAACCTGTTTTAGCCACTAGTATGTTATCGAACCCCGCAAATCTGGAATTTTTATGAAAAAAGTTTCCCAGGTCTTTTAGGTTTATATTGCATAATGGTTGCATTGCTTCAATTGCTTTTGGACCCTGAATTGCTAAAAGAGCAGTTTGGTCAGATATATTTGAAATCTTTGCATTGAAATCTTTATTACATTTATTTATCCATTTCCAGTCTTTTTCAATGTTAGATGCATTTACAACTAATAGGTATTTATCTTTCTTAAGTTGATAAACAATTAAATCATCAATAATACCTCCATTATCATTTGGAAGATAATTATATTGAGCTTTTCCTGGAAAAAGTTTTTTTATGTCATTACTGCAGATGTACTGCAAAAGCTTAAATGAATTCGGTCCATAAATAACAAATTCACCCATATGTGAAACGTCAAAAACACCAAGATTCTCTCTAACTGACATGTGTTCTTCTTTGACACCACCGCTATATTGTATTGGCATTTGATACCCTCCAAATAAACCCATTTTGGCATTCAAACATTTATGTATTTTATAAAATGGAGTGAATTTCATAGAATTATTTTAAACAAAAATATTACATTTAACCAAAATGAGTATTTAATTCTACTTTAAGTAATTACCTTGGATCAAATATGTTAAAAAAAATTTTCTTTGTTATAAATTTTCTTTTTTTACAAGCAATTTTCACTCAAAATTCTAAACTATCTTCTGAATTTTATAAAGAGAGGAGAGAATCTTTTCGTGAGAAAATGCCCCAAAACAGTGTTGCGGTTCTATTTAGTGCACCTATCAGAAACCGCGCTAATGATGTTAATTATGTTTTTCACCAAGACCCTAATTTTTTCTATTTAACAGGTTGGCATCAACCTCATTCAGTTTTGATTATTTACAAAAATCCACATGTAGATAATGATGGCTTTTATAAAGAAAAAATTTACATATTAGAAAGAGATAGATTGAAAGAACTATGGAATGGTAAGCGCTACAGTGTAGAATCAGTTAAAAAAATGGGGTTCGAGAGAGTTTTGACTAGAAAAAGTTTTAAGCATGATCTTTCAAATTTAAGCCAGTACGATCAAGTACTAATGTTCGGATTTAATAATGATATTCGTGATAATGAAGATGATCCAAATGATTTATTTGACTTAAAAGCTACATTTAAGAAAGCTATTAATTTTCCTAATTCGTTCGATAGAAATCTTTATTCAGTTTATCAACATATTTTAAAAGCTGAAAAGAAAGATTTTAAAAGTGTCAAGGAAGAAATTTTAGCTCACATAGAATTAGATAGTACTTTGATAGAGGATGAAATTGTAAAACAATTCCTAAAAAATCAAAATGATGATTTCTTTATGGAGGCAAAAACCAAAACCGCTTTTTTATTGAGGGATTACAATTTTAATCTAGAAGTACTACCTCAAATAATGAAAGATTTAAGAGAGATTAAAAAAAATGATGAAATCCTTCTTTTAAGAAAAGCTATTGCCATATCTGTTATAGGTCAGGTTGAAGTCATGAAAGCTATAAAGCCAAAAATGTCAGAGAGAGAGATACAAGGAATACATGAGTTTGTCTATCGAAAATACGGAGCTGCAGATCAAGGTTATCCATCTATAGTTGGTGCTGGAGAAAATGGTTGTGTTTTACATTATATAGAAAATGAAAAAAAGGAGTTAGATAATGAATTAGTTTTAATGGATTTGGGTGCTGAATATTATGGTTATACTGCAGATGTCACAAGAACAATTCCTGCCAATGGAAAATTCAGTGAAGAACAAAGGGCCCTCTATGAAATTGTTTATGAGGCACAGGAAAAGGCTATTCAAGCCGCTACAGTAGGAACGAGTTTTGACTCACTTTACAAGTTATCTTATGATATAGTTGCTGCTGGTTTGATTCGTTTAAATATAATTGATGAAATTTCTCAGGCACGTATGTATTTTCCTCATGGTCTATCTCATCATATAGGATTGGATGTTCATGACCCCGGAAATTACAAAGATTTATGTGCCAATATGGTTATTACAATTGAACCTGGTATTTATATTCCTGCAGGAAGTCCTTGTGATCCAAAATGGTGGAATATTGGTATACGGATTGAAGATGATATTCTTATAACTGAAAATGGTCCTGTTAATCTTTCAGAGGAAGCCCCAAGAAAATGGAATGAAGTTGAATCAATGATGAAAAAGAAAAGTGCATTAGAAGCTTTTAAACTTCCAAAGATTAAAACATTAATTCAATAAATAAGACTTTAGTTCACTAAAGTCCTTTATTGGTATACATGATTTTTTCTTCGATAAAGCAGATTTTAAACGATTAGGAATTTGGACTTTTAATTTTAGTATTTTTTCAACTGAATCAATAAATTTAACTGGGTGTGCTGTTTCCAAGAATACCCCATAATGGTCTTTGTTTTGCTTGCTTAGATATTCTTTTAATCCCAAAAAACCAACTGCACCGTGAGGATCAGCAATGTATCCATTTTTTTTATAAATTTCAATTAAGGACTTTTTTGTCTCTATATCTGAGTAGCTATATCCTGAAATAATTTTTTTCATTCTGAAAATATCGTTATTGAAAATCTTTTGGATTCTAATAAAATTACTTGGATTTCCTACGTCCATAGCATTTGATATTGTTTGAATCGTTTGTAATGGTTCGAAGTTTCCAGTTTTTAAGTATCTAGGGACTGAATCATTTGAATTGGTGCTTGCAATAAAATGATCAATAGGTAATCCCATCTGCTGAGCCATTACACCAGCACAAATGTTTCCAAAATTCCCAGAGGGAACGGAGAATACCAACTTTTTATTTTTATTTTTCAAGGAACGATAGGCTATGAAATAATAGAACATTTGTGGAAGCCATCTGGCAACATTTATTGAATTTGCTGAGGTTAAATTCATTTTTGTTAAACTAGGGTCTAAAAAAGCAGCTTTTACCATTTCTTGACAGTCGTCGAAAACACCATCAACTTCTAATGCTGTTATATTTTGTCCTAACGTAGTGATTTGTTTTTCTTGTATTTCACTAATTTTTCCTTTAGGATAGAGTATAATAACTTCAACACCATCAACACCTAAAAACCCATTAGCTACAGCACCACCTGTATCTCCAGAAGTAGCAACTAAAACAGTTGTATTATCTTCCATACTTTTACTAAAGTGACCTAGTGCTCTTGCCATAAATCTAGCCCCAACATCTTTAAATGCAAGAGTTGGACCATGAAAAAGCTCAAATGCAGCTATATTATCAGTGATTTGAACTATTGGGAATTCGAAATCTAATGTTTCAGTTACTATTGAAAGAAGTTTTTTATTATCAATCTCTTTACCTACATATGGCTTAATTATTTGAAAAGCCATTTCAGGAACACTAATATGCTCAATATTTTCAAAAAACTTTTTAGAAAGTATAGGTATTTGATTTGGAAAATAAAGACCACGATCAGGCGCCAAACCTCTAATTACAGCATTTTTAAAACTAGTGTCTTTTGAATTATGATTAAGACTATAATATCTCATTAATCTGAGATGATTTTAATTCCTTGGTTGTTTATTTTTGATATATAAATATCAAAATCTATACCAAGCTGGTTTATTATACTTTTCATCTTATATGCAATTCTATTTCCATTTTTACTTCCTTTAGCCAAAGCATATACTGAGGGCCCTGACCCAGATATTCCAAAACCTAGAGCACCTTCTTTTATGACAGCTTTTTTAATTGTTTCGAATTCAGGTATTAATAATGATCTAACAGGTTCAACAATTTCATCTACTAAACTTCTTGACATTAAATCAAAATCTTTAGTATAAAGTGCACTAATGAAAGCTGCCAAGTTACCCCATTGACTAATAGCTTTTTCAAGGGATACTTTGTCTTTTAATATTTCTCTAGCATGCATTGTTCTTAATTCAATCTTTGGATGAAGTACTATAGCCCTTAATTCACTCGGATATGGAAGTTTAATTACATCTATAGGCTTAATACTTCTGACAAGTGTAAACCCACCCATTAGCACTGGAGCAACATTGTCCGCATGGTATGATCCGCTGGCTAGAGCTTCTCCCTCCATTGCAAACCTTATAAGTTCATGATTACTGAACGGCTTACCTATTAATTCATTTATACCAAATACCACACCTGCTGCACTTGCAGCGCTACTGCCAATACCACTTCCTGGTTTAATTTTTTTGTGAATTTCAATTTCAAATCCAAACTTTACAGGATGATATTTTAACATTGCTTTTGCGGCAACGCCTGCAACATTTTTTTTTACTTCCATAGGCAAGTCTTGACCTGTAATTTTAGAAATTCTTATCCCAGGCGCTTTTGTTTTTGAAATTAACATTTCATCTCCAATATTATCAAGGCAAAAACCTAAAACATCGAATCCACAAGAGACATTAGCCACGCTTCCTGGAGAAAAAATTTTTATATATTTCATTTATTTTTTTCCAATTCGTATAATATCAGCAAAAATTCCAGAAGCTGTTACTTCAGCCCCAGCCCCAGCCCCTTTAACAATTAAAGGTTGATCTTTATAACGGTTTGTGAAGAATAGAACAATATTATCACTTCCCTCAAGATTATAAAAATCATGTCCTTCTTTTATTAATTCGATTCCAACTTTAGCTTTTCCATTTTCTAGTTGAGCAACATATTTCATTTTGGCTTTTTTACTGTCTGCATCCTCTAGCATTCTATTGAAATGCTCACTTTCTTTAATTAAGGATTCAAAAAAAGATTGATTATCTTTTGTCTCCATGCACGCTTTTGGCAAAAAAGATCGATTTTCAATTTCCTCAAGTTCAATATTCATTCCGCTTTCTCTAGCCAATATCAATATCTTCCTAGCAACATCAATTCCAGAAAGGTCAATTTTAGGATCTGGCTCAGTATATCCCTCTTTTTGTGCCTGCAGAACAACATCATGGAATGAAATCCCCTTTTTAAAGCTATTAAAAACAAAGTTTAGACTTCCTGATAACACAGCTTGTATCTTTATTATCTGATCTCCTGATGCAATTAAGTTGTTCAGTGTATCAATAATTGGCAACCCTGCACCTACATTGGTTTCAAATAAAAATGGACTACCAAACTTTCTAGATATTTTTTTAAGTTCAATGTAATTGTCTAGAGCGTCTGCAGCAGCTATTTTATTGCAAGTGACTACACCAATGTTATTGTTCAAATAACGAGAATACTCTTTTGCTATAGTCTCGCTAGCAGTATTATCTATAAAAATACTATTACGTAGATTTAGTTTTTTAGCATGAGAAAAAAAAATGTCTTTGTCTGCTTTTGTAGTACTTTTTTCTATTCCTTTTCTCCAGTTTTTCAAATCTATTTTCTTTTCCCCAAGTATCATTTTCTTTGAATTTGAAATTGCAATGACACGAATTTTTAACCTAAGATTTTCAATCAAATAATTTGTTTGTTTTTCAATCTGCTCTAATAGCTTACTTCCAACATTTCCTATTCCTGTAATAAAAAGGTTAATTTCTTTAACTTGTGCCTCAAAGAAACTTTCGTGAAGAGTGTTAATTGCCTTTACTACGTTCTTTTTATCGATTATTAGAGAAATATTTCTTTCGGAAGCTCCTTGAGCAATTGCTCTAATGTTAATGTTATTTGCACCTAAACTACTAAAGAGTTTGCCACTGATTCCTTGATGATCTTTCATTTTCTCTCCTACCACAGCAATATTGACCATTTCCATTTCTATTCTTGCTGGTGAGACTTTATTCTGTGAAATTTCAAAAGCAAATTTCTCATCAATAGCTTTTTTTGCGAGTATTGATTCTTCTTCTTTTACACCAATACATATTGAATGTTCAGAGGAAGCTTGAGTAATCATAATTACATTAATATCTTTATCAGATAGAGCTTCAAATAAACGTTTAGAAAATCCAGTTATACCAATCATTCCACTTCCCTCTAAATTAATCATCGCAACATTATCAATATGACTAATCCCTTTTACAACCTCACCATTTTCATTATTAATTGAATTGTCAATAAGTGTTCCAGAATCTTTAGGTGCAAATGTATTTTTAATAACTATAGGGATGTTTTTTTCAATAATTGGTTGAAGGGTAGGTGGGTAGATTACCTTGGCACCAAAATGAGAAAGTTCCATTGCCTCATAGTAGCTTAATTTTTTTATGGGTTTTGCCTGGGCTACAATTTTAGGATGGGCCGTATACATTCCACTTACATCAGTCCATATCTCTAATAAATCTGCCCCTATAATACTTGCTATAATTGCTGCTGAGTAATCAGACCCTCCTCTACCAAGAGTTGTAGTTACTCCCTTTTTATTTTTTGCAATGAATCCTGGAATTATTGTTACATCAGTCTCATTTTTATCAAAGTAATTTTTTATTTGCTTTGCTGTTACACTTTCATCAACTATTTCTCTTTCAAAATGAGTTTCAGTTTGAATCAACTCTCTGGCATCTTTTAATTTTGACTTTACCCCATTATATCTGAGTATTTCATAGATAATGTTACTAGATAAAATTTCTCCATAAGCTGCAACTGCAGAATTATTTTTAACAGTCACTTCCTCTAAAAGAAAAATAGCGTCCAATAGGGATTCCAGTTCATTAAGATGTTTTTTTAAGTAACTTATAATTGAACTTTGGTTTTGTATTGGGATGCATTTTTTAATAGGTTCGAGGTGACGCTTTTCAATTAAAGCCAAATTACTTTTAAAATTATCTTTTCGTGATTGAGCTAATGAGAGCATTTCCATTAACAAATCAGTAATTCCTCCCAATGCAGAAACGACAATAATAATTTGCTCGTTTTGATTTTTGATAATTTCAAGGACTTTTTTTAGGCTTTTTGAGTTGGCAACCGATGTTCCACCAAATTTTAAAACTTTCATTATATTTTATTTTTTTCAACAAAAACAGAAACCATAAAATGCTCGATTAATGTATGATTTTTGAAACTTTTTGATTTTAAATCAATAATCTTTAGACAAATTGTCATATTATTACATGTAATGAGTACCCCCCAAAGGGGTAATCAAAATGTCTAAAGTTGAGGGTATAGTGGACAGTGTCTGTAGAGCAGAAGGTAATTTTTTTGTATTTAATGGCTTTAAAAACATTCCACAAAAATATTACAAAACAGCCAGTTTTAAAATTATTTAACTATTATTTTGTTTGACAACAATTTAATGAATAAAGAAACTTTTAGGCAAGGAAACTTTTTTAACTAATTACTTTTTTTTGTTAGAATGGATTTTTACATGTAGAATGTCCTCACCTTTTTTGTGACATATCTCTAAATTATCACCTTCTTTAATCTTATTATTTACAATTTCCTCAGCAAGAAGATCTTCAATATACTTTTGAATTGCTCTTTTGAGTGGTCTGGCACCATTTTTTTTATCAAACCCTTTTTCACAAATAAATGATTTTGCATCAGTGGTAAGAGATACTTTGTAACCCAACTTCTCTATTCTTGATACAAGCGCTTTGAGTTCAATCTCAACTATTTGATAAATATCATTTTTTTCAAGAGAATTAAAAATGACAATATCATCAACTCGATTTAGAAATTCGGGAGCAAATGTTTTTTTTAGTGCATTATTGATTACATTTTTTTCGATATCGTCAGCTTGAGACTTAATGCTTGTGGTTTCAAAACCAACTCCCGTCCCAAAATCTTTTACTTGTCTTGCACCAATGTTTGAAGTCATAATTATTATAGTATTTTGGAAATTTATTTTTCTTCCCAAACTATCTGTTAAAAACCCATCGTCAAGTACCTGTAAAAGCATATTGAATACGTCTGGGTGAGCTTTTTCTACCTCATCCAGAAGGATTACTGAATAAGGCCTTCTTCTTACCTTTTCACTCAGTTGTCCACCTTCTTCGTACCCAACATAACCTGGAGGAGCACCAATTAGCCTAGAAATTGCAAATTTTTCCATGTACTCGCTCATATCAATTCTTATAAGATTTTCCTCAGAGTCAAAAATTTCTTCGGCTAGAATTTTTGCCAATTGTGTTTTACCTACCCCAGTTTGACCAAGAAATATAAAAGAACCAATAGGTTTATTAGGTTCTTTTAAACCAGCTCGATTTCTCTGAATTGATTTTACTACTTTTTTTACAGCTTCTTTTTGACCAATTATCTTTTGGCTAATTTTATCGGTAAGAATTGCTAGTTTATTTTTTTCACTTTTAACGATTTTATTTACAGGAATGTTAGTCATCATTGACACAACATCAGATATATCGATTTCATTAACTGTTACTCGATTTAACTTTGATTCTTCTTGCCAGCGATCTTGAGCTTCGAGTAAAGTTTTTTCCACTCTCTTTTCATCATCTCTAAGTTTCGCTGCCTCTTCATATTTCTGTTTTTTTACAACAGAGTTTTTGAGTTGCTTAACTTTTTCAAGTTCTTCCTCAAGTTTAATTATTTCATCTGGCACATTCATATTGTTTATATGTACTCTAGATCCTGCCTCATCCAATGCATCTATTGCTTTGTCTGGGAGATATCGGTCAGTAACATATCTGTAAGTAAGTTCTGCACATGCTATAAGTGCATCATTAGTATATATCACATTATGGTGATTTTCATACTTTTCTTTAATATTTTTTAATATTTCAATGGTTTCTTCAACGTCGGTCTCTTCAATTAAAACCTTTTGAAACCTTCGTTCAAGTGCTCCATCTTTTTCAATATTTTGACGATATTCATCAAGTGTAGTCGCACCTATACATTGAATGTCACCCCTGGCAAGAGCCGGTTTAAACATATTTGAAGCATCAAGACTACCTGTTGCTCCTCCTGCTCCAACAATAGTGTGGATTTCGTCTATGAAAAGGATTACATTATCGTTTTTTTCTAATTCATTCATTACAGCTTTCATTCTTTCCTCAAATTGCCCACGGTATTTTGTGCCAGCTACAAGGCTGGCAAGATCAAGAGATACTACTCGTTTTCCATATAAAACCCTTGAAACCTTTTTCTGAATTATTCTCAATGCAAGCCCTTCAGCAATAGCAGACTTCCCAACACCAGGTTCGCCTATTAACAAAGGATTATTCTTTTTTCTTCTACTTAGTATTTGGGAAACACGTTCAATTTCTTTTTCCCTTCCAACTACAGGATCTAAGCTATTCCTCTCAGCCAATGCCGTAACATCTCTTCCAAAGTTATCTAAAACAGGTGTTTTGGATTTTACATTTACTTTGGATTCAGTAGTGGGAACAAATGGATTTTCCTTTCCTGAGTCCCCAACATCTTCCTTCTCATCTGGGAAAGACGAGGAAGTGGGAAGTTCGATATAATTTTGATCATCACTTGCAAGCATTAACTTGAACTGTTCTTTGACTATATCATAATCAATGTTAAGTTTAGTAAGTAATTTCGTAGTTGGATCATTTTCATTCCTTAAAATACATAAAAGTAAATGAACAGTATTGATGATGTCACTTTGAAAAAGTTTTGCTTCTAGAAAGGTTGTTTTTAGTGCTCTTTCAGCTTGCCTTGTCAAATGCAGATTTTTTTTATTATTTATGACTCCAGAGTTTTCAATCACAGCAGGATTAAGTATTTCAACCTTCCTTCTTAACTCTTCAAGATCAACTTCGATGGATTTTAAAATTGAAACAGCTTTACCAGAACCATCTCTTAAAATACCCAACATGAGATGCTCCGTGCCTATGGAACTATGTCCCAAACGTAGAGCTTCCTCTTTGCTAAAGCTAATTACATCTTTGACTCTTGGTGAAAAATTATCATCCATAATGAAATAAAAAACTTAAAAACTAAATTTTTTCAAACAACTAATTAACATTTTCATTAGCAAATAGACAAAATAATAATGATTTAGCAAAATGACTAATACTAAAATTTATCATCAAAATACAATATTGTGATGTTGATAAATTGATTAAAAAATATTGAGAAAATAATAATAAATGATACTCATTAAAGTATTTTAGCTATTACACTTAATAAATTTTACTAAATGATTGATGGAGAAAAATTAATTCCAATTAATATTGAGGATGAAATGAAGTCCTCTTACATTGATTATTCAATGTCCGTTATTGTTTCCAGGGCACTACCAGACGTTCGCGATGGTTTAAAGCCAGTACATAGAAGGGTTCTTTATGGAATGCATGAGCTAGGAATAAGGTCTACTACTGGTTATAAAAAGTCAGCTAGAATAGTTGGAGAAGTACTTGGAAAATATCATCCTCATGGAGATAGTTCTGTTTACGATACAATGGTTAGAATGGCGCAAGATTGGAGCCTACGTTATTTATTAGTTGATGGCCAGGGGAATTTTGGCTCAATTGATGGAGACAGTCCTGCTGCAATGAGATATACTGAGGCTAGGATGCGAAAGATGTCAGAGGATTTACTTGCTGATATAGAAAAGGAAACAGTAGATCTACAGCTTAATTTTGATGACACACTAACAGAGCCCACAGTCCTTCCAACTAGAGTTCCTAATTTGTTGATAAATGGTGCATCTGGAATTGCTGTTGGAATGGCTAC
>NZOY01000092.1 GCA_002695445.1 Flavobacteriaceae bacterium
GCAGCTTTATTTTGGATGTGGATTACTGCATTCCTAGGCATGACAACTAAATTTGTTGAAGTAACTCTTTCTCATCACTATCGATTAAAAAATGAATCGGGAGAATTTTTTGGAGGACCAATGTTATATATGGAGAAAGGCTTGAACATGAAATGGCTTGGAGTCATTTTTACATTTTGTCTTTTAATAAGTACTTTTGGTTCGGGCAATATGCCCCAAATTGACAATATTTCTAGCACAATTGAATCAAGTTTTGGATTAAATCCTTTGTATACATCCATAGTTATGAGCATTTTAGTTGGCATGGTAATAATTGGAGGAATCAAAAGAATTGCTCTTATTGCTGCTTCTATAGTTCCTCTGATGGCTCTTATATATTTGATAGGTGGTTTAAGCGTTCTAATTTTTAATTTTGAAAACATAATTCCATCCTTTGCGGTCATAATTTCTGATGTCTTTAAAGGCTCTTCAGTGGCAGGAGGCTTTTTGGGGGCATCTTTTTCTTTGGCATTCACCTACGGAGTTGCTAGAGGCTTATATTCCAATGAGGCTGGTCAAGGTTCTGCTCCGATTGCTCATGCAACCTCAAAG
The DNA here is from genome assembly GCA_002695445.1 of Flavobacteriaceae bacterium. GTDB lineage: Bacteria > Bacteroidota > Bacteroidia > Flavobacteriales > Flavobacteriaceae > UBA8316. Next base: position 592 of record NZOY01000092.1, read on the forward strand.
ACTAAGCACTCAGTAGAGGAGGGCTTTGTTTCTATTTTAGAGCCTTTCATTGATACTTTGATAATTTGTACTTTAACTGGCTTAGTCATTTTATCTTCAGGAGTTTGGACAGAAAAATTTAATAATAATTTTGAAAGATCATCTATGTTTGTTATCGAGGGCGCTCAAGAAGAAAAAAAAGATGCAATTGAATTATTAAAATTTTTATCTGGAGAGTCTTCATCTATAAAAAGTTTTTCAGGAGAATTAGTTATTAAAGAAGGAAAAATTCTTCAAGATGTAACGGTTTTAAATAACAGATCCATAGCAGAAGATGTTTTAGTCTTAAAAAACAATATTCCATATACAGGGACTTTAAAGTATCAAGATAATGAGTTTGATTCTGAGTTTATATTCACAGGAAAGTCCTTAGTGAAATCTGCAGTTTTGACAAGCAAAGCTTTCAATAAAGGTTTTTTTGGTAATTATGGAGAATACATCGTATCTATAGGATTATTGCTATTTGCATTTTCTACGGTAATAACATGGGCATATTATGGCGATCGTTGCACTGCTTATCTTTTCGGAGAATCATCAATAATTTATTACAGGCTGATTTATATTTTTGCTTTTTTTATAGCAGGAAGCGGTTTTCTTGATACAGAAATAATATGGAATTTTGCTTTAATTACAGTTGCTGCTAGTACCTTGCCAAACCTAATTTCGATATTCCTATTAAGGAATAAAATGAAAACCTTAGTATCGTCTTACCAAAATTCAGACAATGACTGATGTAGTCATAATAGGTGGAGGCGTAATAGGTCTCGCCATTGCAAAAGCAGTAAGTCAATCTGGCTTTGAAACAATAGTATTAGAAAAAAATGATAGAGCTGGAGATGATACGTCTTCTAGAAATTCTGGAGTTATTCATGCCGGACTGTATTATCCAGAAGACTATCTAAAAACTTCTCTTTGTATAGAAGGTAATAAANTATTGTATANATATGCAATAGACAAAAACATTAATCATAAAAAATATGGTAAATGCATCATAGCTTCTAGCGAGTTTGAAATAGCTAAGCTAGAGAATATATTAAAACAAGCNAAAANAAATAATGTAGAAATTTATGANGCTGATATAAGTAAGGTTAAGGAGGACAATCCAGGATTAATCTTTAAGAAGGCTCTATTTTCACCTAGTTCAGGCGTCATAGATGTACCTGAATATGTAACAGCCTTAGAAGGAGACATNCAGCATTACGGAGGACTTGTATCCTTAAATACCTCTTTTCTTAATGCAGAGAAAGAAAATGGACAATTTAGGATTAATTGTGAAAGCGATCAAAAATTTTCTATCTCTTCAAAATTCTTAATCAATTGTAGCGGGCTAAACAGTGAAGCTAATTTATCAAGCATCAAGGGNATTCAAAAAAAAGATATATATAAAAATTATTATGCAAANGGACATTATTTTAAATATTCTGGTAAANCACCTTTTTCAAACCTTATTTACCCTATAGCANACCAACATAGCTTGGGCATACATGTTGGCTTTGACTTAGCAGGCGGCATGAGATTTGGTCCAGATATAGAATTCGTTGATAAAATAGATTATTCCTTTGATGAAAATTTAAAAGATAAATTTTTAAAATCTATTAATCAATATTGGCCTGAAATTAATCCAGANAAACTNCATCCTGACTATACTGGAATTAGGCCAAAAATCACCAAGCCAAATGAAACTATGCAAGATTTTAGTATCCAAACGAAGAAACAACATGGATTAGATAGATTTATAAATCTTCAAGGGATAGAAAGCCCAGGGCTTACATCTTCGTTGGCAATTGGAAAATATGTCAATAATCTTTTGACGCAAGGTGAGAAATAAAACTCAATTCCTCGGCAGTTTCTTTTAGAGATTCCAATCTACCGCTTTTTCCGGCATGCCCCCCAATAAGGTTCATTTTTAATAAAATTGGATTATTTGAAGTAGAGAATTCTCTCAGTTTTGGAACATATTTAGCTGGTTCAAAATACTGGACTTGTGAATCAAACAAGCTTGAAGTAACTAGTACCGACGGGTAAGGCTTTGATTCAATATTGTCATATGGGGAATATTTTTTAATGTAAAAATATTCTTTTCTGCTAGATGGATTGCCCCATTCCTTATATTCAAAGGTTGTCAAAGGGATACTTTCATCAGACATTGTCGTTAGCACATCGACAAAAGGAACTGCAGAAACAATACCTTTGTACAAAGTAGGTTCCAGATTTATTATCGCACCCATTAAAAGACCTCCGGCACTTCCTCCCATCGCAAAAGTTTTATCTTTATTGCCGAAATCTTTTTCATACAATCCTTTAGTACAGTCAATGAAATCAAAAAAGGTATTCATCTTATTCATCATTCGACCTTGGTCATACCATTTTCTTCCTAAATCTTGTCCGCCGCGAATATGAGCAATTGCAAATATAAATCCTTCATCTACCAAAGGTAGAAATGATAATTTAAAAGATGGTTCAACGATTAGTCCATAGGAACCATAGCCATACATAAGTAGGGGTGCTGATTTTAAAGTTACTCCTTTTTTATAAATGAGTGACACTGGAATTTTTTCCCCATCTCTTGCTTTGATCATTACTCTCTTAGTTTCGTAAGTATGTTCCTTAAAATTATTAAATTTTTGTTGCCATACTTTCCTTCTATAGCCTGATAAAAAACTTTGAGAATATATTGTTGAAGGCGTGGTCAAACTTGAATAAACATATTTGAAAGAATTTGAATTGTAATTTGGGTTAGAAGCAAGATTAGCAGCATAAGAAGAATCTTGAAATTTTATGTAGGTTTTACGATTGTTATTCCTATCAATTATCGCTAATTGAGGTAAACCGTTTTTTCTGGTTTCAAGAACGATTTTATTTTTGAATATCTGGAAATCCTCCAAAAGTTCATTTTGATTATGTTTTACTATACATTTCCAATTTTTTTCACCTTTGTTGGATAAGGGAGCTTTGTACAAAGCAAAATTTCTCTGATTGTTTTTATTGCTAAGAATAAAAAACTCTTCTGGAGAGTCATCTACGTAATACAGAATTTTATTTTTTCTTTTAAGAAAAATAGTTAAAGATGAGTCATTTTTCTCAAGATCCAAAATTCTAAATTCATTAGACTCGGTTTTTGATATCTGCAAGAACAACCTTGTTTTTGTTCTACTTAAGGAAATGCTTAAATTAAACTCTTTATCTTTTTCTCTATAAATAAGAACATCTTTATTAGACTTAGTATTCAATTTATGAAAAAAAAGAGAATCGGTAATCAGGGTCTTAGGATCTTTTTTTAGATAATAATATCCATCCGAGTCGGTGTTCCAAATTACTCCACCTGTTGAGCCACAATGATTGGTTTCAAGAATTTTATTTTTAGTTAAATCTTTGATTATTATTGAATATTCTCTTCTTCCATTCGTATCTTCGCCATAAGCGATGAATTGATGATTTCTTGAAGGTTGTATTCCGGAAATCGAGTAATATTTTTTGTCTTTGGCTAATTTATTAACATCTAGAATTAATTTTTTTTGATTTTTATAAACTCTAAAATATTTTCTATGTTCCGAAGAAATATCAATTGTTGAGAAGTATTTGTAGCCATCGATTTCGGTAGGATAACTCTCCTCAAGCTTTGGAAGTCTTTTTTTATAGGCTTGAAATATTTTTTTAGGAGAAACGTCATTGGAGTCAAACCATTTTTTTGAATAGCTATTTTCTGCTTTTAAATAATTAATAATTTGTTTATTTTTTCTACTGTCATCTCTTAACCAATAATAGTTGTCAATTCTTTGATCGCCATGAGCTGATAATTTTTTTTTGATTTTTTTTGGTATTGGAGGCTTCATAATTTCATTAATAAGTGGATATACTAGATTATTATAAATCTTTAGGGAGTTTTAAATGGGAACTACAGTAGAAGCAAATAATATAAATATTTGGTACGAAGAATTCGGAGATAAAAGTAATGAAACCATTCTCTTAATCATGGGAGCTAACGCTAATTGTATGCAATGGGATCAAGAGTTTATTGATCGATTGGTTGCAAACAATTTTCATGTGGTTAGATTTGATAATAGAGATGTTGGTAAATCCACTTGGTTTGGAAAAGAACCGGCCTTGTATAAGTTTTTAAAACTTCTGCCAAACTTTCTTTTGAAAATTATTGTNAACAGTATTTTTGGATTAGCTGTTGACGANAAAGGNAGATTTAANTTTAANAACCCCAATCCTGAATATAACTTATCTGATATGGCNCAAGATGCAGTAGCCTTNTTGGAAGTTCTAAANATAAAAAAAGCACANATTATNGGAGCCTCAATGGGAGGNATGATCACCCAAATCTTAGCTNTNGANCATCCAGAAAANGTTTTNACTATCACTCCAATTATGACTTCTCCAGGGNTGCAAAATGATTCTTTATCTGGTCCCACAGAAGAATTACTNGAGGCNTATAAAAAATCTTTNGTACATAATNTTAGAGGCAGAATTGANGATGGGGTGGTTGAAATTTATCGACAGTTGACNGGATCGCGTTTCCCTTTCNATGANCAAAAATTTAGAGATAAGNTAAAACCTGTNATNTCNCATGGAAANAANCCTTATGCATTGCANGNCGANGCAGTAGGCGCAAGTCCAGATAGAACANCTCGACTTCANGAAATTAAAGTTCCTGCTCTNNTTATTCATGGAACNGANGATGCAATTTTGCCTTTAGACCATGGAATAGCAGTTGCGGATGGNATTNCAGATTCAAAGCGAATGATTATGGAAGGAGTAGGTCACGAAATACCTGAAGAATTGTTACCTGAAATAGTGAGCGAAATTGTAGAAAATATTAAAAGAGCTTCTTAATTTTAGCTTAAATATTTTTTTGTATTTAAGATAAAAATTTCTTTTATTTGTTTGTCGTCTAAGCCCTGAACAACGTTTAATCTCAAAAAGAAAATAAAAGAAATACATTCAAATATTATTTCTCTTTCGGGTTTCTTTTTATTTTGAATTTCAGGAAGAATTGAATAGACAAAATCTCTTAAAATTTGATTCCAAGAAAACATATTTTTNCGTAAAGTTTTNTCGCGCCANACGTTCTTAAANGTCCAACGNAGAATATTTTGNTTTTTAATATAAAGTTGAATCAANACTGTGGAAAGATTTTCTATTCTCTTTTCAAGATGATCTTCTCTGTTAATTGATAGAAAAGCATTTGTAAATTCATGCGCAAGTACTTGATCAAGATTTTCTTGAAGAGCTTCTTTATCTTTNAAATGACGGAAAATTGTTCTTGTCCCTATTTTTGCNTCTTTTGCAATTGCATCAAATGAAATGTCAATATCACCTTTTCTAACAATTTTCAAAGCAGTATTCAAAATGAGATCTGCTGTGGATTCACTTCTTAATTTTCTACCGTCTTTTTTAATTTCTTTCATAAACTTTTGACACTCATACTGCCATATTCTATATTTATTTGAAGAGTCATAGCAAGGAGAGGGCTAATGAAATTAATTTCAAGTTTTTTGATACTGTTCATTTTAAACTTTTTCTTTTCATTCAATTTGTATGCAGATGAAATTAGAGAAGGTGTTTTAAGAACTCCCGATGAGAGGTTTGAAAANCTNAAAGATTATCCTTNNAAACCAAATTACATGATGATNGATGGTCTGCGTATTCATTATTTAGANGAAGGTCCAAAAGATGCAAATCCAATTTTTCTNCTTCATGGNGAACCAGCATGGAGTTATTTATTCAGAAAAATGATACCAATCCTTACNGCACAAGGTCATAGAGTAATCGTTCCAGATTGTGTAGGGTTTGGTAAATCAGATAAATTTATTTCAAAATTTGACTACTCTTATAAACATCATGTTGAGGTTATGAAAGAGTTGGTTGAAAGATTAAATCTTAAAAATGCTTCTTTTTTTGGGCAAGACTGGGGAGGTTTAGTCGGTTTAAGAGTGGTTGCGGAATTACCAGATCGCTTTAGTCATGTGATTGTATCCAATACCGGTATGCCAGCTCGTTCTGGCTTATCAGCTTGGGTATTTGAAAAATTAGTTCAGCTNAGAGTGTGGTGGATAGGACCTATTACTTTTGAAGAATTAATGACTAAGGCAGAGGGTGCATTAACNACTGAAAATCCTTCTCCATCAGTAGGTGTCTCTTTGTTTAGTAATTGGATTGCTTATTCCTACTATGCAAATGATATGAATATTGCAGGAATTATTGAAAACTTTGGTAGATTAGATTTATCAGAGGCGGAAGCNTATGCCTATGAAGCACCATATCCTTCNGGAAAGTATAAAGCTGGAGCTCATGTTTGGCCGTACCTAATTCCCACTCAACTGGCTGAAAATGAAAAACTTTGGCAAGATGTNTTTGAAAAGTGGGACAAGCCTTTTTTAGTNGCNTTTGGNGAAAATGAAAGAATNACTNTGNCNATGAAAGATGTTTTTTTAGAAAGGATACCTAATCCTACTGTCATTACTTTAGGCGGTGCGAGTCATTTTGTTCAAGAGGAAGTAGGTCCTGAATTGGCGCAAATTATAAGTGATTTTGTAAGAGGGAAACAAGTTAGCGATCTGCTAGCAAATAATTAGGGTCTTCTAAAAGCTGAAAATAATCTTAAAGATTTCCTCTCATAGATAAATATAAAATTAATTTGGTAAGATAAATTTAAAAGTAGAAGATTTTCAATGACAAATCCCGTAAAACTAATTGGCAATGTAGCTTCTCCATACACCAGAAAAATGGTTGCATACCTNCGCTATAAAAGAATTCCTTATGAAGTTATTTGGCGACAAGCTGAGGATGCTTTAGCGGAAATGAATATCGAAGCACCAAAGCCAGTTTTGCTTCCNGTATTTATATTAAATAGGGAAGGTATTCCCACCGCAGTTACAGACTCAACTCCTTTGATAAGAGAATTTGAAGAAGCTTATCCAAAAAGACCCGTTCTTCCAAATGATCCTGCTTTAAATTTTATAAATTATGTCCTTGAGGATTTTGGNGATGAATGGTGTACCAAGTATATGTTCCATTACAGATGGCATTTTTCTGAGGATGCAGATAATGCAGGAACCATACTACCNNTGGGAATAAATAATTCCTTGAAAGACGATGAACTTACTTTTTTTAAAGAAGTTTTTTCTAAGAGGCAAATAGATAGATTGTGGGTAGTAGGCTCCAANNATGATACTGCAGAATTTATAGATAGAAGTTATAAAAANGTCCTTTCAATTTTTGAGACNCANTTTAAAAAACAACCTTTTTTATTGGGTAATTTNCCATCTTCTTGCGACTTTGCAGTATTTGGTCAGTTTACTCAATTGGTGGGATTTGATCCCACTCCTAGAAAAATCGCCCATGAGATATCTCCTCGAACAGTAGCTTGGGTAAATACCTTGGATGATAGAGGAGGGCTCGAATATCNAGAAGAAAACNTAACTTTGGATAACTTAAGTGATTCCATACATGAGTTATTCAAGGAACTTTCAACTTCGTATGTACCGACTATGATCGAAAATCATAGAGCCATTGGAAATAGTGATAAAGAATGGTCTGTAGATTTAGCAGGATATCATTGGAAACAGAAATCTTTTCCTTACCAAGCTAAATGCTTGGACTGGATAAGAGAAGAATTTCAAAATCTTGATCAAGCAAATCAAGAAAAGGTTTTAAATTTTTTAACGGCAAATAATTGCCAAGCATTAGTGGAGATATCATGAATAGAATTACTGAAATGTTGGGTTGTAAGTACCCTATTATTCAAGCTCCTATGGGCTGGATTGCAAGAAGTCAGTTGGCCTCTGCAGTTTCAAATGCGGGTGGCTTTGGAATAATTGAGACTTCTTCGGGTGAGGTCGATCAATGCAAAGAGGAAATCAGAAAAATGGCTGCTCTTACCAATAGTCCCTTTGGCGTAAATTTACCAATACTATTTTTATCTGATGAAAGTATGCTTGAGGTTGTTATTGGTGAAAATATAAAGTTTGT